>JAFRJZ010000027.1 GCA_017431945.1 Candidatus Saccharimonadota bacterium
AGCCAGGATCAAACTCTCCATTAAAGTTTCTTAGACTTGAATAAAGTTTCCAAATTACAGTCCCAAGTCAAAGAGTTTGTTTCAAACTCACAAAAATGAACTGACGAATAAATTGCACAACTAAACTGTTAAGGTTTTTCTAAGCCTGCTAAAAAACCAACTCGCAGTTCCTAGACTATCTCCCATTATAACGCACTTGACCTCAAAAGTCAAGGGGTTTTTCTTAAAAATTTCAAAAATCTTAGAATATCCACCACACGCCCAGCGCCACCAGCACGCCCAGCAGTATCCCCAGGATGATTTGCGGTACTGTATGCCCCTCTACAATACGAATTTTCTTAGTTTTAATATGATAATACGAGATAATTTTTTCAATAATCTTTCCCTGTTCGCCCACCGCATAACGCACATTAAACGCATCATACATCACAATCATCGCCATACAAATTGCCAAGGCAAAAATCGGCGTATCAAACCCCTCCGTCAACCCCAGATACATTGCCACCCCAACAAAACTTGCCGTATGTCCCGATACTGTTCCACCTGAGCGTGCCATAAAAGCGATTTTTTCGTTAATTCCCTTCTGTTTTTTGAACTCTGGCCACGCCAGCACTACTTTTGCCCCCTGTGCCAGCACAAACCCCAAAGCAAATACCAGTATAATTTTTATGGCTTCCATACCCCCTATTATACCACATTTTGCTAGGCGTCTGCCTCATCTTTTCGACGACGCTTCACCAGCACAAACAGCCACCACCCCACCGCTACTACTCCTATCGCCCCTAGTACGCTAACTAATACTCCCCAACCATTCCAACCATCACCCTTTTTCTCTACTATCTCACCCAAGGATGATAATGACTCTCCCAGCACTTCAGTCGCGTCATCCCCAGTAACATTTCCCGAATCTTTACTATCAACTGGGGTTGCTACCACCATTTGCTCCACTTCTCCAGTGCCACTATTCCTAGTAACCGCTCGCGCAAACACCGTTTCGCCCACTCTAGTCGTTGGTTGCGCCATTACCACCACCTGCTCTGTCGTCTCCTGTTTCGTTGCCACCTGCTCTGCCACCGTCGCTTTCACCTCTGTTACATCACCTCCGCCACCCAAACCATCATCACCAGAAATATCACCTACCTCACCATTATCATCACCAATCTCCCCACCTTCACCCCCGTCATCCGGCTCTGGTACCACATCATAATCCTCTGGTACCTCCACCCGCTCCCCTGTTTCTATCATGTACGGCTGATATTGTATTCCGCTCCCATCCGCTTTCATCTCCGCTTTACAGGTCATCTCTTCTCTATTAAACGCCCGCGATCCCGCACAGCGCTCATAATTTATCTTCCCCGTATAAAAACTTGTCTGTTGCGTATTCGGCCCCACATAGATTGAGTAATAAAGTTTCATATTTGGAGAGTCCGCTATCGGATTGTTCATTTCACCTCCGTTAATTATCTCTTCTACTCCCTTAACAAATTTGTTCCCAAAAATATAATGTGATTTGTTATATACTACATAGGCATAATACGGCGTTGAGTAATGAATCGCTGGCAACACCCAGTCCATATAATCCTCGTTACCGTTTGCCTCCGCCTCTGGATTCCAGGTGAGCAAGTCCACATTTCTCAGTTTTACCTCTCCCTCTATACCCCCGTTATAAACTACTTTGAGATAATTATCTCGCAAATTCACCTCTGTAATCACAAACGGCGAATCTAAACTCCCCCCATTTTCTGGCACATCACCCCGATATTCGTTATATTCCGCATAACTATTGTTTGCGCTTATACCCACCATCATAGTTGCAAGCATTACACCCGCTATAACTTGTTTTTTCATAATAATTTTCCTTACATTATTTGATAATAACGCCGGAAATATAACAAAATAAATTACCAAAAGTCAAGCTTAACCTCAATAAAAAGTGCCAAAAACCGCAATTTTTAGCACTTTTTTGTTCAAAATAGCCTATTTTTTGCTATTTTCCTGACTTTTCGTCCTTTTTATCGTCTTTTTCGTTATCTTCTGGTAACACTATACCAATTGACGCTACCGAGTCGCCCTCGGCCATTTTCATAATCCTTACGCCTTGCGTAGCACGCCCCAAGGTTGGGATTTCTTTTGTAGCCACTCTAATTGCCTGCCCCTTGGTTGACATCATAATCACCTCTTTTGCCCCCAGGTCCATCGTGTGTACTGCCACTATCGGGCCAGTCTTAGCAGTTACCGCTGCCACCTTGATACCAACACCACCGCGCCTATGCGCTGGGAAATTCTTTGCCAAGGTCGCCTTACCATAACCATTCGCTGATACTACCAGTAACTTTTGTTCGTCATCCACGATGATATCCATCCCTACAATCTCATCTTTCGGGCGTAAGCGTATTCCTCTCACCCCTCTCGCGGCTCGCCCCATCCCGCGCACATCTTTCTCGTTAAATCTTACCGCTTGTCCCGCCGAGGTTGAAATCACGATATCATTACTACCAGTCGTACTCTGGACCCATTTCAACTCATCACCTTCATCTAGTTTAATCGTAATTAGCCCAGTAGAACGGATATTGTCATAATTATCCATCGGCGTCTTCTTAATTGTCCCTTTCTTAGTCGCCATAAACAAGAAACCATCTTTATTAACATCATCTCCCTGTTTGATAATCGCGGTAATCTTTTCCTCGGGGTGCATATTCAATACATTAACTGCCGCCGTTCCCTTAGCCGCCAGAGTCGCCTGTGGCACTTCATAGGCCTTCAATCTAAATACTCTCCCTTGATTAGTAAAGAACAGTAAATAGTTATGTGAATTTGCCGTCACTATCTGAGCAATTACATCTTCTTCCTTGGTAGTCATACCACGCTTACCGTTACCACCTCTGTGCTGACGACGAAAACCATTTTGAGGCACCCGCTTAATATAATTCTCAGTGGTCAATAGAATCACGCTCTCTTCCTCTGGAATCAATTCTTCCTCTGAGAATTTACCTACCTCATGCTTAAATATCTTAGAACGGCGCGGATCATCATATTTTTCTTTCACGGCAATCAATTCTTCCTTCACCACCCTCAGCACCTCTTTTTCATCTGCCAAAATCGCCTCTAATTTCGCAATCAACTCGTGTAGTTGCTTCAATTCGTCTTCAATTTTATCGCGCTCCAACCCCTGTAAGCGCCTCAATTGCATCTGTAAAATCGCCTGCGCCTGAATCTCGCTCAGACCAAACTTCTTCATCAATTGCTTATCGGCATCATCATAGCTAGCCCGAATCACCTTAATTACTTCATCAATATGGTCAAGAGCGATTTTCAAACCTTCCAAGATATGCGCACGCTCTTTGGCTTTCTTGAGGTCAAACTCTGTCCTACGACGTACCACCTTCTGGCGATGCTTAATAAATTCCGCCAAAATCTCTTTCAGACCCAAGATTCTCGGTTGAATCCCATCCACCAATGCCAGCATATTATAATGAAAAGTCGTCTGCAACCCCGTCATCTTGTAAAGTTGATTCAAAATCTTCTTCGGGAAGGCGTCTTTCTTCAACTCTACCACCACGCGTATCTTACCGCGCGCCGATTCATCTCTGGCATCAGCAATATGGTCAAGTTTTTTGCTCAGTACTAACTCGCGCACCTTCTCAATAAACCCTTCCTTGCTCATCCCATACGGCACCTCGGTAATTACAATATTATAACGCCCGTTTTTACGCTCCTCAATATTTGCTACTGCACGAATCGTCACCGACCCCTTACCGGTCGCATAGGCCTGGCGCATCGGTTCACCCCCGTATACCTCTGCTCCGGTTGGGAAATCTGGCCCTTTTACATATTTCATCAAATCCGCCAACGAAATCTCGGGGTCGTCTATCTGTGCCACCGTAGCATCTACTAGTTCACCGAGGTTATGTGGTGGAATATTAGTCGCCATCCCGACCGCAATACCCATCTGACCATTTAAGAGAATATTCGGCACCGCCGACGGCAACACCACCGGTTCTTTCTCAGTACCATCAAAATTATCCCGAAAATCTACGGTATCCTTCTCAATGTCAGCCAGCAGTTCTACGCCTACCTTATCTAGGCGCGCCTCAGTATAACGCGAAGCTGCCGCCTCGTCGCCATCCATTGAGCCAAAATTACCCTGCCCTTCTACTAGGGTGTAGCGCATTTTCCAGTTCTGTGCCAAATTCACCATCGCATCGTAAATCGACGAATCACCGTGCGGGTGATATTTACCCATCACCTCACCGACGATACGCGCCGACTTTACCGTCGCATGTGGCGCTTTCCAGCCGTTCTTGTTCATCGCGTATAATATACGACGATTCACTGGTTTCAAACCATCCCTTACATCAGGGAGTGCACGATCCACAATCACCGACATCGAATATCTCAGGAAGTAATCCTCCATCATATTCTCAACAGTCTTAAATTCTATACCTTTTTCTTGATTATTTAATTGTTCGTCTGCCATATTACCTCCTTAAAAATCCAAATCATCCAAATTAACTGTTGCCGCTCTTGCCTGGATAAAGTTCTTACGCAACTCCGCTTGATCACCCATCAGCTTTGTAAATATCGCATCTGCCTTCTCAGCGTCCTCAATATTCACCCTGACCAGGATACGATTTTCAGGGTTCATCGTCGTCTCCCACAGTTGCGCTGCGTCCATCTCGCCTAACCCCTTAAACCTCTGTTGCGCAGTGTAGCCAGCTTGCTTAAATCGCTCAGCGTCTTCATCTACCTTCGTACCAGCCTTCTTGCGTTCAGCAATCTTCTCTGTCAAAGTCTTCTCTAGTTCCTCTTCATCATAAATATAATCAATCTTGCGCCCATTTCCAGTACCTTTAATCAAGCCGAACAGAGGCGGCTTCGCCAAATACACATGACCTTCCTTGATAATATCCGGCATATAACGGAAGAAAAATGTCAAAAGTAGGGTAGAAATATGCGAACCATCTACGTCAGCATCGGTCATAAATACAATCTTGTGATATCTCAGCCCCGAGATATCAAATTGTTCACCAATTCCTACACCGAGACCCTTGATTAGCGATACTAATTCTTGATTAGCCAGCATCTTATCCAGCCTCGCGCGCTCCGTATTTAACACCTTACCACGTAGTGGTAAAATCGCCTGAATCTTAGAATCACGCCCTTCCTTAGCTGAGCCAGCCGCCGAATTACCTTCTACAATAAACAACTCGCAGTCCTCAGCGCTTTTAGATGAACAATCCGCCAACTTTGAAGGCAAGTTCAGCCCCTCAAATGCTCCCTTGCGAATTACATTATCACGCGCCGCCCGCGCCGCTTTACGCGCCCTAGCTGCCAGCGTAGCCTTATTAACAATCTTCTTAGCAACTTGCGGATTCTCCTCTAAATAATACGAGAAGTATTCGTTCATTACCTTGTCAACATAACCCCTCACCTCTGGGTTACCTAATTTATTCTTGGTCTGGCCCTCAAACTGTGGATCTGGCAATTTCACCAAAATCACCGCCGTTAACCCCTCTTTAATATCATCACCAGTCAGGTTGTCGTCTTTCTCCTTCAAAAGCCCGTTTTTGCGCGCATAATCGTTAATAGTGCGGTTCAAAGCCGTTCTAAACCCTACCACATGCATCCCACCATCTGGCGTCAAAACATTATTCGCAAACGGTTTCAGAGTCTCCGCAAAACTATCATTATACTGTACTGCAATCTCTACCTCTGATTTCTCAATTTTTTTCTCTACATAAAAGATATCATTTGATAGCACCTCTTTACCGTTATTCAAGCGCTTCACATAACTCTTAATACCCCCCTCAAAGTAAAACGATTCCCCCGCCCCCGTACGCTCATCTTTCACTGATATTAAGATACCCTTCGTCAGATAAGCCTGATGCCGAGCATAGTTCACTATCCAGTTAAAATCAAACTCCACCGTCTCAGTAAAAATCGTCGGATCTGGGTAAAATGTAATTGAGGTGCCACTCTCTCTGGGCGACCCCTGAGTAACCTTCAACTCCGAAGTCGGCTTGCCCATGTCAAAATCAATATGATGCGTCTTGCCACCCCTGTATACCTCGGCGCTCATGCTGGTAGATAATGCATTTACTACCGAAGAACCTACACCGTGTAACCCAGACGACACCTTGTATCCGCCATCACCAAATTTACCACCAGCGTGCAGTACCGTCAACACCGTCTCTAAGGTAGATTTACCAGTTTTTGGATGAATGTCTACTGGAATACCCCGCCCATTGTCATCTACTCTTACTCCACCATCTTTCAAAACTGTGATTTCGACCTTATTTGCATAACCAGCAATCGCCTCATCTATTGAGTTATCAGCAATCTCTTTAATCAAATGATGCAAGCCATCATAACCAGTTGAACCAATATACATACCTGGGCGCAAGCGTACCGGTTCCAATCCTTCTAGCACTCTAATCTCAGACGAGTCATAATTTCCCGCCCTTTCTTTTTGTTTTTCAGACATAATTACCTCTTATTTTTAACAGCTACCTCTTATTATACACCAATTAATCTGAGTTTTCAAGGGTTTCTGGGGTCGATTCCGCGTCTTCCGCCGGCTTCTCCGGCCTCTCTGGCTTCTTCTGTGGTCTGTCCACCTTCCAGCGCTCTTGAATCTCCGCCTCTACCTCTTCCCTGGTTCTACCGTATTTCATTGACGCATATTCTTTCAAACTCTCACCTAGCTCCTTATTTGGCTTCGCCAGCGGCGGCAATAGTCGCATCGTAAACGGTGCCGACGGCATATCAAACATCATCACTGTCGATATTACATGATAATTTGCCTGTTTATGTAAATCCTCAGCATTAAAGGCTGGCGCAAACGCTTTTTCCATCAGCTCCGCATCAGTCACGCCCAAGCGTCCAGACATCAACGTACCTACGTTACCTAGCACACCTTCTCTAATCTTATCTGTCAACTGCGTCATAAACTGGTTTACAATAAATAGATTCAGCCTAAACTTCCTCGCTTCTGACAGAATAGATTCAAAACTCTCAGTTGAAAAGTTCTGAAATTCATCTACGAACAAGCAAAAATCCTTCCTCTCGCTCTCTGGTATATCTGCCCGGCTCATCGCCGCCGTTTGAAACTTCATCACTAGTATCATACCCAGAAGTTGCGAATTAATATCCCCCAATTGCCCCTTCGACAAATTAACCAGGAAAATCTTCTTATTATCCATGATTTCACGTAAGTTAAAGCCCGATTTCGTCTGCCCCAAGATGTTACGCATCGTTGTGTTCGCCAAGAAAGGGCCCCACTTTGAGGTAAACCAAGTAATCACTTCGCCTGCATCGTTCGATCGCCGTGATTCCGGAAATTCCTTCGTCCAATAATCATATACTGCCTTATCGGTCACATATCTCAGCTTTGCCTTCACGAACTCCGGATCTGTAAAACACTGTGGTATATCAATAAACGACGCCCCCTTGGGATCAGACATCAGCAAAAGCGCCGCATTACGAAACATATGCTGACCTCTCGGCCCAAAGAACCCCTGGTTAGACGGATCAAACAAGCTTTGCAGCATATTTATCCCTTCCTGAACAATAAAATCCTTCTGATCGGGAGTAGTAAACTCAAACATGTTCATACCTACCGGTCGCTCCATATCAGCTGGATTGAAATATATTACATCATCGATGCGCTCTCTTGGTACCATCCCCATCAAATCCTCTACCGCATCACCGTGCGGATCCAGGAAAGCAAAGCCTCGCCCATCACACATATCTTGATAAGCAATATTTTTCATCAATACCGACTTACCAGAGCCCGTAGAACCAATCATATACACATGGCGCCTACGGTCGTTGTCTAGTAATCTGATTTCCTTCTGCTCACCCCGGAACTCGTTCACCCCTAATATCACCCCTTCGGTCGGCACCTTCGCTGGCCCATCCACTTGCTTAGTCAACTGCCTCTCCACCTGACTATTTGGTATCACATTCTGTTCCGGCAAGTGAAACAGCGACGCCAACTCCACGCTATTTAATATCGTGCTACGATTTTTTTGATCAAAGAATCTAAAAATGTAGTCAGTCGCTAATTTTTCGGTATCCCGCGCCGGCGTATAGCGAAACCCATTATAACTAGCCGAGTCAAAATGCGAAAACGCCGCCACTACGGCCCCTAGCATCGCCTCTGAGCGTTGCCTCACCTTAGCACTAGCCACCACTCTAATCATTACCTCGAACCCCGGATGTTTAGTTTTATTCTCAATAGCATTAATCTCCTCCTGTTGGAGGTTGGTTAAAGGCTTTTCCTCCTTCTTTTCTTCATTCTCATGCTCCTGCGGCGTTTCAAACGGCGCTCTCAGTACATCCATCGTCAAATCCAGTACCTTATTTGATACTCCCCCCGATGATTTCTTTTTGTCCCTTATCTGTTCCACTTTTTCCTTGGATTTATTTGTCCATTTATCATCAGCCGGCCGAATTATCATCTGTAACGCCAGCCCCTCTCCCTGTTTCGTCCCCGACATCGCCGTCAAAATCGCCGCCATCGCATCACGCTTTGAGTCCTCATAGGTGTTAATTGGGTAGATAAAATCTTTTTTCAGCGTCAATTCACCCCCCACTACCCCATTAATCTTGCTCTCTTCCGAAAAGATATTCTCCGGTTCCACCTCCTCTATCTTGGCCGTCGCATAGGTTGACAATATCGCCTGTTTTACCGTCTCTGTTAGTACCGTTGGTACCACCGTATAAAACTTTATCACTCCCTCATTTGCTACGATTTCAAACGACAGATGGCGTTGACCAAACACCTTCGCTTTTACCCCCTTAGTCACCGTTGATGCGATAATTGAATACATCACCTCGGCCTGCGATATTACCTCGCTCGCCAGATCGCGCTCATCCCTCCCTTCGCCACTCTTGGCGTGGCGGTCATCAGTAGACGGTGGCAAATGAATCATCATTGGAATCATTTTTAGCCCCCGTTCATAATTCTTAAACTCGCGTTGCCTCGCCAGATAAATTATCCAACATATCACCCCCACCAGCACCACTGCGCCTATGCCAAATAATCCCAGTACCCACCCCTCCATAACTAGTTCCTATCTCCTATGGCACGATTAAAGCGTTTTTTTAGGTAATCGGCCTTCAACTCACCTACTTGAATTTCTTCCTCTCTGGGATCACTCTTGGTTTCGTTTACTACTTTTTTTGTCCTCTCTACCCATTCTTTCTCCAATTTATGGCCGTCACTGGCAATCTCAGGGTTTTGCTCTTCTATCGTCTTATCTCGCTCTGACACTAGCAACTCTTCTTGTTCTATCACCGGCATCCCGCATTTCGCACAAAACGCCGCTCTTTCCCTGATTTCAGCTCCACAATGTTCACACTTTTTCATTGCCTCTGGTTCTGGCTCTACCTCGTGCGGACGCTTTATTCTGTTTCTATTTTCGTAGTTCTCAGGACCGTTTTCTCCCATCTTTTTCAAACTCTCAAAATTCGGCGCCCCCAAACGCTCCCCTGTCTTTTCCCGATTCCCTACTTTATCATAGTCCATATGCTTATTTTACCACATTATACCCGTTTATATACCAAAAAACAGCCCAAAAATTCAAACAATACTACTAATACCAGTGTAAACCAAGTCAGCGACCCCAGTGATTGCGCTAGTAGTAGCATAATCGGCGCAAACGCCAACACCGCTGTATACAGGTAACTTTTACGACTAAACCCCTTCTTTCCCAGCGCTTTACGAAACATTTTTAGTACCAACATCGCCACCCCATACATCACCACATAAAACAGCACAAAAAACAGCAAAATCCCCAGCGGGCCCAACCCAGCTGGGGTAGTAAAATTCAACATCACTAAAATAATCGCAGTGGCCATCAAACTTGCTACTAGTACAGCTCTATTAGACATAAGCTTATTATAGCATATCCTGCGATTTTTTTGTAACTGGTAATCCCCCAAGAAATCTCCCTCAACATGGAGCCAGAGAGCTACTGAGTTATCCGGCGCTTTATAAAATTACTTCAAACCGCAACTCTAGTATGCTCTCTTAGCTTTTGACCGCTCCGCGTATAGCGAAGCATAGTCCTTACTAGTGGTTTATTTATCCATTTAGTCTCTGGTTGTAGTTCAAAATTTTGATTTTTGTTCTCGGGTGCTTTTATCAAAATCTCGTTCCCCAGAGTCCAGATAAGGTGCTGATAAATAAAACTCTAGTGCGCTCATAGCAGTATAGTGGAAAAGTCCACTTATTCCGCGAGCTTTAGGTAATTCCTAGAATAGTGTAATTTATGGCTAGAAACTACCTTTTAGCCCGCCGAACGGCTATGGTTTTGTTCTTATTCTGTTCATGTGCTGTCCTTTATTTTTATGTTTGTTTTTGTAAAGGCTACCTTTACTCTACCATACATCTTACAAAAAAGCAATACCATTTTAGGCTTTAAATCTAGTATTTTTTACAACAATTCCCTGTTAAACCCCCGCCCAAAACCGTTGTATTTCTAACAACATTTTAGCATAAAAATAAAAAACGAAAACTTTTGTGCGTGACTTGAATTTTAAAAATCTCATACACTGGCAAGCCGAGAGAACCGTCCTAACGGACGAACCTCTCGGTTGCGTCAGGAATATAGATTTTTAGCAATTCAAATCAAAATACTTACAAAAGTTTTGTTTTCTTATTTTTATTAGCTCATTTTATAGCAAAATAGAAAATAAGTGCTTTTGTGAGTATTTGTTAAGTCCAGATTTGAAACGAAAAAATGTATATTCCTGCCGCTTGCCAGCGTATGACATTTTTTCGTTTCAAGTCCACGAATAAAAGCACTTATTTTTTATTTCGTTTTGTATTTTTTATAGCTTTTAAAATCATTTTTGCATAGAAAAAGACCGGTAACTGCGAGGAAAACCGGTCTTTTGTAGAGTGTGGAGTTATTTTGGCTATAATGTTTATTTTTGGCTTTTGTATAATTTTTTTATTCAAAAGCTACCCCTATAATACCGCGAAAAATTGCTTATGTCAATACTTTTTTGCATAATTTTTTTACTTTTTTTGTCAAGTTTTCCACAAGCAGGATAAAGGCAAGTAGTGTTTTGTGAGTATTTGTTAAGTCCAGATTTGAAACAAAAAAATGTATATTCCTGCCGCTTGCCAGCGTATGACATTTTTTCGTTTCAAGTCCACGAGCAAAACACCCTTTGCCTTTATTCTAACAAGTAAAATTACATAAAAATGGTGGAGCTGCCGGATACTGCCTCCGGGTCCGAACCATCACTGGGATATCATTCTACGTGCGTAGTCTTCTGTTTCAATCTCGGCGAATTCTAAGCAGCTGCAAAAGACCAAACTACCTAGTGCCATGACTATTTTTTTGTGTCGTAGCTCGTCACATCCGCGACCTTAGCCTCGTAAGTTATGATAATTCCAGAGTTCACGAAGCCTCACCCTAGAATCAGCCTAGTTTATAATTTTAGGCGTATGCCGGCATGTAAGCAACATGCTGGACTTTCGTGTTTTTAGCACTTATTCAATACTTACGGTATCATTCGACACGCTTGATATCTGTTAATGGCCCGTCTAAGCTTTGTCAGCCCCAACTGTTACCATTTTACCACACCCCTGATATTTTGTAAAGTATCAAGGATATGCTTGATTTTTCGCACTTTTTTTGTTACCCTGCGCGCCATGATAGCAAAAATATATTCCGCCATACCCGACGGTTACGAGGGCTCACTCGTAGAAGTTGAGGGAGATATGAACAGGGGTCTACCCGCTTTCAACATCGTCGGCATGGCCAATAAAACCATCAACGAAGCCAAGGATCGCGTGCGCTCCGCCCTCGTCAACTCTGGCTTTTCCTTCCCTGATAAAAAAGTTACCATCAATCTCGCTCCCGCCGAGTTGATGAAAAACGGTACCAGCCTTGATTTACCTATCGCATTGGCCATTTTAGTGCTCTCTCGGCAACTTTTGCCCACCGACATAGCCGATTCCCTCTTTGCCGGCGAACTCTCGTTAGACGGCAAAATTCGCCCTATTCGTGGCGTCATTAATATCGCCGAACACGCCAGAAAATCCCATTTCAAGCGGATTTTTGTCCCCGCCGACAATGTTTCGCAAGCCAGCCTAGTCAACGGCATTGAAATCATAGGCATTAATAACCTTCAAGACCTGTTTTTGTATTTAAAACAACAATTAGACATTTCCTCTCTATCCACCCCTAATATTGTCAAAAATACTCAAACAGATAACATAAGCGTTTTGCTTGACCACATCCGCGGACAAGATTTCGCCAAGCGTGCTATCGCTATCGCCATCGCTGGCCATCACAATATTCTCATCTCTGGTCCACCAGGGGCCGGCAAAACCCTACTCGCCAAAGCTGCCATGAACCTTCTCCCCGACATCACCCCTGAGGAACAAATCGCCATCACCAAAATTCACTCGCTCGCTCACCTCACTGATGATATCGTTTATACTCGTCCCTTCAGAGCACCCCATCACACTGCTAGTTCTACCTCTATTATCGGTGGTGGCGCCAACGCTCTCCCTGGCGAAATTTCCCTTGCTCACCATGGCGTACTTTTTCTTGATGAACTCCCCGAATTTCCCCGTAGCGTGCTTGAAGCCCTCCGCCAACCCCTAGAAGACAAGCATATTACCATCTCGCGTACCAACCAAAAAGCCACTTATCCCGCCGATTTTATGCTCATCGCTACCATGAATCCCTGCCCCTGTGGCTACGCTGGCGATCCTACACACGAATGCACCTGCACGCTCCAAGAAATCCAAAAATACCACAAAAAACTCTCCGGCCCCCTGTTTGACCGTATTGACCTCTGTGTAAATGTCAGCAAAGTTGACAATTCCGAGCTCCTAAAATCACCCTCCACTACTAATTCCCAACATAATGATGTAAAAAATACAATAAAACGCGCTTCACAGAGGCAGTATACCCGTTATGGCAAGAATAATTTTTACAACAGTTCGCTTTCATCCTACCAAGTCACTAAGCTCCTACCCCTGAAACCGCCCGTTGAACAATTTTTGTTTGAAGCGTCTAAAAAACTTGATCTCTCCGCCCGCGGTTATTTCAAAGTCATCAAAGTCGCCCGCACCATCGCCGACCTTGAGGACTCTAAAGATCTTGAAAAGCAACACCTTGCCGAAGCTCTCACCTTCCGCACCCACATCAATACCTGACCCCTATAACACCCCTATAAAATCTGTTATAATAGGGTTATGTACAATCATCCCGATGCCCGCTACCAAAAAAGCGAACGCAAGATTAAGACCGCCATCAGTTCCCTGCTCTGGCGTCGTACCGTCACCCTCCGGGTCAAGGATATCTGTCACTCCGCCCACCTCAACCCCCCTACCTTTTACCGTCATTATCGCAATCCCAACCAAGCCCTCACCTCTCTTGAAAACAACCTCGTCCACGAGTTTCGGGCCCTTCTCAATAGTACTCCCAGGGATAAACTCGTCCCCCGCAAAACTCTCTCGCTCATCTTTCTCTTCGTCTATCAAAACCGCTCCTACTTCAAAACTACCAACCACCGCCATAACTACTATGTTCTTGACCAAATCATCACCCACACTCATCAAACTATTGCTAACCACCGCTACATTCCCAAACTATCACTCGCCACCTACTACGGCGCCACCATTTACTTAATCGCCGAATGGTGTAATACTACCGACTTTGACCTCAGCAAATCCCCTCACTACATCAACCACATTCTCAACCTAGAAAAACTCCTCAACCTCTAATTTAATAGAAATCATTTGCCTTCTTATTATCCTAAAACCCCTTGCCAACCCTAAAAATTTTTGCTATAATACCATCAGGTTAAATCAAGAGAAAGGAATACACCCATTAGTAAAAATTCACGCACCAAACTCAACGAAGAAATTCGTTACCCTGAAGTTCGCGTAATAGGCGCTAATGGAGAGCAGCTCGGCATTATGTCTAGCAAAGATGCTTTAAACCTTGCTCGGGACCAGGGAGTAGATTTAGTGGAAATTGCCGCTAATGCTAACCCGCCTGTCGTTAAAATCATCGATTGGGGCAAATTCCAATACCAAAAGATGAAAGAAGAAGCCAAAAATCGTCGCAAAGCTCGTGAGAAACAATCCGAGCTCAAACAGATGAAATTTGGTCTCAAAATCAGCGACAACGACCTTAACATTAAAGTCCGCAAAATTAACGGTTTTCTCGCCGACGGCGATCGGGTTAAGATTATGGTGATTTTCAGGGGTCGTGAGATGGCTCACAAAGAGGTCGGTCACACCATCCTCACCAAGATTCTTAACGCCATTGAGGCCACTCAGCCTATTATCGTTGAAGGCAAGCCGAATTTTAGCGGCCGTAACCTATCAGTTGGAATACGGAAGAAGTAATTTCCTACTTCCACGGTTCCCCGTTCGCACCTTCATCAATATCAACTAAACGAAAGGAAAGTTATGCCTAAGTTAAAAACTCATAAAGGCACTGCCAAACGTATCAAAGTTACCGGCTCCGGCAAACTTATGCGTGAACGCGCTTTTGGCAACCATATCTTGGCCAAGAAATCCAAGGCTAGAAAGCGCAACATCAAAACTACCGCTTCTATCAGTGGTAAAAACGCCAAAAACATTAAGAATGCACTAGGAGCTTAATCATGAGAGTTAAACGCAGCGTCCCTGCACGCAAGAAACACAAGAAGATTTTGAATCAAGCCAAGGGTATGCAACATTACCGCACCCGCAGCTATCGCCTCGCCAAGCAAGGTGTTATTAAGTCACTTCGTTACAGCTACCGCGATCGCCGCAACAAGAAACGCGATCTCCGCGCCCTCTGGATTACCCGCATTAATAACGCTTCACGCGAACTCGGTCTTTCCTATTCTCAATTAATCGCCGGCCTCAAAGCCAAAAATATTGAGATTGACCGCAAGATGCTCTCCGAGCTCGCCGTTCACAACCCCGAGGCTTTCAAAGCAATCGTTAACACCGTAAAGGAGAAATAAAATGGCTATTTGTGAAGTATCCGGCAAAGGCAAAATGTATGGTCACAACGTGTCGTTTTCTCAACACAAGACCCGCAAAGTTTTCAAGCCCAACGTCCAAAAGAAAACCCTTATCATCAACGGCAAAAAGGTCAAAATGAACGTCTCGACCTCTGCTCTGCGCACCCTCAAAAAGAAGGGTATCATAGAGAAATAATTTCTATCTTAATTCTCTCAAAAACTCATCCGGGGTGCAAACTCTAATATTTGAGTCTCTGAAATCTTTTTTGTTGCGCGTCACAATTATGTCAATACCTCCCCTTATTGCAGACTCCACCAAAACAGCATCTTCGAAATCCACAATACTACTCCTCAAAGCGCTGCGACAATCATCTGATGTCGTGTCTAAAATTTCAAAAAGCTTTAGTAAATCGGTTAAATTATCTCGCGCCTTTTTCTTATTACGAAAAAATCTATATTGTAAATAAAATATATCAGTCACACTACTAGCAGCAATATAGCCATCATAATCACAGGCCCTTAACATCACCTGCCTAGCATCTTCCAAAAAATTTTCTCTACTCTGTAAGCTATCAATAATTATATTTGTGTCTATTAAGGCTTTCATTTTTGCGATAATCTCTCCGCGCGCAAATCACTAGGCGAAATATAGTCAGCTTTAACTGACCCTACCAGTTTCTTTGCAATTTCTTGCTTTTCCATTTTTTCCTTTCTTGCCGAAAACGGCTCAGTCAATCTAGAAACGATTTTACCATTTTTAGTTAACAAAATATCCTCTTTCTCAGACATTTTAATATATTTTCCTAGATTAACCTTAAATTCTGTTAATGTTATTTCCATACTCCTCCTACTCATAGGGTAGCAAAAATCGCACGATTTGTCAACCAAATCGCACGATTTCATCAAAACCCACACCCTCAACAAAAAGGCATCATAGAGAAGTAAAACTAACTTTACTCCTCGGCAGGGTCACTAGTTTTCTCTACATATTGTTGGTGATATTCCTTATCCGGTAACCGTTCACTTCCATCTGACACATGTCCACCGTCACTATATTGTGAAGGTTCAGGTGGTGTATCATCAAGTTGTTGTCCATACACATCAAGTGCTCCTTCTAAAATCTCTTTTTTCGTTTCATCATCAGCTTTGATGTCTGCAATAGGATTGCTGTAGTGCTCATAGATCGCAGTACCATCATCTTTTAACTCTTTCAATACCGTCACATTTCCATGCCTCCCTGCAAGCTCTTTTTCGCGGTCATATTCTTTGTTTTCTTCGCTAGAGACACTACTGTCCGGTCCCGAATGAAGCGAAAACTCGTAAAATTCAACAGCCTTCTTCAAATCATCATTTGTAAGGCCATATTCATCCTGTAATTCGTGCAATCTTTCTATCTTATATTTTTCTTGTTCAGCTGCCTTTTTCTCAGAAATATTGTCACCTATCGTTAACGCTCCGTAAGCGATAGAAGCCGCCAATACGACCGCAAAAACTTTCTTAACTTTTTCGTTTTTTCTTATCTTATCAAAAATTCTTTGTTCTATTTTTTCCTTTCCTTGCTCTAACTCCGCAGATTCCTCATTTGGGTCAAAATTTTCTAAGCTCTTCCAAGGATTTTCTTGAGAAGTAGTATCTTCACTTTCATTAAAGTTAAGTCTTTCTTTTGACATATTATTCTCCTTCATTTACCGTTTTAGCTACATTTTTAGGATCAATATCGTATTTAGCCAACAAATCATAAATTTGTGACTCCGAAATATCACCAGCGTCTAATAATGTTTCTAGTTCTTTTAGCCCTTCCTCTGGCAAAAGACGCAATATTTCAGCTATAAATTTATCATTTTTATCCATTCAGGCCATCTCCTTCCTTTTTACTTATTTATTTTATTCTATCATATTTCCAGAAAACATCATAGAAAAGTAAAACTAGCTTTTACGAAGATTTTGTTAAGTATCTCAGAGAAGCAAAAGTAACTTTTATGAGCATTTGTTAAGCTAAGTGATTTAGAAACAATAAACTAACCTTTTCGAAGACTTTGTTAAGTCCAGATTTGAAATGAAAAAATGCCACCCGCAAGGGAGCATTTTTTCATTTCAAGTCGTCTGAGAAAAGGTTAGTTTATTGCTTCTCTCTTAAAATGAACCTTCATTAAGCCGGGTTCTGTAACCTGCAAGCAGGCCTGGCAACCATCTATCTAGACCATAAATTGCTCTATGGTTCCAGCGGTGAGCGTACATCCTCGGACCAAGGTTTGCTAGTACTCCTTGTAGCAAGTAGGGTTTGCCTCCGCTAAATGTCACCATCTAGCGCTGTGAGCTCTTACCTCACTCTTTTCACTTTTACCTCGTGAGAGGAAACATTGTCTCTGTGGTACTTTCCCTACCCTTGCGGGCGGTCGCCGTTAGCGACTACTCTGTCCTATGCTACCCGGACTTTCCTCTGATTAAAAACCAGCGGTTGCCTTTCAGGCTCACCCTTATTTTAGCATTTTTTCATCAAAATGTCTATCTACCGCCAGATTAGCCTCGCGATCCGCATGCTGATTCTGCGAACGCTTCACATGTACAAACCCCACCGCTTCAAAATCTTTCAGCATCCCCTGAATATCCTCATAAATCTGCACTAAGTCATTATTCTTCACCTCGTATATCCCATTTAACTGATTTATCACCATCAGATTATCACCCACAAATCGCACCGTTTTTAGCCCCAACGCCTTTGCTCGCTCAATCCCTAGTTTCATCGCCCGATATTCCGCCTCTCTACTTGACGCAAAACCAATAAACTCCCCACCATGCTCCATTATCTGCCCCTCGGTACCAACAATGTAATACCCCACTCCCGCCGGCCCCGGATTACCTCTGGAACTACCATCCACATACACCGTTGCGCTGTTCGCCGTCGCCTGACGCGATACCCCCTCATAGCTCTCGCGCCCATTCTCAATATCAATCACCGACAGGCTTGCCTCGTCCACCCTCAACTTCGCCAATTCGTCCAGACTCACATACTTATAGGCCGAGTAGCGCTCCATCGGCGCCAAACGCTCATTCTCTCCCAATATAATCTCATACACAATATATAAGTTACTCAGTTGGCTCGCCCCTTCTGGCGCAATAAAAGTAATCGCGTCTTTCAAGGTCACCTTAGTCGCATGCACCCCAAGAAAATCAAATAGCGCTCTCAGCATCGCTTCTTCGGGTTGTTCGCCAAATTGTATCTTATTCGTCAAAAGTTCCCAAGTCGGCTCCTCAATCGATCTCCCCTGCGCTCGCTTCAAAAACAAGAAATTATCCCCCTGTTTGACAATCCCAACTGTTCTAATTCTTTGCTTCATTGGCCCACCTTTTAAGAAAACCTTAGGTGTACCTCCGATAACTTTTGTTTTCCCCGTAATATCTACAAGGTGGGTAAAATCTTATGCGCGACTTCCACGGAAATCTGCCACGAAATCCCTTTAACATGATTATTCAGGAAAATCATGCCGTTACCAAGAGGTACACTTTTATTATACCATATCACGCCCCGACTATAAAATAAAAACCGTTCAATATTCCATTCATTGCGTTAATTAACAGCGTAGAGAATACATTGCCAAACACCACTACTAATATCAGCACCACGAAAATTCCCCATCTCTCCATTTCTCGTAAAAACACCCTTACTCCATCTGGCGAAATCGCATATAGTATTCTTGAGCCGTCCAACGGCGGTATCGGTATCAGGTTGAAAATTCCAAATCCCAAGTTCACCATCACAAACTCTTGCGCAATCAACCCCATCGTGCCATTATCCACCCACCAACCAGCAAAATAGCTGATCAAAAACCCGATAAACGCCAACACAAAGTTCATCATCGGCCCAGCCAACGCCACCAGTGCAAACCCCCATTCATTAAACTTCAAATTTCGCGTATTGATCGGCACCGGCTTTGCCCCACCAAATATCGGCCCACCCGCAATGAATAATATCACTGACAACAGCACCGACATAAACGGATCCAAGTGTTTCAAGGGGTTCAAAGTCAGTCTACCATTCTCTTTAGCGGTATCATCACCTAGCCAATACGCTACATAGCCATGCGCCAATTCGTGCAACATCATGGATACCAAAATTACCGCCAATAATATCACTAGCCCGACTATTGTCTCTGCCATCTTAACTCAATGCTACGACTTCTAGCGCCGCCGGCAACGCATCCGCGTTCTTTACTTTCAATTTCTTCTCAGTCCGCGCAGTCAATTTCAGCTCCGTTACCATACCATCAATATTGCCCATCGCAATTACTAGTTTCGGCTCTATCTCGCGCACCGCCCTCACCGACGAAGTACAAAGAATATCTGCCACCCCTAAGTCATCTAGCCCTTCTTCGCAACCACCGATAATCCCGATATGTGCGCCCCCTACCTCGGCATCATAAATAACCTTACCGCTCTCAGTTGCAATCGCTCTAATCGCCACATCACCGATTTCAAACTCCCCCGCTCCCTTGATTTTACCAACATTCAGCTCCGCATCAATCGTAAATTCCACCGTGTCAAAGGTAATTTTAGCCTGCTTGGTGATAATCGTAATTTCCTCTGGTCTTTTGCTCTCTAACTCAAACATCTTTACTCCTTATAATTTTTTCTGGGTCAATCAAATCGCTCACCTCCATTTCCAAAATATCCAACACAAAACGGTCTCTCACGCTCTTGCGATATGTGAAATCATCAGCGCTCATAATTACATAATTCAAAGGCTTCCCCTGTTTTTTCTCTACTACACCTGCCCAATGAGTCAATTTTTTAGTACGGTCATCACCAATTATCAACATATCTACACCCTCTTGGCCAGGAAAACGATTAGTAATCAAAAGTGCCTTTAGATAATTTTTGACCGGACGAATGTATTCATCCCAACCACTCTTGAGCACATCACGTTCACGTGTTGTATCAAATTTTACCGTAAAGATTTCATTTAGCGCATGGCTATATGGGTGCTTACGATTAGCTGAATAATAAACTTTATTATCATAAGTTTCACTCTTAATCACCCCTATGCTTTCTAGGTTTAAAAGCTCTCGTCGTACCGAATGAATCTGTTCATCAATTACTCTAGTCATCTCACGCACATAATAAGATTTATTCGGATTTTCAAAAAATAAATTCAATAGTTTTGCTCGTGTTCTCGAACCGAAAAGTTTTTCAATTGGTGTACTATTTTCTTTACTCATCTTGAATATATTTTAGCACATAGGGCTTAACTTTTTCAAGTGCCAGCCACGTGATTTCCGACGTTCGTTTAAACCAAGTCATCTGTCGTTTTGCTAAATGCCAATCTGCATAAAAACATTTTTCTTTAGCTTCGTCTAAGCTCATTTCGCCTTGTAGATATTTCCACGCATATTGATAAATGTTACTTTTCATCGCCTGACTTCCCCAACCATACTTTTTTACTAGCCACTCAGTTTCATCATACAATTCTTGAACAAACATTTTATTCACTCGTTCCTTCAACCGCTTCCGTAGCTCTACCGAAGGAGTTCTCACCCCAATGAGCAAATAATTTATACAGACGCTACTACGATCAGGGGCTAACTCGAAAGATGTTTTTCGCGGACGCTCCTCGGGCCCGTCGTTACGGGCCTCGTCGCTTCGTCCTCGTCGTAACTGCGGATGCCCGCGAAAAACACTTTCGCAGTTAGCTCCAAATTGATAGTCGTATATCAAAGCATCTATATACAAACCAGTCCCTCCCACCACCATTGCTATCTTCCCTCTTGCTTCAATCTCCTCGATTTTCTTTTCTGCATACTCCTTCCAATCCGCTACTGTAAACCTCTCTCCTGGCTCTACCAAGTCAATCCCCCAGTGCGGCACCTTACAACGTTCCTCAATACTCGGCTTCGCCGTTCCAATATCCATCCCTTTGTAAATTGCCCTCGAGTCAGCCGAAATAATCTCCGCGTTAATTTCCCGTGCAATTTCAATCGCCACCCCAGTTTTACCCGACCCCGTCGGGCCCAAGATTACGATAACGATTTCAAATACTCCGCTAGTTTATTCAGCTTCACCGTTTCTTCAGAGTCGCGCAGTCTCACGTTCACCGTGCCAGCCGTAGCGTCTTTCGGCCCCACTACTAATATCGCCGGAATCTTCATATCTACAGCCTTGCGAATCTTCTTCCCTAGGCTTTCATCGCTATCATCTATCTCATAACGCAAAGCATTATTTCTTACTGGCTCATCTAATACTACTCCATCTAGCACCTTACGAATCTCACCCACATAATCAGACACTGAGTCATTTACTGTTACAATTCTTACCTGTTCTGGTGCACACCATAGTGGGAACCAACCCGCCGTATGCTCAATAAATACACTCATAAATCGCTCAATCGAGCCCACCAATGCACAGTGAATCATAATCGGGCGCTTCTTAGAGCCATCTTTATCAGTATATTCCAGCTCAAATCTCTCTGGCAAAGCATAGTCTAGCTGTACGGTAGCCAATTGCCATTCCCTACCCAAGGCATCCACCGCCATAAAGTCCATCTTTGGTCCATACATCGCCGCTTCGCCCTCGCCGACAAAATAATCCATCTCAAACTTGTCCGCCATTGATTGAATCGCTGTCTCGGCTTTTTGCCACATCTTCTTGTCACCAATATAGCCATCACCATCATCCCTAAACGACAATCTCAATCTCAGCTTCATATCAATTCGAGCATACAAATCTTTTGCCGCTTCAATTAATTCACCAAACACCTCTGCTACCTGATCATCAGTGCAAAAGATATGTGAATCGTCTTGGGTAATCGCCCGCACTCTGGATAGACCACCCAATTCTCCCTTACGCTCATCACGATACACCATCGTCGTTTCCAGATATTTCATCGGTAACTCCTTATATGAACGCGGCACGCTGGCAAAAATCTGACTATGATGCGGACAACTCACTGGCTTAATTGCTAATTCGTCCCCTGATTCATCACTAATAAACTTAAACATCTCTGGGAACTTATCATAATGCCCTGATTTTTTATAGAGATCGACTGTTGCAATATGCGGAATACACACCTTACGATACCCACACCTCAAGCGATATCCTTGTGAAAAATCGTTTAATAAATCGCGCAAAATCGTCCCTCTAGGGGCAAACAACGGCAAACCCGAACCTACTAAATCTGAAAAACAGAATAAATCTAGCTCTTTCCCCAGTTTCCTGTGATCACGCTTCTTAGCTTCCTCCTGGCGAGCCATATATTCCTCTAGCTCCGCCTCGGTGTTAAACGCCACCCCATAAATACGGGTCAGCATTTCGCGCTTTTCGTCACCCCGCCAATAGGCACCTGCTACCTTAGTCAGCTTAAATGCCCCTATTTCTGACGATTTCGCCACATGTGGCCCCTTGCATAAATCACTAAATAGCACGTCTGAGCCCACCACAAGGTCGTAGAACGATATTTTCTCGTCAGCTGGTAAATCCTCTATTAGCTCGGTTTTATACGTCTGAGAGCCATCTGCGGCCCATTTAAGGGCATTTTTACGCGACTCTTCACGTCGTTTCATCTCGAAACCGCGATTGATAATACCGCGCATCTTTTTCTCAATTTTCGGCAAATCTGCCTCTGATAACTTCGTCTTACCAAAATCAATATCATAATAAAACCCATCTTCAATCGCCGGCCCGATGCCAAATTTCACTTCCGGGTACAACTCTTTTACCGCCGCCGCCAGCACGTGGCTTAGGGTATGTCTCGCTTTTTCAATTTTCTCCATCTTACAAATCTCCTTTAACTCCTTAAATCGCTGTATAACCACCGTCCACCGGCATGATTAACCCTGTTACATACGATGCTTCCTCTGAAGCCAGGAACACCGCCGCTGCGTCTAATTCACCTGGTTTACCGTATCTCTCCATCGGAACATGAGTCTTAGCAAACTCCTGAAACTTCGGTGTATCTAGTACTTCTTTAGTCAATTCTGTTTCAAAGTACCCTGGACAAATCGCATTGCAAGTGATTCCGTCTAAGGCCAGCTCTGCCGCCACTGCTCTAGTAAAGTTCACAACCGCACCCTTAGAAGTATGATACGCCACTGTATGAATTTCAGTGTTCCCCACCAAACCATACATCGAGGCAATATTAATAATTCTACCATAATGATTTTTCTGCATAATTTTTGCAAACGCTCTAGTCATTTTAAACACGCTAGTCTCATCAGTTGCAATTGTAAAATCCCACTCTTCATCAGTTATTTCCAACACCCCTTTATCCCTAGACGCCCCGGCACAGTTCAATAAAATATCTACCTTATCAAACTTCGCCTCTACCTCTTCTGCTGCTTTATTAATCTCTTCAGTCGAGGTCACATCACACTTCACTGTTAGTACTTCTGGTGCGCCCACTTTCATCAACTCCGGCTTAAACTCTTCCAACCTCTCTGTGCGCCTCGCCAAAATTGCTAGCGACGCTCCCTGCCTCGCAAACGCCAACGCCATTTGCTTACCTAATCCACTTGATGCCCCCGATACTACAGCCACTCGGCCTTTCAAGTCAAACATTACGCCTCCTTTTCTCTATTTAACTACTACTAGTATATAAAACATGTTCCAAAAATACAAGCTTTCTCAAAGTTGTATTTTTACCCAATTTATGCTATTTTTAAAATAAATAAGGAGGTAAAACTATGTGTACAGGCGTTCGCTTTAATGACGACAAGGGCAATATGTATTTCGGCCGCAATTTAGACTGGTCTACCGGCTACGGTCAGAAAATCGTCGTCACCCCTAGAAATTATCACTATCATTCTGCTTTTCTCGGCGACATGAAACCCAAATACGCCCTTATCGGTATGGGCATCGTCGAAGAAAACACTCCACTTTATTTTGATTGTGGCAACGAAGCCGGCCTTGCTATTGCTGGACTCAACTTTCCAGGTTACGCTCAATACGAATCAGACGCTGTGGACGGTAAAACCAACATTGCTGCTTACGAATTTCCCCTCTGGGTCGCTATGAATTTTGCCACCGTCGACGAAGTCGAAGCTGCTTTGAAGGATGTCGCTATCGTCGCCAAGCCTATCAACGACAAATACCCAGTCTCGCTACTCCACTGGATCATCGGCGACGCTAAGCGCAGCATCGTCGTTGAGTACACCGCTTCCGGCCTGCAAATTTTTCATAACGACGTCGATGTACTCACTAATCAACCAGGTTATACCTGGCATCAAGAAAATCTCCGTAATTATCTTAACCTCTCCAGTCCACAACCCGAAAAAGTTACCTGGGGCAAAGCCGAAATGACCGCTTTTGGTTCCGGTTCTCTAATGCGTGGCTTACCAGGTGATTACTATTCCCCCTCTCGCTTTGTCCGCGTCGCCTACCTTAACACTCACTATCCAATTAAGTCCACCGAGGAAGAAAACGTTGCGCGTCTCTTCCATACTCTCACTGGCGTCGCCATGATTGATGGCGCCGCCGCCATGAATAGTGGCGATTTTGAAAAGACCGTTTACACCGGTGGTTATTCCGCTGCCACCAAGACTTACTATTGGAACACCTACGAAGACCCCGCCATCCAGCACGCTACCCTCACTAATTATGATATCGATGGAGATAAGCTATGTTAAACTTCTTCGGCATGGAAATCAGCCTTAGTCGCGTCATTAACTCCGCCATCTATATCCTTTTTGTCTTCATCATCTATCTGATTCTCCATCGCATTCTCAAAATTATCTTCCGCCACGCCGACGCCAAAAAAGCCAATCACGCCGAACAGCAAAAAATCCAAACCATCTCTGGTATGGCTTCTAGTATCCTTAAATATGCAATGCTCATCCTTGTGATTCTAGTGGTGCTCGCCAACCTCGGTGTCAATGTCACCTCGCTCATTGCCGGTCTCGGTATTCTTACTGCAGTGCTTGGTCTCGCTTTTCAAGATATGCTCAAAGATATGATTGCTGGTATCTCTATCCTTATCGAAGGCCAATTTGGCATCGGCGATATCGTTGAAATTGATGGTTTCAAGGGCACCGTCATTGATGTCGGCCTCAAAACCACCGAAATCAAAAACAGCCACAACCAAGTCAAAATCATCGCCAACCGCAACATTGATGGCCTCATCAACTTCAGCAAATTTCCCCAATCCCCCACAAATCATAAACAATCATAAAAAAGTGGTGGGTTGCGAGGGACTTGAATCCCCGTTGGCGTAGCCCGGGGGTTTTAACAAAAAAAATGGTGGGACTTAATAAGCCAGGTTTTAACAACATACAGAAAATACGCATAAAAGAGTAATAGGATGTTTAGCTAGGTCTTAAGAATAGATACGCAACTATCAGGCAGAGAGGTTTAATTGACAATTTTCGGTAAATATGCTATAATAGAGGTATGTGTACGGGTCGTACTCGTAGAACATTACAATCGTTTTTGGAGCATCATAGTAGATTGCTTGGCAGCATAAGGTGTAGGAATAAAATCATACATCATATGCTGCTAAGCAGCAAATAAATCCCATTGTTGTTGGTTCGATATGAGCCGCACCAAAAAGAAAGGAGATTTGCGCTATGACAAATCAAAAGATCAACCCCCAGAAACTGATACCGGACTATTGGTATGGTATCTACGTCCCGACCGAAGCAGACCTCGTCTTCCTCGGTTCCAAAAACCTCGAATACCTCAAACAGTATTGGAGGAGAGAGGAAAGAGAGATTGTTGGCCACGTTAAGACCGTACAGGCACAGATTGATATGCTGGACGGTAAGACGGTGGACGACATCAAAGCTATGGCCGCCGAGTACGAACATCCGGAATTCCCGAAAATTGGGATTCCCAATACTCCCGGAAACTGGGCGAAAAAACCTGAACCGCTCGATGCGGACTCGATCAATCGCAAACCCGGCACGACCACGTTTAACTTCTGCGGATGGTGCAAGCATTGTGAAGGTGGTATAGGCCATTATGGCTACTACATCACTGCGACCTGTCCCTTAATCCCGGAAGAACTCAACAATGGCAGCCTCAAGACCAAGCTTGCCGGACTCGTCGCGAAAATAATCCCGGAAGAACTCAACAATGGCAGAGGAACCTACGGCTATGATGAATTCCACTTCAACACGCCTTGCGTAATCGCAAATGGCACACAGGAGTTTCTCGAAACGTGCGTAGAATACCTCAAGACCAAGCTTGCCGGACTCGTCGCGAAAAAAGCTGAAATCAGCGAATATGTCAGGTTCATCGCAAAAGCAATGAAACAGGCCGAAGAAAAGCCCTATCTTGCTGGTCATAGACCCTCAGACTGGTTTGAACTTGGAGATGAAGTAGTTTGCTTCATTCCTAAAGATTTCGAAATCGCCCTTAAAAAAGGCATTTTCGTAACCGGTAAGGTAATCTATGGATATCGACACGGCGATGGATGCGTATCGGTTTGCGCAGACGAGCAGGTACATACCGACGATTACTGCGACGGATGTGGGCTTGGCTACGGATTAAGCAGACCTGAAGTTATGCATAAATGGGAATATGAGTACCTCAAGACTCACCCCGATTATCTCAAGGTTTGGATTAGAGCAAGCGCCGATCTGACCAACTCTAGAGAGATGACCAAGGCATTTGCCAAATAAAGTTACCCCTTTAGATGGCACCAAAAACGATTATGCCCCCTACAAGAAATACCGTAGGGGGTATTTTCGTGAGTTTTAATTAAAATAAAAGGGGGTTTAACAGCTGAAATTATAGAGGTAAAACACGATTTTTGGTATGTTTTTGTCGCGAAAAAGACACAAAAATAGCCCTCTATTTTAACAAGGGATTTAACAGACATTTATAGATTGCGGAATAGAAAAGTTATTTTATAAACCGCTTGATGGGGCTCAATTAACCAGGTTTTAACAGCTTATAGAAAATATATCCGAAAAAAGTTGAGCAATGACATCCTTTAATTTCGATAGAGGAGATAAAAAGCGCCCATTACTGGGCGCCACGGCCGAATAGCCGTGCGAAGAAGCCGGGCTTCTTCTGAGGAGTGCTGGTGGCGCTGGAAGCGCCGGAAATGGCAGTCTTACCCTGATACTCGCCCGGAAAGCCGAATTTGATTTCACCCTTGCGAAACCTAATGAGGTCTCCGAGCGAGGCGATTTTATGCCCGAGTTTATCGAACTTATCGCTTTGCTCGTCGAAATGCGTTTCTCTATAAACCTCATCTTTGGCGTTGAATTCATCGATGTCAGCAGAGCGTTCTGCCTTGAGGCGTTTTTGGAGAGCTCTCAATTCGGCGAGTGACATTTCGGCATACTCGTCATAATCGACAATCCAGTCCTGCTCCATGAGCCACTTAACATTCTCATGTTCCTTATAAACACATTCAAACCGGAACCCGTCAGTTGGACCATTCATAAAGAAGAAGGAGTTACCTTCATCGCCACCGAACGTTTCATCAAGAATGCCGCCTGGAAAGCCATTGAGCTCATGTATAATATGGGCGACCTCATACTTCTGCAAATAAACCTTATCACCAATTTTGAGTTTCATACCTAATCCCCTCCTTCAGTATAGTGATAGCCAGCAATAAAAAGAGCGTAGTTCTACCTACTATAGTATAGTAACATACTTTTTTAAAAAAATCAATGTGCGTAAGTCTAGTCGTAACAGCATCATCATTGCGTACATAGGGATTTAACAGACATTTATAGATTAGTAAATAGTTAAATATTATTTTATAAACCGTTTGGTGGAGCTTTATTCGCCAGGTATTAACAGTGTATTATGATAACATAAACGAAAAACTGAAAGATTTATTAGTATAGTTATGAGTTTTACAAAATGAGGTCTGATACTTTTTGATATAAACGGTTTAGGCTCGCCCCAACGATATATATCATACAACTTTCACAACCTATACAACATTTCGGCAGGAGTTCTATAACTTATACTTAAGTGTATACGATGGTAGTTGTAAAAGTCAATATAAGAGAGGATCTTATTATCCATTTTCTTTAACGGTTCACTCTCTAAATAAT
>JAFRJZ010000001.1 GCA_017431945.1 Candidatus Saccharimonadota bacterium
AAACTACCAGCTGTACCTCCAGCTGGTGTCATATCCATAGTAATACCAGAAGCCGGAATGATGGAGATGGTAGGCTCAGTAGGCGAAGCGGCATGAGTAGATTCACTAGCAGAGAATAATGGTAAGACAAAAAGAGCTAGTAAAAGTATTGCTAAGCTACTAAATCCTACTATGCCAATAGTAGTAGTCTTGTTATTCTTAAATTGTTTTCTAGTTTGATATGACCTTAGCATACTTACCTCTCTTTGTTATTGTTCTCGTAATTTCCCCCATCTTCCCCCTCGTGGTGCCGATTTTAGAACAGTCTAACGAGAAATAGATGCTATAAAAACGGCACCGCGAGGGGTGCAATGACCTAATAGTTGTAATCCAGATGTATGCTGAATCAAACGATAGGGCTCCTCATGGTGCCGTTTTATTGTTTGATTCATCATCATCTATAAAAAGAACATCTGTTAACTATTAAATCATTGCTCCTCTATTATAACACGCTTTTTCTAAAAATACTAGATTTTTGCATAACAATTTTACCCCTGTAATGGGGAAAAATTGTGATATTTTGGAAGTGCTAACTCAGGATTAGTGAGTTAGTCGGTAGTGGTTTTGCGGGCGAGGATAAGGTTGGTGGCGAGAAAGACACTAACACCGGCGAGTAGAGCGGTGAGAGTGGTATCCATAGGGCCGGTGGTAGGAGTGGTGGAGGCAGATTTAGTATCGCTAGATGATTTGTCAGTGGATTTTTGATTAGAAGCCTGAGAGCCGTTGTCGGGGATAGAGGTGGGGTTGTTGGGTTTGGTGGTATCTTTATTAGTAGGTTCCTGGGCCTTGGTTTCGCTACTTTCGGATTTATTGTCGGTAGATTTGTTGTCGGAAGATTCGGTCACCGAGGTGGTGGCTTCGTTGTTGCCATTATCGGTGTTACGCTTGTTAGCGTTGTTGATTGCCACGATTACTACCCAGGCTAACAAAAAGATAATAATTGCAACCATAATAGCGGTGACGATGATGATTTTGCGCTTTTGTTTGCGCTCGTATTCATATGGATTTTCTGCCATAAATAACTCCTATAAACTCTAATTTTTGCTATTATATCACAAAAATGAAAGTTTGAAAAGCCTTAGATAACAGGGGTGGGTAGGAGTTATTAGGCGATGCGTTGAAAAATTGAGAGGTTGGCGCTGGCATAAGAGGCGTGTTTGAGAAGGCGGAAACCTTTTAAGAGTGGAGTGACTCCGTGAGGGTGAGAAAGGACAAAAATCCCGTTTTTTTCTACCATTGGTAGGAGGTGGGTGATGATTTGGGGGTCGTAGTGATCATAGGGCGGGTCGGCGATGATGAGGGCGTAACGGCCCTTTAATGAGAGTTTTTCGACTGGCTTTTCAAGAACTGAGGTGATGTCGGTAAGGTCTAGGGCTTTAAGATTTTCGCGGATGGTGTTGGCGGCGGTGTGGTCTGATTCAACAAAAACGGCGTGTTTGGCGCCTCTGGAAAGCGCTTCAATACCGAGGGCGCCAGAGCCGGCAAAAGCATCCAGGACACTACTGGGAGTGCCTAGGGGGGCGATAGTATTGAACAGGGCGAGGCGTTCGCGAGCGCCCATGGGATGAGTAGTGTTGTGGTTTGGCGGGACCTTAATGGTGCGGCGGCGGAGGGTGCCGCTGGTGATTTTGATGGTGCTAGGCGGTGATTTATGCGGCATTTTGAATTCCCTCTTGGTATTTTTGGATGGCGGCGGCCCAGGCGAGAGCGATATTTTTGACGATTTCAGGAAGGAGAATTTGCTTGACTTCAACGGCGAGTTCGGTAGTCCAGCCTTTGCTGAGAAAGCGGTGGTACATATCGAGGTGATGGATTTTTGCGAGTGAGGCAAGAAATTGGCGCTCGAGGTCGAGATTTTGTCGTTCGTCAGGGGTAATAGTGGGATAGAGAGATTTATAAGACATGGCGGCGGCAGTGACAGCAACACCGTATTCAAAAGCGACATGTTTGCTCATATAGCCGTTAGCGCCCCAGTAGAGCCAATTGTTGCGGGCAGTTTCTAGGGGGCTTTTGCCATGCATGATTCCCTTGATGGGCTGGCCAAAAATCTTGATGAATTCTTTTTCGGTCATGAGTTCTTCTTTGGCATCAGAGAGGGGAAAATGGTGAGCAGGGGTGAGGCCGTCGGTGATGGCATGAGCGAGCCAGGCTGATTCAAAACTGGCGCGGACGAGATCGTCTTTTTTGAGAGCCTGAGTGAGGTTGTGTTGGTGGTCAAGAGCGATATTTATAAGGGTGCGGTCGGCGGTGCCAGGAGTGATGAAATGAACGGGCTCATCTTGACCTGGGCTTTTGCGTTTGAGGCCGTCGGGGCCTCTGGCACCCTCAAAATAGACGATTTGGCGGCTGGTAGGAAAATTAATCGGCACTGGAGTGACTTTAGGAAGAACGCGACGGGCGGCGCGATCGAGCTTTTGGTGTGTGCCGACCAATTTGCCGGTGCGAGAATTTTTGGAAATAAGAATCGTGGAATACATTAGTTTAGAGTGGTTAATTGTTGATATTTCTTAATGTCATGGCTTAACTCTTTGTATTTTAGCATATTGTCGGGGTGTTTGGCAAAATTGCTAGCGTATTTGCTGGCGAGGGCGATAGTGTGGGTATCGGCGAGATTGGCAATATTGAGGTTGAGTTCGCCGTGTTGGAGTGAACCGTAAATTTCGCCGGGACCGCGTAGTTTGAGATCGACCTCGGCGAGGCGAAAGCCGTCGGTGGATTTTTCAATTTCTTTGAGACGGCGAGATGACGCGTGGTCAGCTGGGGTGATAAGATAGCAAAAACTGGGCTGATTACCCCTGCCGACCCGACCTCTGAGCTGATGGAGCTGGGCAAGGCCGTAATTTTCGGCGTCCATGATGACAATAGCGGTGGCGTTTGGTACATCTACCCCAACTTCAACTACCGTAGTAGAAACGAGAATATCGAGTTTGTGACTAGCAAAATCAGTCATTACTTGGTCTTTTTCGTCTGGTTTCATACGACCGTGAAGTAGGCCGATTTTAGCGTCTTTAAAGATAGTTTGAAGGTGTTTTTGCTGGCGTTTAACGGAGGTAGTTTCTTTGATGTGGTCTTCTTCGATGCTGGGGCAGATCCAGTAGACTTGCTGGCGTTTTTTGATAATTTCGCGGATTTGAGGGTAGAGGTCGGGTTGTTGATTGATGGCGGGGATGATTTTGGTGGTGATAGGCTGGCGTCCGGCCGGTAATTGGTTGATGACAGAGATATCAAGGTCGCCAAAAACGGTGAGCTGTAAGGAACGTGGAATAGGAGTGGCGGTCATACTGAGAAGATGAGGTGCTAGGCCGTCAGGCGATTTTAAAAGGAGTTTTTGACGTTGATTGACGCCAAAACGGTGTTGCTCGTCGATAATACAGAGAGCGAGTGAGTGAAATTGAGTGTCATCGGTAAGGAGAGCGTGAGTACCGACCACGAGGTCGATTTCGCCGGATTTGATGCGTTTTTTGAGCTCTGATTTGTGCTTAGTAGCACCAGTAAGGAGGGCAACTTTGATGCCGAGCGGTGTTAGGAGTTTCTCGAGTTTGTCGGCATGCTGGGTGGCGAGAATGGCGGTGGGAGCTAAAAGTGCGGTTTGGTGGTGATTGATGGCAGTTTGGTGGGCGGCGATGGCGGCGACTACCGTCTTACCGGCGCCGACATCTCCCTGTAAAAGACGGTTCATGGGGGTGGATTTTTCGAGATCTTGGAGAATATCCCAAGTGGCGCGTCGCTGAGCGTCGGTGAGTTTGAAGGGTAGAGATTTGACGAATTCTCTAGTGTCCTTTGCGTTGAATTTTAGAGGTGGGGCGTTAAGTTTTTGATTGGCTTGGCGGTTGAGTTTGGCGGCGAGGATGTATTCAAATAATTCCTCGTAGGCGAGGTACTCACGGGCTTTTTTGACATCTTCGGGGGTGTCGGGGAAGTGTAATTGGTAGAGAGCCTCGGCACGAGCGCCTTGTTTGACAAATGGCGGATTTTCTGGTGAGTTAGGTAATAAATCAGGGATTTTGGCAAAATTAGGGCGAAGATTGGCTAATAATTTGACAAAAAAGGGTGATTTAAGGGTATTATGAGCCACGTAGATAGGGTTAAAAGCGCTTTGAGAGTCAATATCGTGTGCGAGGGCGGCAGAAGGCGAAGTGAGCTGATAGCGGCCGTTTTTGAAGTCATAGACGCCTTGAAAGTAGTATTCTTGTTTTTCATTGAACTGGCGGGTGCGGTAATTTTGATTAAACCAGACCACTCTGATAGAGCCGGTGTTGTCGTAAATGATACCTTCGGTGATACTGAGGTTGCGACGGCGGGCCTTTCTAGTGGTGAGGCCTTTGATTTTAGCTTTGACGGTGATTTTGCCGGGGCGAATGTCGCTGATATGGCTGGCCACCTGATAATTGGCGTAATCTCGGGGGAAGGTGTAAATTAGGTCTTTAAGAGTGTAGATGCCGATTTTGTGGAGCTTGGCGGCGGTTTTTTCGCCAATGCCCTTGATTTCGGTAATCGGGAGGGTGAGATCCATTACTCGGCCTTTTTGCCGCTATGTTCTGCGCGCCATTTGGCGATGTTTTCGTGGTGGCCAGAGAGAAGGATATCTGGCACTTTCATGCCACGAAAATCGGCGGGTTTGGTGTATTGAGGATATTCGAGGTTGTCACCATCAGAGAATGACTCGATGGCAGCGCTAGTTTCACCGCCGAGAACACCAGGGATGAGACGGGTAATAGAGTCGACGATACAGAGAGCGGGTAATTCACCACCGGTGAGGACGAAATTGCCGAGGGAAATTTTGTGGTCGATAAGGGTGAGGATGCGCTCATCGTAACCCTCGTAGTGGGGACAGAGGATGACATAGTGTTTATCTTCGACTTGCTTAGCGAATTGGCGAGTAAGGGATTGGTGCCAAGTTGTGCCAACAGGGGTGGGGAGGATGGTCTCGGCATTAGGGTCTTTAGATTTGACTTCTTCGATGGCGGCGAAAACTGGCTCGGGACGGAGTAACATGCCGTCACCACCACCATAAGGGGTATCATCGACTGATTTGTGCGGGCCAAGCCCATAATCACGCAAGTTTACGAGATTAAATTCAACTAGGTGGTTTTTTTGGGCTTTAAAAAGCATTGAACTGTCAAGATAAGGCTTGATAGCCTCCGGAAACAGAGTGATAATGGTGAATTTCATAAGGTAATTATATCATAAAACACTATGGCTCTACCTTGTGACTATTAATGGGCTATTGGTCGGTGTTTTGTCTTAGTGCGTCTAGGATTTGTTCGCCTTGCTCTATGTCTTGTTTGTTCTTTTTGTAAATGATGGTATTTTGTGAAACTTTATCTTTGACTTCTTTTATAGCAGCAAGTCTTATTAAGTCGCCTACTCTGGCTCCTACTTCGTGGTAAGCATCTCCGCGTTCTCTTTTAAAATCGTTATCTACTGATTGTAGCCAGCTATCTGCAGAATAGGTTTTAAACAATTTCGAGAGTAAAGCATCTATTTGAACTTCGAGTGGCTCTTCGCCAGCGTATTCTTTCCCTAGCATTGCTAATTGGTCTTTTTGAACTAATTCGCTAAAGTGCGTATCTGATATAGGCTTGTCTATAATATCTTTTGTTATAAGTTTCAAAACCCCTTCATAAAATTGTGGTCTATTTTCTGTTGTAATCATATCATCATCACCCATTTCTGGTATGTCGTATTCAATATTGGACTCAGGAGAAAAGTGTTTAAAATTAAAGGCGGCAGAATCTGAAACGCGTTGTTCTTTACAAAAATCTACTATTTTATCTGTTAATATAGCATCACTCATAGCCTCATCTACTTTTTCTATATATTGACAACCGATAAATTTTGGAAACAAAACTTTTTCTAGGGAAAATCTCTCTCTTTCTAGTCTATTTACCTTGTCTTTATTTTTATCGGAAAAATCGGCACCTTCCTTCTTTAGTAAATCGCTAAGCTTTTTCAATTCATCATCTCGCTCTCTAATTTTTGTTTCGAAAAATTCTTCTAAATTTTTATTTTGTTTAGTATATTCTAGGGCTAGCTCAACTGGATTTACGACTGGTGTCTCTGTGTGATTCCCATTGATTTCGTAATTATAATGCAATTGCGCTAACACTAAATTGCGATTAGCATTCTCGAGTTTATCGATTTCATTTACTAGCCACTTATCATAATTAACTGCTTCTGTTTCATGAGCATTTTTAGTAATCAAATACTCTTCGTAGTCTTTTTTGTCACGCACTCCTTCGGGCAAACTACCGTCGCGACGTGCTTCGTCAAAGGTTTTTTCTGACTTATTTTTCGTAATGTCCGCCATGTGTTCTTCGAAAGACTTCTCTTTGCTCAGCGGATGTTCGTCTCGTGATTGCCCTTGTTCTGTGTTTAGATTTTCTTGTTTTCTTGAGAAAAGTGTCATTTTTGCCTCTCTTTCTGTCGCATCTAAAAATGCGACTATTTACTTAGTCGCGAGACCCTACAATTCCCAAAAGAGAACTGCGTAAATAGCCGCATTCTTCCCTCTTTTGGGAAATGTAAAAACAATATATGTAAGGTCTCGCGCTTTTATTATAGCACAGTTTATGCTAGAATAGAGTTATCATGTTAACCGTTGAAGAAATAAAATCTGCTGTTGCTAAAATCGGCAAAGATTATGGCATTAAAAACGCTTATCTTTTTGGTTCTTATGCTACTGGCGACGCAGATGAGTTTAGTGATGTTGATTTATACGTTGAGAGTGGACTTAGGGGGTTAAAATTTGTTGGTTTGGTTGAGAGTATCCGAAACGCTTTAAATAAGGACGTCGACGTGTTGGACAGCTCGCATGTTGATGCAAATTCTAAGATTTTTGATAATATTAAAAATACGGGGCTGTTGATTTATGAGAGATGAAAAATCCATCAACAAGATGATTGAACTAATTGATAAAATTTTTAAATATTGCCATGGTAAGACTTATGGGAGTTTTTTTGAGGACGAGATGCTTGTTGAGGCCTGTGTGTTTAATTTAACCCAAATTGGCGAAACTTCTCACAAAATTAGTGGTGGTATAATCGATAATCACCCTGAGATTGCTTGGCATGAATTATATGGGCTACGTAATCGTTTGGTCAATGACTACGAGGGTACGAATCATAAGCTAGTTTGGGAGATTATCTCCGATGATTTGCCGACTCTTAGAACTCAATTAGAAGATCTCGTATAATCCGACAATAAAAAGGAGCCCGTTGAGAGGTCGAGCTGGCTCCTTTTCCCCGCTGGTACGCGCCCACCCTAGGGGCACATTGGTTTGTTTTAATCCGCTGTTTTTGTTTGAAGTCTCCACACTCCACTTATTCAGTGGAACCCCGTGTGAAGCGTATCAGCTTAGGTTTATTCTAGCATAAGCGATAAGGCCTGTCAAGAAGTTTTGATAGGAGAAATAAAGATTTTTATTGCTCGATGAGGGGGAAATCTTTGCCGGCGATGGAAATGATGGATTCTGGGGTAGCACCTTGGTTGGTGAGCTCGGCGCGAATGCCGAGCTTTTTCATGATGTCGCGGAGACGGTTTAGGCTAGCGTAGTTGTTAAGGTCGGTACGGCGGGCGAATTTTTCAATTTTTTCGCCAGTGATGATGAATTTGTCGTCTTGCTTAGTGACTTGCCAAGTGTTTTTGAGTTGCTTGTCTGATAATTTAATGACTGGTATAGATGGAATATTATCTTTTGAAGAGCGATTTTTACCTTCTGAGGTCGCCACGTCTATTCCTGACGACACCGACAGGTTCGTCTCCGAAGGAGACGGTTCTGTCGGCTGTCCAGCGTATGACGTGCCGACCGAAGAGGGACGCGATGAAAAAGATAATATTTCATCTCTTAACTCACGCAATAAGTCGTCGATTCCCTGGTGGGCCCTAGCGGAGATGGGGAAAATTTTGGCGGTGGGGTTGATTTTGAGGATGGCGGACATTTGCATTTTGATGATTTCGGGGTCTAAACCTTCGCATTTAGTGAGAGCGACTACCTCGGGGCGATTTTTTAAATCTGAATATTTGGCGAGTTCATTGCGAATAGTTTGGTAAGCTTGGCCAGCATCATCGTTGTAAACATCTACTAAATGCAATAAAACTGCGGTGCGGTCAACATGGCGAAGGAAAGCGTGGCCTAGGCCCTTGCCTTCACTAGCGCCTTCAATGAGTCCAGGGATGTCGGCGATGAGTAAATCTTGACCGTCAATAGTGGCGACGCCAAGTTGGGGCGTGAGTGTAGTAAAGGGATAATTAGCAATTTCGGGGGTGGCGTTAGAAACAACTGAGAGAAAAGTGGATTTGCCGGCATTAGGAAGGCCGACGAGGCCGATATCGGCGAGGAGCTTGAGCTCCAATTCGGCTTCAAAGGCTTCACCAGGTTCGCCGACTTCGGCGATGCGAGGGGTTTGGCGGGTGGAGCTTTTGAAGTGCGCGTTGCCGAAGCCACCGTCGCCACCGTGAGCAATCACGGCCTGCTGACCATCCTTAACCAAATCAGCAATTTGATCACGAACGGGTCCTGCCGCCGCATCTTCCCCCACTGCGCTATCGCTTGTGGGGGTCCCCCAAGCGGCGTCACCCGTTCTCAATCGATAGACCACAGTGCCGATGGGGACTTTGACGATGAGATCGTGGCCGGAGCGGCCGGCGGCGCGTTGGCCGGCGCCGTTTCGACCGTTTTCGGCCTTCAAAATTGGATTATAGCGAAAGTCTAGGAGAGTATTGGTGTCTTTGTCGGCCTGAAAGATGATGGAACCGCCCTTGCCGCCGTCACCGCCATCTGGACCACCTTTGGGAATATAAATCTCATGCCGAAACGAAACGGCGCCGTCGCCGCCCTTGCCGGCTTCTAATTTGACTTTTGCGGTGTCAACAAACATAATCCTCCTATTATACCACAGATTTTAAAATTTGTCAATTTGCGCCCCTGTTAATGAATATAGAAGAAGTTACCAACTTGGCTGGCAGGAATAGTGGATTCGGTAATAACATTATAGCCGGCGTAGTTCATCTCTTGGATGGTGATAGAGCCGTCGTTATTAACGCCGGTGACGATGCCGACATGACCGTAATAGCCAGTGCTAGTCTGGAATACGGCTCCATAGGCGGGTGAGCGATCAACGGTAAAGCCAGCGCCAGCGGCGACACGAGCCCAATTACGGGCGTTGCCTAGAGCACCACCACCTGGCATCGGGCGACCATGAACATTGCGCCAACCCCAAGCAAACCAAGTACAGTTACCTGGTACCATGGGGTTGCCATTGGCAAAACCGGAGGTATTGGGATAAATACGGTGTAGACCTTCGCGACCCGAAGATGAGCCATAGTAAGTGTAAGTACTGGCGTAGGCGTTGTTAGTGCTAGTACGGCGCGAAGGCGGTACATATTCGGGGCGTTCGGTTTCAGGTAAGACGCCACCAGGAATGATGATGCGAGCGCCAACGGTAATATTGCCGTTGACCCCAGTAATATCAGAGGCAGAAGAGCCATATTTCTCGGCGATAGAGTTGGCAGTGTCGCCGTCTTTGACGGTGTAAATAATACCAGGAGTACCACTGATAGCAAGTTGCTGACCAGGGGTGACATCGGTACTAGTGAGGTTATTGGACCAGCGAATTTGGTCGGTAGTGAGACCGTATTTGTGAGCGATAGAATCCATAGTTTCGCCGTCTTTGACGGTGTGAATACAGATGCCTTCGCAGATGTCGGAAGTGTCAACGATATTGGGGTGCTCTACGACATCAAAACTGGTCTGGCTGGTGCTTTGCATTACTGAAATGGTGACAAAGTTGGAAGAAACGGCGTCAGTGCTAGCGAGTTGCATGGTATCAGAGAGGTTGGCTACTGTGTAAAATTCAGAAAATTGGTCAACTGAGATTTGGTAATCGTTGTCAACAACAGAGGTCATACTGACACTACTATTGTTATTATCGGAGTTCTTATCAAGGGAGCCGACAAAAACCAACCCTAAAATCACCACCATTGCACTAAAATAGGGCAAAATGTTTAAGATTAACTTTTTGGTAGGATGCTTTGTCATAGTGAAGTTTTACAGAGTTCTTGGCAGTGCTCGGAAATATTCTGCTGATGCTCAGAATCTGTATGGCTATAGTATACCACACCGTCATCGCCTGTCAAGAAGAACAGATAGTCAGTATCGGTGGGTGAAGCGGCGGCAATCAGGGCTTCGGCGCCCGGATTACAGATAGGGCCATAAGGTAAACCATGATAAAGACGAGTATTATAGGGGGAATCTATTTGTAAAACAGCACTGTTGTCGGTGTAAGTTTGGCGATCGGGGTCAACGAGGTCGGCGGCATACTGCGCGGTGACATCGCTACCAAGCATCATATCAGCGGCGAGGCGACTATAAAACACCTGCGCAACAGTGGCTTGGTCGGCGCCAGTGGCCTCTTTTTGGACGATACTAGCGAGGGTAATTCCCTGATACAAACTCAACCCATGAACTTGATAGCCCTCAATGAGATTATTGTCGGCGACAACTTTGTCCATAGCTTCAAGAGTGGTGCCGATGATTTTTTCTAAGGATTCGTTTTTGTAAAATTCATAAGTGTCGCCAAAAATATAACCTTCAAGCGAAGCGTCGGCAGGCTTGCCAGCGAGAACGGGGTATTTTTCGTAAACAGGGGTGCCATCTTCACCAATAGAGGTAGGAGTGGCGGCGGCAGTAAAGGCGGATTCGACATCTTCGCTGGAATAGCCTTGATCAATAAGTTTTTGTTTAATAGAGCGCAAAGTTTCGCCGGGGATGATAGTAAAAGTAAAGACATTATCATTGGAACCGCGGATGAGCTGGCCGATAATTTCGTCGGTAGAAAGGGTGGGCTTGAGCCGGTAATCGCCAGTTTGGAGGTTTTCATCTTTGTGTGCGAGATGATATTGGAGATTAAAAATGATAGCGCTACGAATTAGCCCCGCGTTGGCGAGGTTATTGCCGATTTGCTGGGCACTTTCGCCGTCCTTGACGGTAAAGGTGATTTCGTTGCATTCTTTCGGTAACTCTTCGGCTTCGCTGGCACAATCAATATCAACGGCAACTGGTAGCAGATTAATACGGTAGTAAATAAACCCCGCGATGCCGGCTAAGATTATGACGGCGGCGAGAGAAAGTAAAGAGTTGCGCAAAATATGGGATTTTTTAGAAGAATTGCGTTTGTCGGCCTTTTTGTTGGTGCGAGAGGAGTCATTATCGCTGTTACTAGAAAAACTTTCAAGAAAATCTTGGAGGATGATAGCAGCGGCTTCGGCGTCAATTTCGCCCTTTTCGTAGCGGTGCTTGCGGGATTTGAGGCGCTCTTCGGCTTCTACCGAGGTAAAGGATTCGTCTTGGAAGCGAATCTTGGCCTCGGGCATGACAGTTTTGAGGCGAGAAGTAAAGTTGCGGACATAGGCGCTTTGGGCGGTTTCTTGCCCCTGATTATTGCGAGGTAGGCCGATAACAAACAGGTGTGTGCCATAAACTCTGGCAAACGAGATGATTTGTTGAAGTTCGGTACCGTCAACCTCAACGGTGCCGGCGGGGATGGCGACGCGGACGTTAGAATCTGCCTTGGCCATACCAATACGCTTAGAACCCACATCTAAAGCGATAATTTTCATTATTTCTCCTCCTCTGTATTATTATCAGAACTGTTAGTTAATTCAATGTTGACGCGGTTGGGGTCGTCGGGTACCGAGCGAACCCAGAAGAAGTTGCCGTCAATCTTGACATCGGTGACGCCAGTGATGGATTTGAGCATAGACTGGACTTCGCCGATTTTGCGACCTTTGGCCTTTTCCATAACTTCTTCGTTGGTAATCTTGGGGCCAATTTGGAGGGTGGTTTTGAGTTTGGCGGCCATACCGGTATCGCCCTTGACAAATTGATCAAAGCGGGGGTTGCCGATGGAATAAATCTCGCGGTCGCCTGGTAATTCAATTTTGTCACGGATAAACTGCTCGATATCTCCCTTGTCTACGGCGAGCATTGAAACGGTGGTGGTAACGGTCAAGGTAGCATTACCAGAGCATTCTTCGTTGACGGCGGGGCTAGAACTGGCATCTGAAACGGAAATATTGAAACTGGAGTCAATCGGGTAAAGATTGTCAGAGAAAGATTTGAGGAATTCTGATTTAATCTGCTCTTCGTCCTTGCTTTCAATGCCGGACTTGGCTTTGTCAATATCGGCTTGAGTGACGATGGTTTTGACATCAGAGGTACCACCAGAAATGGAGCCACCAGATTCAACCTGGACGCCACCGACATTGGAGGACCAGCCGGAACCCTGAGCGCCGACATTGTATTTGTCGCCAGGCTCGGCGGCGGTGATACTGATGTTGTTGCTGACACGACAGCCAGAACTAATACTGCTACCAGAGTCACAGTTGCTGTCATTGCCGTCCCAACTGAGTGATGAGGCGGTAGAGGCATAATAAGTTAGCCCACCATAAGAGAAACTAGCGCCAGCAGGGATACTAACAGAACCGGCCTCTTTGAGGTAAATGTAGACTTTGAGCGAACCACTAGCTTTGTTGCCAACGTCTTTTTTGCCGGTAGCTTCGAAATTGACGGATTGTTTTTGCTCTTGTTTTTGCTCTTCAACGAAGAATTTACCTTCGCTGATGTTTTTCTCGGATTCGTTTTGGGTGAAAGTGACGGTTTCATTAAAAGATTGGCCTTCAGTCTGGACGGAAACTTTGATATCTACCTTAGGAGCGATAGCAAGTGCCCAAATTAGAAAACCAATAATAGCAACGAAAAGAATGCTACCGATAATGATAAGTTTGCGATATTTTTTGATGTCGGGGACTTTTTTGCCGTCTTTGCCCTTTTTGTCGGACTTTTTGCTGGATTTATCTTCGGTTTTGTCGTCGTCCTTGGACTTGTCTTCGGGTTTTTTGTCGGTTTTACTACTTTTATCGGCGGGTTTTTCGGCGTCCTTGCCATCTTTGCCGTCTTTGACATCTTTGTCATCATTTTCGGGTTGATCGGACATATCGTCAATCACCTGTTCACTAGCCATGAGGGCGGCGACATCTTCGTCGGTGGGGACTTCGGGGCGGGATTGCAGAGTTTTGGCAACTGGAATCTTGGCAGCGGCAGCGAGTTTAATTAGGGCTGGATCAGTAGTGACTAATACCGCGGCTTTTTCGTTGTCGCGAGCGGTCTTAGCAATTAACTTAATATTTACAGCGCTGCGCAGTACTCCAGCCTTCTTGGGCGGGACGAGCGCGACGACTTTTTGCTCGGAATTTTTGAGCTTAGCAAGAATGTCGGTAATGTCATTCTCGGGTTCAATATAAATAGTTTCTTTATTCATATAATTTAAATATACCACATTTTATAATGTTTGTGTTAAAATAAATGTGTGGGTATATTAGATTTTACCAAAAAACCGATTATGTCTACTAATAATGCGCTGGCTAACGCTGGTGAAAATGCTGGTGCAAATGCGGCGCTGGCGGAATTGGCGCTAAATAATATTACCGATGGCGTGCTGATTATTGATAGTAACGGAATTATTAAGATGGCGAACCCAGCGGCACTGGCGATGCTGGGACAAAAAAGCACTAGTGATATGGTGGGGCTGGATTTTAGCTTGGTGATTAAGCTAGAAAATTCTGAGGGGATGCCACTAGAAGGTGAAAGTAACCCTTTGGTGATGGCGGCGCATAATAACACGGCGTTTTCGTCGCGTGATTTGTTGTTGGCGAGTGTGAACGCCGAACGCCAGATGGGGATAGCGATAAATTTGATCCCGACTGGTGGAGCGCACGAGGACCGCATCATTACTTTTAGAGATATCACTAAAGAACTAGAAGAAGAGGGAGCGCAAATGGAGTTTGTGTCAACGGCGAGCCACGAGATGCGGACGCCAGTGGCTTCAATTGAGGGGTATTTGGCCTTGGCTTTGAATCCACAAACGGCGACGATTGACGCCAGAGCTCAGCAGTATTTGATGCAGGCGCATCAGGCGAGCCAGCACTTAGGTCGGCTATTTAGAGATTTGCTGGATGTGACGAAACTAGATGACGGTAAGCTGAAACCGCGCTTTATACCGGTAGAGATAGTGAAATTAGTCAAAGAGCTGGCTGATGAGCATATACCGATGATTGAAAAACACCATTTGAAATATAGTTTTGGGACGCCGGACGAGGTGATTAACGAGACACCTCGCCGAGTAGACCAAGTAGTATATGGTGCGGTGGATATTGATTTCTTGCGCGAGATTCTGGATAATTTGATTGAAAATGCAGTAAAATATACCAAAGAGGGAGGGGCTATCTGGGTGAATGCGCGTGGTGATGGTGAAAAGATTTTGATAAATGTGACCGATACTGGTATCGGTATTGCGCCAGACGATTTGAATCATATTTTCCAGAAATTTTATCGGGCTGATAACTCGCAAACGCGGACGATTGGCGGAACCGGACTGGGGCTATATCTGGTAAAAACGCGCGCCGAAGCGATGGGCGGTCGCGTGTGGGCTGAAAGTAGTTTTGGCGAAGGCACGACTTTTTATGTTTCCCTACCTAGAATTTCGGAAGAGGAGTATAATAAGAGAAAGTTAGTTTTGGAAAACGAAGCGATGGCAGCGAAACAGGTGCAGCCGCCACCGGTAGCGCCAGTGGCCTCGGCGACACCAACGGCACCAGTAGCGCCAGCGGCACCGACGACACCAGTGGCACCGCCAGTAGCGCCAGTAACGCAACCACAACCGCAAGTTCAACCACCAACACCGATAAATAATCAACCACAAGGAGAAATAAAGTGATAAAAGTAATGTTAGTAGAAGATGACGCCAGCCTACGCGAGATTTATAGCATCCGCTTAGCGGCCGAAGGGTATGAGATTATTTCAGCGGGTGATGGCGAGGAAGCATTGGCGGTCGCGGTAAAAGAAAAACCAGATTTGATTTTGTCGGATGTGATGATGCCCAAGATTTCAGGGTTTGATATGTTGGACATTCTTAGATCAACGCCAGAAACAAAAGATATCAAGGTAGTAATGATGACGGCTTTGTCAAGCGAGGATCAACGTAAGCGTGGTGAAGCGTTGGGAGCTGACCGCTATCTGGTAAAATCGCAAGTAGGGATTGAAGATGTAGTAAATGTGATTCATGAGGTGCTGGGTGATCGCGATCCGGTGAGTGCTAGTACTGCTAATACTGCTGATATTACGGCGCCGGCGAATCCTGCGACACCGACTGCTCCGGCTACGCCGTCTGCTCAACCCGCTCCTGCTGCCCCGACCGCTCCTGCTACCTCAACCGAAGTAACTACACCAAACCTCAATGGACCAGTCGCTGGATAAGATTAGAATCAATAAGTTTCTGGCTGAAAGGCTGGGGGTGTCGCGACGCGAAGCAGACGAGGCGATTATTAGTGGTAAAGTTTTGATAGATGATCGAATAGCAGTGTTAGGAGATAGAGTTGACAAAAATAGTAAAGTGTGCTATAATAAGAAGGTGGTGCCGTTTGCGACGGCCTTTTCTTATGTTTTGTTTAATAAGCCAGTGGGTTATGTGTGTTCAAGGCGGGCGCAGGGTGATGCGCCGACGCTTTATGGATTATTGCCAGCCGATTTGAAGCATTTGAAAACGGTGGGGAGGCTAGATAAGGACTCATCGGGATTGATTTTGCTGACGGATGACGGAGATTTTGCCTTTGAAATGACGCATCCAAAGTTTGCTAAAACTAAAGTATATGAGGTAGAGCTAGATCACGCTTTAACCCCGCTACACCAGCAGATGATTAGTGATTTTGGGGTGGAGTTGAAGGATGGGAAGTCGCGACTAGGGTTGATGAAATTAGATGAGACGAGACTGAGATGGGAGGTGACAATGAGCGAGGGACGAAATCGGCAGATTCGGCGGACTTTTGGGGCGCTGGGCTATACGGTCGTCAAGTTGCATCGTACGCAATTTGGTCCATATAAACTAGAAAATCTTGAAGAAGGAGAAACCAAACGATTTTTGCTCGGGAGCGCTCAAGGGCGCTAGCCCAAGCCTTACTCCCTCGCAAAAATATTTGGTTTCTCCTCTCTAGTTTTGTAGTAATTTGGCCAATTTGGCGCGGATGCCGCTATCTTCGTCGCCATTTAAAGTGTCCAGCGCGACACGCAATAGGCCGAGGGCAGTGATGTAGGAGTGGTCGAGTTTGGTGGGGGTAGTATTATAAATGCCAGGGATATCAATAGCCTCTACGAGGTGGATGACGGGGCGGCGAGCGAAGGCGAGTTCACCAAACCAGTTAGTAGTAGCAAGAGCTTCTTGAAGAATAGTGAGGCCGGCACCACCGCCACAGAGTAGGATTCGCCCTGGCAGCATCTCGGAAACATTGAATTCTTCAAGAGTAATTTGAACGCCCGAGAGCCAGACGGCGAGATTGCGAGCAAGCGCGGCGTAAATTTTCTTACGGATTTCGGGTTCAACTTTATCGGTTTCAAGGGCGAGTTTGTATTCTTCGGCGGTGTTAAAATCAATGCCTAGTGACTCGGCGATTTGATGGGTAAAACTGCGACCGCCGATACTAAACATCTTGGTACCTTCAACGCCACCGTCATCTACGACGGCGATATCGGTAGTGCCACCACCAATATCCATGACAATGCCAGAAAAATTACTATCAACCTCTTCGCCCAGACAGGCGCGGCAAACCGCAAAAGGCTCCACAGCGACAGCGAGCAGCTCTAAATTAAGCTCGGCGCAGACTTTTTCAATGGCTGAAATATGAACCAAAGGCGCAAAAGCGGTGTAAAACTGGATGGTGACATCAGAACCTTTGAAGCCGATAGGATTGCTGATTTTGTAGCCATCAATTTGCATAGACACAATGGCGGAATTGATCAGACGAACCTCTACATTAGGGTTGTTAGTCTCGATGGCGACTTCTTTACGGGCTTGTTCGCCAGCTTTAGCTTGAACGCGATCAATAATAGAGTCCATTTCTTGCTCAGACAGAGGCTTGTTGCCGTTGCTACGGCGATAGCGGATAGTAGAGGTATTGCCCTTGATAAGCTCGCCAGCGATACCAACGGTGACTAATTTGCAGGTAACCTTGGCTTGATTCTCGGCTTCATTTAACGCTTTCTCACAGACACCAATGACTGCCGGAATGTCGGCAATTGCGCCAGCGTACATATTGCTAGATTCTTGATGGGCGCGACCGACGCCGATGATTTCAAGCTGGCCGTCTTTGGTTTTCTTGGCGATTATGGCTTTGACGAATTCGGTACCGATGTCAAGTGCCAGAATCGTATTCTCGTCAGCTACCAAAGGCGATTTATCATTAGAAATTAAACTCATATGCTTATTATAACACAAAATCTAGCTAAAGATAATTTTTGTGAGAACGCTCAAGGGCGCTAGCCCAAGCTTTACTCTCACGAAAATTACTTTAGCCTAGATTTTGTATCATTTTCTGTGGTATAATTAGCTTATGGTTATTTCTGATATTCGTGCGAGACAAGTACTGGATAGTCGGGGGAATCCGACGGTTGAGGCGGATGTGTTTTTGGAAAATGGCGCATCGGGGCGAGCAATTGTACCCTCGGGAGCGTCAACGGGTGTCGCAGAAGCTTTGGAATTACGTGATCAAGATGAGCGTTATTTTGGCGGTAAAAGTGTCCAGCAGGCAGTGTGGAATGTAAATCATGAAATTCGTGATGTGTTGGTGGGTAATTCGGCTGATCAAATAATGGTAGATGAAATGATGCGTGAACTAGATGGTACTGATAACAAGGCAGAACTAGGAGCGAATGCGATACTAGCGGTGTCATTAGCGACAGCTAAGGCAGTGGCTAGGAGTAAAGGTTTGCTATTTTGTCAGTATATTGCCGAGCTGGCTGGTACCGAAGAAATGTCGTTGCCTTTGCCGATGATGAACATCATGAACGGTGGAGCGCATGCTGATTGGTCCACCGACATCCAGGAATATATGATAGTGCCGCTGGCTGCTTCAACGGTTAATGATACTCTAGAAATTGGCACTAGGGTGTTTCGCGAATTGAAAAAGATTTTGAAAGAGCAAGGTTACCCGACGACAGTGGGTGACGAGGGTGGCTATGCGCCGAAGTTAGGCCAAAATAACGAAGAACCACTGAATTATATCATGACGGCGATTACTGCAAGTGGCTATAAGCCAGGTGAAGAGGTGGCGATAGCACTAGATGTGGCGGCGTCGGAGTTTTATCAGGACAAGAAATATGTGTTTAAGACTAGTGGCCGACACAAAAGCACCGATGAAATGATTGAATGGTACAAAGAATTGATTGATAAATACCCGATTATCTCAATTGAAGATGGTTTGGATGAAAAGAATTGGGGTGGTTGGCAGAAAATGACGGCAGAACTAGGCTCAGAGGTGCAATTGGTGGGTGATGATTTGTTTGTAACTAATGTGAAATTACTAGAACAAGGTATTGATAGCGGGGCGGGTAATGCGATTTTGATTAAGCCAAACCAAATCGGCACGCTGTCAGAGACGATTGAAGCGGTACAGACTGCCAAGAAAGCTGGTTATAAGACTATTGTGTCGCACCGTTCGGGCGAAACCGAGGATACCTCAATCGCTCATATAGCGGTAGGCCTAGATGCGGGGCAGATTAAGACTGGTTCGATGTCGCGAACTGACCGAATTTGTAAATATAACGAACTTTTGCGAATTTCAGAGTATTTACCCCAGTTAGACCTGTGGAAAAGTTGAGTAAATTATTTATTCAATAGTTTAAGTAAGGCGGTTTCGTCAATAGTGGGGATGCCGAGTTTGGCGGCTTTATCGGTCTTGCCTTTGCCGGGTTTGTCACCGGTAATAAGGGCGGTGGTGGTCTTAGTCACACTACTAGTGACAGTGGCGCCAAGGGCGCGCAGGGCGTCTTCGGCTGATTCCCTGTCCATGCTGGTGAGAGTGCCAGTGATAATGTAGCTTTGGCCGGTGAGTGGGAGGGTGGAAGTGTCTTGATAATGCGGTTTCATGCCAAGATTTTTAAGTTCTTGGAGGATCTGCAGATTATCCTCATCGGCAAAATAAGCAAGGATGGATTCGGCGACCACTTCGCCGATATCGGGGATATTGAGAAGCTGATCTTTGGTGGCTTCAGCGAGATTGTCAATGGACTGGAAATGATTGGCAAGGGCGGTGGCAGTCTGGGCACCGACATGGCGGATGCCGAGGGCGGTGATGAATTTATTGAGCGGAGGAGTTTTGCTGTCATTGATGGCGGTGACGAGATTCCTAGCGCTAAGGTCGGCGAAACGGTCAAGTTTTGCAACTTCATTGACAGTTAATTTATAGAGGTCAGCAACGGAGCTAACCAGTCCGGCGTCAACTAGTGCAGTGACATTTTTACTGCCGAGACCTTCAATATTGAGCGCGGGCTTGCTGGCGTAATATTCGATGGCGCGCTTTAAGATAAAATCAGAACTTTCGCCCTTGACGCGGTAGACAGCTTCGCCGGCGGGGCGTTCAAATTGTAACTCGGGGTATTGGGATTTGAGAGCTTGCTGGTAGTCAAATGGCTCAGTGTGGTTGGGGCGGAGGGTGGTGAGAACCTCTTTGATTTGTGGGATGATATCACCGGCTTTGTAAATGATGACGGTGTCGCCGATGCGGACATCAAGACGAGCGATTTCATCGGCGTTGTGAAGTGAGGCGTGACGGACGGTGCTACCAGCGATGTTAACTGGATCAAGGATGGCTACAGGGGTGGCGGCACCAGTGCGGCCGATGCTAATGACGATATCGCGAACCTTAGTGGTGGATTCTTCGGCGGGAAACTTGAAGGCGACGGCTCCGCGAGGGGTTTTGCCGACGATACCGAGGGATTTGTAAATCTGGCGGTCGTTGATTTTGATGACCATGCCGTCGGTGTTCCAAGGGAGCGATTGGCGATACGCATCTAAGTCTTTAATATACTGAAAGAGACTTGAAGAAGATGGTTTTTGCGGACGCTCCTCGCGCCCGTCTTCACGGGGCTCGTCGCTGCGTCCTCGTAGCGACTGCGGATGCCCGCAAAAACCACTTCTTCCAAGTCTCCACATCATATCCTCGCCGGAGGTGCGGAAGCCAAGCTGGCGGAGCATTTCGTAGGCGGTGCTGTGGGTGGGAGAGTCTGGAGTGACGAGGTCGTAGGCGATGAATTTGAGAGGGCGGGAGGCGGCGATTGACGGGTCTAGTTGGCGGATGGTGCCGGCAGCGAGGTTACGGGGATTGGCAAAAGGTTTTTCGCCTTTTTTGATTTGCTTTTCATTCAATTCGGCAAAATCTTTTTTAAATATGACGATTTCACCGCGTACTTCAACTGGCGAGGTTTCACTGATACGAAGCGGGATGTTTTCAATGGTGCGGACATTCATGGTGACATCTTCGCCGACGAGGCCATCGCCTCGTGTAACGGCCCTAGTGAGCAGGCCATTTTGATAATGAAGCGAGCAGGCGAGACCATCCATCTTAATATCGGTAAAAAGTTCGGTGACTTTGTGGCCGAGGAGTTTTTCATTGCGAGCGAGCCAATCTTTAATCTCGTCCTCGGAGAAAACATCGGCGAGACTAATCATGCGTTCCTTGTGTTTAACTTTTTCAAACTTGTCTAAGGGTTTGCCGGCGACGCGCTGAGTGGGAGAATCCGGGGTGATGAGTTCGGGGAACTCGGCCTCCAGAAGTGCTAGTTCGTGCTTTAAAGAATCGGCGGCGGCCTCGGTCATGATGGATTCGTCGAGTACATGATAATGGTAGCGATAATCGTTGATTAATTCGCGTAGTTTGGCGATGCGTTCCTTAGCCTCAGTCTTCTTCATAGTCGAGCATCCTGCGGTAATATAGATAGAGGTAAGTAGCAGAGTAAACGAAGGAGAAGCAGGTGGTGATTAGCAAGAATACCGAGACGATAGGAATGCCGGCGGTCCAATCGAGACTGCTTTTGAGCCACATATCGAGAAGGATGACTGGCATCACGATGATAACAAAGAAGAAGGCGATTATAAAAATGAGGAAAATAATGCGAATGATGAATTTAATACGGCGGCCGAGCATGAGGTCAGAGGCGGTAGAGAGAGCGGTAAAAGGACGAAGCCCTGGTGCAGTGACGGCGACAAGGGCGATGAGCGAACTAGATAGCCAGTAGCCTGAGAGAATGAGCATTAGCGAAGCAAAAACGAAATAGACAAGGGCGTAAAATGGTGTGGCGAGAAAATTAGTAGTGACGGCGGTAGAATAGGTAATAATAACGATAAAAATTGGAATCATTTGGAGAAAAATTACCGCTAGGACGATAAGAGTAGAGATGATGGGGGCACAGGCGTTGTAAAAAGCGTCGCGGAGTTTGATTTTTTTGCGGGCGAGAAAGTGGCGCACCAGATAAACGGTGACTAGCCAAATAACGAGAAAAATAATGACGAGGAAAATTTGCTCGGTGTCACCAAATCCGTTAGTAAGACCACCGGTGGCGATGGTAGAAACGAGGAGCAAGCCGGCTTTGGCAAAATTATTGATGTTTTCGACGCCGATGTCGGAACTGGTGGAATCTAGAGTTTCTTGAAAGGTGGTGTAAGTTTGCTCGCTCATCAAGCCGATGAGAAAAACATTAGCGATGACCATGATGAGGATGAGGGGGCCAAAGGTGCGGAAATGGTGTTCTTTGAAAAGCATTTTGAAAGTGGCGAAAGTGTGTTCTAGAAGACCTGGCGGAGTGAATTCGCGCAAATAGTCTTCGCGATACGAGCGTTTGAAAGATTTGTGAAGCTTATTGCCAGATAGAGTTCGCAAAAGATGCAATCTGCGGACGCGACTCAGGCCCGTTTGCCTTCGGCAATTCGCGTCCCAAGGGGCGAGCGTTACGGGCTTCGTCGCTTCGTTGTGCTCGTGAGCACAAATGCCCGCAGATTGCACTTTTGCCGAACTCTTCCCGACAGGAGCGTCCGCAGAACTTGCTTTTCTCAAACTCTTTTTGCCCGCAGATTTCACTTTCGCAGAACTCTTCCTAGAAGGTCTTTTTGCCATTTTCAAGCCTCGCGATGCGTTTTTCAATAGGTGGGTGGGTGCTAAATAAGTTGCTGATGGTGCCCTTCCTTAAGGGGCTACTAATAAAGAGGGCTTCGGTGGAAGAGTTTTGCTGGTGCATCGGGCGAGCATGAGTGTCGAGCTTTTTGAGGGCAGAAATCATGCCCTCGGGGTAACGGGTGATATTGACAGATGAAGCGTCGGCTAAGTATTCGCGTTCGCGGGAGACTGCCATCTGGACGATGAGGGCGGCAATTGGCGCGAGAATAGAAGTAGCGATAACAATGATAAAACCGAGCGGACTACGATCACTGCTATCGCGACCACCGAAAAATAGCATACGAGTGCCGATATCGGAGATAAAACCAATTAAACAGACTAGCCCAAAAACAATAGTAGAGACACGGATGTCGTAATTTTTGACATGCGACATTTCATGAGCCATCACAGCGGTGAGTTCTTTGTTGTCCATAATATCAAGCAGGCCGGTGGTGGCGGCAACTACGGCGTGCTTGGGGTCGCGACCGGTAGCAAAAGCATTGGGAGCAGGATCATCAATAAGGTACACCTTAGGCATCGGTAGACCGGTGGTGATACTGAGATTTTCAACGGTATTATAAAGGCGGGGATTGTCTTTTTTCTGAATTTCGTGGGCGCCAGTCATGGCAGTAGCAAGCGAGGCAGAGAGAAAATATTGAATAGTAGCATAAGCGAAAGAAGCTATCAGTACCCAGATGGCGATACCCCAATCACCATATGCATAAGCAAAAGCACAGCCAATGCCGGCAATAATAATGATAAATCCAATTAGGATAATCCAAGTGTTGCGTTTGTTGGCTGCGATTTGCTTGTACATAATTTACTAGAATTTAACTTCGGGGGCTTTTTCGATTTTGGCTTGCTCACTGGCCTCAACTTCGTAATATTCACGAGGCTTGAAATGGCCGATGATGTTGTTAATTAGGTTATAGGGGAACATTTTGATCTTAGTGTTGAGCTCTTTGGCGCCGTTATTATAAAAACGACGAGCGGCTTGGATTTTGTCTTCGGTATCTTGCATTTGAACTTGGAGCTCTTTGAAATTGTCGCTGGCTTTGAGCTCTGGATAGGCTTCGGCGATGGCGAAAACTTTAGAAAGGGCGCCTTCGAGTGACTTTTCGGCCTCGGCGGTAGTCTTAACTGATTTAGCACTCATGACGGCACTACGGGCGGCAGTGACGTTTTCAAAAGCGGTCTTCTCGTGCTTGGCGTAGCCTTTGACGGTCTCGACGAGATTTGGAATGAGGTCGGCGCGATATTTGAGCTGGACGGTGATATCGGACCAGGCTTCGTTGACACGCTCATTGAGTTTAACTAAGCTGTTGTAAGTACCCCAGAAAAGGGCGATTAAAATGAGGACAACCCCACAGATAATTAATATTACCATTTTATTCTCCTGTTTATGGTTTAATTATAGCATATATGAGGGGTTTTGAGTAGAGATTTGAGCGGAAAAATAGGCAGGAAAAAGCCCGCATTGGCGGGCTAAAAAAGTCATTAACGCTCTGAAAAATCAGGAAAACGGTAAGGTGAAAGTGATTCACCAATCCATATTAATACATCAACAACCCTTTCTGGTTCGAAATTGGGTGATTGGCAAACTACCTTAATTTCGATGACGCCGTAGTCATAAAGGCTGTCGTCATATGGCACCAACATAGTGTCTTTTGAGAGTACGCTTACTTCTCTTGCGAAACTACTCCAATTCCGAAATTTGTTGACAAAATATCCATAGAATTTTTCTGTCGGATACCTAATTTCGATATTAAAAGGCTTTTCATCGGTGCCTTCTAACCGAAATTGAAAATCAGGATACGCCTGATTCCAGACATTAATAAAATTTGAAATAGAAATATTAGTAAGGTGCCTCATATTAGCCTCCTTTAGGTGCGGCAATAACGAACTTTTTTATTATAGCATTTATTTTGCTTCGCGTCAATATTTACGTATTATCTGGTTTAATTAAAGAATTCGGAACAAGCCGTTTTTAAGTAGTTATCTTCATTATAAAATAATTCTGGATTATTGTGTCGATTTTCCCATTCTCTAAGTATTAATTCTAGATCTTTTAAGTTAAATGTTAAATCTCTGTAAA
>JAFRJZ010000003.1 GCA_017431945.1 Candidatus Saccharimonadota bacterium
TTCTGTTAAACTTTTCATAGGAACAATCCTTTCTATAAATTAGTTGTTATTGCTAACTACTATTTTATAGGATTGTTCCTTTTTTGTTTCCTTTCACCTATTCTTACTTTTAATTTATTTCTTAATTCTTTAACTAAGCCTGTATATTTATAATAAAAATGGTGACTCCTGCGGGATTCGAACCCGCGATTTTCTGGATGAGAACCAGACGTCCTAAACCACTAGACGAAGGAGCCGAATATAACTCTATCTTATCACACCTTGAATATTCCATCAAGATATTATATAATAATCTTATGAAAAATCTTCCTATTATCGCTCTTATTGGCCAGACTAATGCCGGCAAATCTAGCCTGCTTAATCGTTTTGCCCGCAAAAATATCGCCATTACCGCTCGCGAGGAGGGAACTACACGCGATAATGTTATCGCCACTATCGATAATCAGTTTATTCTTATTGATACCGCTGGTCTCAAAGACCCTAATGACGATTTTGAAGCCAGCATTCAGGACCAAATCGCCGACGCCATTGATTCTGCCGACCTCATTCTTCTCACTCTTGACAGTACCAACTATCCCGACCAAAAAGACAAACGCATCGCCAAACAAGCTCTCAAATCCAAAAAACCCGTTTTGCTCTTACTAAATAAATCCGACCAAGGCGCCTCACTAGACGATAGTGAATTTCTCAGCCTCGGCATCAAACCCACCGAAACCTTCCGCACCTCCGCCACCACCGGCCAGGGAATTAAGGAATTAAAAGAGGCAATTTTGAAAGAAGTTGGTAAAGGTCATACTTCTGAGGGTATTTCGGAGCGCGGCAGCGCGAGACATAGCGCCGAAACCCCTGTGGCGACAGGGGTTTCGGACGCGACCCGAAGAAATGTGACCTTTGCCGACAATCTCAAGCTCGCTCTAATTGGTCGCCCCAATGTCGGTAAATCCAGCCTCTTCAACTCCCTTGCTCGCAAACAACAAGCCATCGTCAGCAGCCGCCAGGGAACTACGCGCGATGTCAATCGTGTCAACCTCAAATTCAAAGGCCAAAACCTTGAAATCCTTGATACTGCTGGTTTACGTAGGCCTGGCAAACGTGAAGTTGGTATCGAAAAATTCAGCGCTATCCGCTCTCTCACTGCTATAGAAGAAGCGGATATCTGTGCTCTTCTTATCGACGCTACCGAGCCCCACAGCAAACTCGACCAATCCCTCGCCGGCCAAATTGTCGACGCCGGCAAGGGTATCATTCTCGTCGTCACTAAATGTGATCTAATAGGAAACAAAAGTAGTGTCTCTGAGGGACTTTCGCAGGCTGCTGCCAAGACTAAGCGCGGCGCGCCCGTAAAGACGGGCCGCGCCGACGCGACCCGAAGAGATACTGCTTTTGTTTCTTCTATCTTAGATAATCTTGAGCGCGACTTTAATTTCTTACCTTACGCACCTGTACTGCTTACTAGCGCCGAAACCGGCAAAAATGTCACCAAACTTTTTGAACTCGCTCTTGAAATTAACGAAACTCGCCACCAAGAAATCAAAACCAGCGACCTCAATAAAATCTTAAACGACGCCATCATCAGCCACCCACCCGCCGGGCTCAAAAACACTCACCCCAAACCCAAATACATCGTCCAGACTGACACTTGCCCACCTTGGTTCGTCATCCATGGTCGCGAGATGGAACTTATGCACTGGTCGTATAAGCGTTTCTTAGAACGCAAAATCCGCGAACAATACCCCTTTATCGGCACGCCAATCTTTTTCTCTTTTCGTAACGACAAATGATAAACGACGATATCTGGCACCAATTACCTAAACATTTCCTCTGCCTCGCCCCCATGGAGGGCGTTACTGATAGCCTATTTCGCCAAGTCGTCGCCAAAGCCAGCCGTCCTGACCTTTTCTTCACCGAATTTACCAATGTTTCCAGCTATGCCTCCCCGAAAGGTCGTGCCAACGCCCTCGAACGCTTCACTATCACCCCTACCGACCCACCAATTATCGCCCAGATTTGGGGCAAAACCCCCGAACATTATTCGGTCACCGCTCACGCGCTCAAATCGCTCGGTTTCTCTGGTATTGATATCAATATGGGTTGTCCCGACCGTCATGTCATCCACGCCGGCGGTGGCTCAGCCATGATTCGCACCCCTGAACTCGCCGTGGAATGTATTCAGAGCGCGTATAAAAACGCCGAACACCTCCCAGTTTCCGTCAAGACCCGCCTCGGTTACACCTCAGTTGATGAATATAAAACTTGGCTACCAACCCTCCTCCAACAAAACCTCTCTGCTCTTACTATCCATCTCCGCACCAAAAAAGAAATGTCTAAAGTTCCCGCCCATCATGAGCTCATCCCCGATATTGTCACTCTAAAAAATCAAGTCGCTCCAGATACCAAACTCATCATCAATGGCGATATCAAGGACAAGCACCATGCCGAGCAAATTTTCAATCAATACCCCGATATTGACGGTATCATGATTGGTCGCGGAGTCTTTGCAAACCCTTACTGCTTCACTGACCACCAACCCATCCAACAAGAACTCTTAGACCTCTTAAATTACCATCTAGATCTTTTTGAACAACACCCGCCCCACTCGTTTGAACCATTAAAACACTATTTCAAAATCTACATCAACAATTTCCCCGGCGCCAGCGCCCTCCGCGCCAAATTAATGGAATGTCATTCCGTTGAAGAAGCTAGAAAAATCTTAATGCATTAAACGGGAAGATTCTTATGGACACCGGCCCCACAATTCGGCAATAGGGAATCGTCCCTAGGCCATTACGCGAATCATACGAGTTAGACCCTTCGCGATTATCCCCCGACACAAATATCTCGCCGTCTGGCACCACCAAATCCACCTCACCCGAGGTGTATTCTTTCGGTCCCTCTGTACCAGCTCGCCAATCGGTGTCATACACAAACCCATCTGGGTGTTCATCGTTATAAATCTTCATCACTCCATCTTTTACCACCACGCGCTCCCCCGGAAACGCTATTACGCGCTTAATCAAATACTGATCCTTAGTATTCGCTGGCGGTTCGCAAGTCACCGGCCCCTCAGCATCACCATTCGCAAATACTACGATTTGTCCGCGCTCCGGCACATAGGCATTGCCCAAGAAATGCGACCAGGTCACCGCCGCTCGGTTTACGATAATTCGATCTTCGTCTTGTAAGGTGTTTTCCATGCTTGAACCCACCACATTATAAGAGCGAAACACAAAAGCATTCAAAATCAGCGTCCCTGCCACCACGCACGCGATAAAAATCGCCAGACTCAGGGCGTCCTTTAATAGAGGGTATTTTTGAAAAAACTTCGCTTTCCCTTCCATATCCTCTATTGTATCATAAAAATCGCCTTTCCGCTTACATTTTTTCGCATCCAACCAAAAAACCGCCACAATTTTCAGTTTTTCTTAAGTTTTTTGATATAATATAAAGATATGGCAGATTACATACTTATTCGCAAAGGCCGTAACGCTTTAAGCTTGGTCATTTATATCATCTTAAATATCTTGCTTGGGCTCGGTTCGATCGCCCTTACTCTTATCACTAAAAGTTGGATTCCTGGTATTATCCTCGTCTTGCTTTCCAAATGGCGTATTTTTGCCGTTCGCCCTTACTACTGGCTACTCAACATCAAGTCTAACCTCGTTGATCTCATCGTCGGCTCCAGCTTCGTCCTATTAGCTTTTGCTGTCGGAGTTAATGAGGTCTTACTAGTTCACTGGCTCCTCGGTATCGGTTACGCCATCTGGCTCACTCTCATCAAGCCCCGCACCTCTCCCATCGCCAACGAAATTCAGGCTCTCATCGCCGTCTTTCTCGGCACCAGCGCCACCGTCATGCTCGGTGCTGGCTACAACTCCATTTGGTTAGTTTTGCCCACCTTCGTCATCGGCTACGGCGCCTCCCGCCATGTCCTCGTCCAAAGTAGCGAAGACCACGATTTCACTCTCATCACCTTTATTTGTGGCCTAGTCGCCAGTGAGATTGCTTGGCTCTGTCACTCCTGGATGATTATCTACACCTTTGGCAGTACCGGCATTGTCCTTCCTCAGCTTGCCATCATCCTCACCGTTATCGGCTTCCTTTTTGGCCGAGTTCACAGGTCTATCCTCAAACGCGACGGCAAGTTTAAATTCGCCGATGTCGCCATCCCCACCGTTTTCAGTTTTCTCATTCTAGCTATTATGATAATTTGGTTTAGCAAACCAGTATTTGATATCTAATTAATTTTAAGGAGGTAATAATGGAAAATACAGACAAGCCTATGTCGCCTATTAAACGGGGTCTCAGCAACCCTTCAAATACCAAAATCATTCTCTTCGTCATCACTGGCCTAGCATTATTAATTTCACTTGCTAGCCTCGCCTGCGCGGTTATATTCTACTATCGTGGCGGTGCCCCTATCGCCTTTAACCCTAGCAACGATGGCAATTCTGCCAATTTCACCGAAGGCTCAATCGCTGATGTCGCCAACAAAGTATCGCCCAGCGTAGTTTCAATCATCACCGAAACCCGCACCATGAGTTTCTGGGGTCAAGAATCCACCTCGTCCGCCGCTGGTACCGGCATCATCGTCTCAAGCGACGGCTATGTTCTCACTAATAAGCATGTCATCAACGGTGCCAACAACATCAATGTCGTACTTGATAACGGTACTACTTACGATGATGTATCGGTCGTCACCACCGACCCCGTCAACGATGTCGCCTTCCTTAAAATTAAAGACGCTAGCGACCTCACACCTGCCACTCTCGGCAATTCCAAGACCATCAGTATTGGCCAGCAAGTCATCGCTATCGGCAACGCCCTTGGCCAATTCCAAAACACCGTCACCGCTGGCATCATCTCGGGTATCGGTCGCTCAGTTACCGCCTCTGATAGCAGTTCCTCTAGTACTGAGGCTCTCACCGACATGATTCAAACCGACGCTTCCATCAACGCTGGTAACTCTGGTGGCCCACTCGTCAACGCTGCCGGTGAAGTCATCGGTATCAACACCGCCGTTTCTGCTGATGGTGAGAACATTGGCTTTGCTATCCCAATTTCTAGCGTCAAAGGTATGCTCAGCGAAATCCTTGAAACCGGCTCAGCCGAACGCGCCTATCTCGGTGTCCATTACGCCAATATTACCCCTGATGTTGCCAAAAAATACGAACTCCCCGTCACTGCTGGCGCCTATGTGTATAGCGACAGCAAATACTCCGCCGTCGTCAAAGACAGCCCTGCCGCCAAAGCTGGCGTCAAAGAAAAAGACATCATCACCGCCGTCAATGGCACTAAGGTTGGCTCCGCCGGCTCAGTCTCCTCACTGATCGGCGAATATAAGCCTGGCGACACCGTCCAGCTTACCATCCTCCGCGACGGCAAAGAGATGACTTTGAATGTAACACTAGGTAGTTACAAAGGATAAACATCTCTTTTCGGGTCGCGTCCAGCCGGCCCGTCGCCACGGGCGGCTGGCGCTATATCTCGCGCTGCCGCGCTCCGAAATACCCTCAAAGAGACGTTTATTCCTTTATGCCAAATAGCATTCCAAAGCCGCTAGTTTTCAAATGCTTTATAGCCTTTTCCTCAGCGTAGTTAATGATATTTTGATGCTGACACGGGTCGGCTTCTAATACGAGATATTTATCAATCTTCCGCTCTGCTATCTGATCAATCAATTCTTTTATCAACTCCAACCCCTCATCTTCCGCGTACAGCGCAATCTCCGGCTCATAATCAAGGCTTTTCTCATCTATCCACTCCCATTCACGATTCACATAGGGTAGATTCGCCACAACCACATCATAACCCCTATGAGGATTAAAATCGCGCATCAGGTCAGTCGGTGGCAAAAACCGCACCGGCGCCTGATTAAATTTCGCATTAAACATCGCCAGGTCCAACGCTTCAGGCGAAATATCGGTCGCATACACTCTTGCCTTAGGTAATTTTTTCGCCAAACTAATCGCAATACACCCACTACCCGTACCAATATCAAGAATCTTGAGAAATTTACTGTCAATTTTCTTAACGGCTTCTAACGCCAAATCTACCACCAGCTCTGTCTCAGGGCGGGGAATCAACACATCCCGCGTAATCCTTAGCAAATTACCATAAAACTCCACTGCCCCCATCACATAACCCATCGGCATCCCCTCCCGCAGATTTTTTACCCCCGCATCTGCCTTCACCTGCTCTTTCACATCAATCTCGTAATCTTCATGCGTCACTAACCATGCTGGGTCGCGTTTTAACACCGTCGCTAGGACAATATTGGCTTTTTTAATATCTTTATTTTGTTTCAGCCAAGTTTTGACGTTCATATTTTGTCAATTCCTCTACCAAATCGTCAATATCACCATCCATCACCGCGGGGATATTAGAGCGCGAATAATGAATTCGGTGGTCGGTCACGCGATCTTGAGGAAAATTATAAGTGCGAATTTTCTCCGAACGGTCACCTGTACCAATCAATGATTTGCGCGCATCCGACGCCGCTGTTCTATCTTCTAACTTTTTCTTTTCTACTAGCCGAGAACGCAAAATCGCCATCGCCTTCACGCGGTTTTGCTGCTGCGAGCGCTCATCTTGCATCGCCACCACAATGCCAGTCGGTAAGTGGGTAATCCGCACCGCCGAATCAGTAGTATTCACCCCCTGGCCACCATGGCCACCACTACGATAAATGTCAATTCTCAAATCATCTGGGTTAATCTCGATGTCTTTCTCCTCCGCCTCCGGCAGCACCGCTACTGTCACCGTAGAGGTGTGAATCCGCCCCTGTGACTCAGTCACCGGCACCCGCTGGACTCGGTGCACACCCCCTTCAAATTTCAGCTGGCCATACGCATTATCGCCACTCACTTTAAAAATCACCTCTTTCATCCCCCCGGCTTCGTTCTCGTTTTTTGAAATTAATTCGTATTTTAAATTATGTTTTTCGGCATATTTAAGATACATCCGGTAAAGTTCGCCCGCAAACAGGGAAGCTTCGTCGCCCCCCGCCCCAGCTCTAATCTCAATAATCGCTGGTTTATCATCATCTGGGTCGCGCGGTAATAACATTTCTTCTAATTCATCTCTGTTTTGAACAATTTTTTTGTTCAAGTTTTCCACATCCTCACGCGCCATCTCTCCCAGCTCAGGATCATTTACTAGCTCTTTAGCTTCTTTAAGATTCTTTTCGTCAGTTTCTATCTCGTTGATTAAGGCTATAATTTCCTTTAACTCAGAAAGCCGTTTTGATTTTGTAGCAAAATCTGGCTTTGCATAAGCCTCCGGCTCTGCCAGCCACTGCTCAATTTCCTGGGCTTCTTGTTCAAACTTCTGTAAATCCATGTTATAATCATTATATCACATTTGGTTCCTTAGCTCAGTTGGCTAGAGCGTACGATTCACATTCGTAAGGTCACAGGTTCGAGCCCTGTAGGAACCACCACATTTTTAAAACTCCGTCTCAAAATGGTTTTTTTATTGTTTTAGCGGAATGTCGCATCGGTGGTACTTTGTGACGTAATATAACCACTTACTATCAGGCAATAAAAAATCAGGGAGGTTAGTCCCTGATTTCGCTCGATGCTAAACGATTTTCAGAGCATCAAATGTGTCATGCTCGATATATTCGGCGTCGTCATTACCCTGAACTTTTCTACACCCTGCCTTACTGATTGCTTCAGTGACGTATGACGTTGGAATCCCAGCCTTTTTTAAGTATTTATGAAACTCAGCCATCTTAACAGAATTGCCGTTTCTTGCAGCCAACATTCTTAGAAGTATGGCTGCGGCTTTGTCGGCCTTTGATCCGGTAATGATTTCCTCATCGTCAGCCCTCAGCGCTTTTACTTCTAGCAGAAGCATTTTAACTATAGCGTTAAGTGACTTCAACTCCTTTTGGAAGTCTTCAAAGTTAATCAGGCCCTCAAGAAGCTTCTCAAGACTATCCTCGTTCGGCTTTGATTCTTTAGCCTGTTTGGATGATGCCTTTTGTTTTTCTGGCTTCTTTGGTGGCTCTTCCAAAATTAGGTCTTCGACCTTACATCTAAATAGTGCCGCCAAGCTCTTCAAATCATCAATAGAAATTAGCCTACTTACCGTAGTAAGATCGTTAAACCAACCATTGGCATGCTTGAGCATCGTATTGATATCGCTTTTCGTGTAACCAGATTCCTGAAATTTTATTGCGATGACTTCAGGGTTAGTCTTTTTTGCTCCTTCTTCTTTCTTAGGTTTTGCCATTTGTTCCTCCTCCTCAATAATAATCACTAGTAACACTAACTTTAATCAGCATTAACGGCTCCACGACTAAATATTTCCTACGACAAATATAGTAAGCCGCAGAGCGGAAACACTTATCATTGATAAGAATTTCTACTCTGCGGCCTTAGCATCGAATATTAAGTTGCTTAAGTAACTGACTGGCCTCCCAGACAACTTATCCTCTTTATTATATCACAGATTACACATTTTGTCAATATTTGGGGTTAGCTATTATCTGTGAATGGTTTATCATCCCCCTGCAATCTCTACAAATATACAATAAAATATAACGAGATGTCGCATCGGTAACACCTTGCGACCACCCTGCTTTTTAAACATAAGAAAAGGGACGGATTACAGAGACACTCCCATAGATACTGATTATACAGATATAAATTTAGACATCAGCTCCATGAGCAAGCAAAGTATCTAGATTATTTATTATCGTCTTTTGATCAAGTTTAGATACAATTTTATTGACATCTACGCCGTTAGCGATAAGCTTATCTAAATTATTAACTAGTGTTCCGTTGTCACATTTATCTAGAATTTTATCAATCTTAGCACCATTTCTGATTAGGTTATCAAGATATATAATTAACCAAAAGTCACTTAGCTCGTCCACAATTTTATCGACATTAATACTAGCTCCGTATTTTATAAGAGCATCTAAATATTCTGCAATATCTTCATTGCTAAGTTCGGATACAAGCTCCGCTACATCAATTTTGGCACCATGCCTAACAAGAGCATCCAAGTTATCAGCTATACTATGCCTATCAAGCTCCGAAATGAGTTTATTTATGTCAATCTCAATCCCGCAATCAATAAGAGTATCTAAATTGCTAGCTATTTCACTTGCATCCAATCTAGAAAACGCTTCTTTTATATCAATCCCATGCGAAATCAAAACATCCAAATTTCTAGCAATTTCATAAGAATCAAGTTTGTCAAACGCTTCTTTTGCATCGATCCCATGCGAAATTAAAGTATCCAGATTCTCAGCAACATCACAAGAGCGAAGCTTGTCAAATACATCCCAGATATTCGCATCTTTCGCAATAATTTTGTCTAAATATTCATTGAGAGACCCTGGACTCAACATGGGGACTAGCTCATTGATGTTATTGCAATGATCAATAAAAATACTTGCATAGTCATCTATAAAAGACGTATCATAGTCATTATTTGCATCAAATACTTTCATATCAATCTTGGCACCATGCTTGGTAAGAACGTGAAGATTCTTTTCAATATCAAATTTATCGAGCCCATGCATTATCTCATCTATAGAAGTGCCGTTTGCTATCAAATCGTCTATTTTTTCAGCAAAAGATTTTTCCTTATAAACATGTGCAAATCTTTCTTTTTCGTCATTAGCGCTAGAATCAGAAATATCATCATTTTCTTGTAAATGTTTTGGTTCGCCATATTTTTTATAAAATTCTCTAATCATCGGAATCTGATTAGTATATTTGTCCATGCCTACATATGATCCTTTGCAATCGTCAGGATTTCCCCAGAAGCCACCCCCCTTACGACCATCTTGATAGGCCATATCAGGAATATGATATTCATATAACGGAGTGACCAACGAGCCGGGTTCTATAAATTCTTCCTTTACCCCTAGAGACGAAACCTTTACATTTTGGCACTCGACTCCGCCTACCCAAGCTCTACCTTCACTATCTTGAAAAATAAGATACTTCAAACTCCCATCTTGTGATAAAAAGCTACGGGCTGTGACTTCTCCATAAACATCATTTTTAACCCGCCAACTGTCAACATAATTATCAAAGATAGGGGATAAATCTTCCGCGACCTGACACTCCGTCGGGTCCGCAATTTCAACATATAATACGCCATCATGTCGCTCCTGACTCTTATCTATGCGTCTCGGAGTCAAACTATCATTCTCGAAACCAACGCGCTTATGAACAAAACTTGATATATCTCCTTCTTCTGAAGTCGTCACCGTATAATCCTTAACAAGTTTATTTAGTGTCTCTGATGACGTCCCTTCAACCATTGGATGATCTAAAAGCACCCCTTCTATTGCTGATTGCAATTCGAATGGAGCATTAATTGCATTTTCACCATAATCAGATTTGCAATAATGGTCATTATTAAAGTCTGGTAAAAACCGCCAAAGCATAGAAGATTTACTACGATAAAACAACCGTGGCTCAAATTTCTCTTCGCCCTCTGTTTTTACATAAACCAAAAGGTGTGGACGGTTTCCAGATTGAATAATATCAGATAAGCGAAATTCTGCCCCGTCAATCTCCCCAATCTCATATTTCGGAGCCGCTTCTTCAGTGACATATTTTCTGCCTATCTTGCTATTAAAATGCGTATTTTGCAAAACCTCTTCTATTTCATTTTCGGATAGTTCTTTATATTCAAATCCTTCATTTTCCTTTTCATTACTGCGCTCCGCTCTATCTCCTTCAAGACTAACCGATACTGCTTCTATGGGTCCTGAATCGTTCGGCTCTGTTTCGCTATAGTCCGTAGAGCCCCCATAATTTGTTGAAATTTTTTTCCATATTACGCATCTATTTGCTAACTCCTTATACTAAATAATAACATATCTAAGAATTTTAATAAAAAATCCCGCCATTGGCGGGATAAAGGGTTACAGGAGCTTGATATAGTTTTCGTTAATCCAGACGATTCCGTCTGGATCATTCTTTATCTTCTCTGGGAACCAACTCTTTCCTTCGGTCGTATCTAGAATATCAGACACCTTCAAGCCAATGTATTTTCCATTGGTATCCAGGCTCTTATCCATAGTATAGACCTTAGAAACCTCAAGAGTGAAGTTGCACTCTTTGGTGGTTCCGAAAGAATTAGTCTCAACAGAAGCGGCTATCGGTTCCGCGCGTACGTTCGGACAATCATCAATAATCTTTACGCAAGATGTATTGAGTGCAGTCTTCTCGTACATTTCGCTATAGTCCTTAGTTATCTCATGGTTTGTACAAACATATTTAATTGCACAACCAAACACAAACACTACTGCTAGAAACAGCAATGCAGCGACAATAATCGCAATCATACCTTTCAGGCCAGTATGTCTAAGAAAGCTATCAATGTTTTTAATCATAAAACACCCCCCTTCTATTCCTGCAACTCCCTTTAGCCATTTTTAATGTGCTATCTTTAATTATAACACAAACACTTTATTTTGTCAATAATTCCGTATTATCCCAGAACCTTTGCAACATAAACTAAACTGCTGGTCCTTGCCATCAAAAAAGGTAGATTCTATACTTAAATCAATATCACTTAAAATAAGGAGAATCTACCTATGTCATATTGTACAGGTAAAAACATAGAAA
>JAFRJZ010000004.1 GCA_017431945.1 Candidatus Saccharimonadota bacterium
CGCTTCAGCCTGCTCATGGTTAGGTCACCCGGTTTCGGGTCTAATACTGCCGACTTGTCGCCCTATTCAGGCTCGCTTTCACTGTGGCTCCATCAACTGACTTAGCCTCGCCGACAACATTAACTCGCTGGATCGTTCTACAAAAAGCACGCCGTCACAGCACGAAGCTGCTCCGACACCTTGTAGGCACTAAGTTTCAGGATCTATTTCACTCCCCTCCCGGGGTTCTTTTCACCTTTCCATCACTGTACTAGTTCGCTATCGATCAATCAATATATTTAGCCTTGGCAGGTGGTCCTGCCGGATTCAAACAGGGTTTCTCGTGCCCCGTCCTACTTGATAAAAGATAAATAATGTCTAAGAACATTTCGCGTACGGGGCTTTCACCCTCTGTGGCACACCATTCCAGGTGCTTCTGCTATGCTCTAAGATTTTTTACATTACCTACTCAGTTAACGCTGTTAGTTTTTATGCTAGGCCCTGAAAGCCTATTTTTATTTTTCTCGAGGGCGCTCCGGGCCGCTAGGCCAAGTCTTACCCTCTTCGAAAAACAAAAATAGACTTTCAGAAAACCCGGCATAAAAATTATCTAATATCGCAACCCCTTTAATAACTCTGGCCGTTAAACCGTATGGTTATCTTAAGGTTTGGGCTGTTCCAATTTCGCTCGCCACTACTTTCGGAATCATGGGTTATTCTCTTTTCCTCGACCTACTAAGATGATTCAGTTCGGCCGGTTCCCGCTACTTATCCTATGTGTTCAGATAAGCGCATCTTGGTATGACCCAAGATAGGTTTCCCCATTCGGAGATCCCCGGATCAAAGCTCGTTCTCAGCTCCCCGAGGCTTATCGCAGAGTCCTACGTCCTTCATCGGTATTGATTGTCAAGGCATCCACTATCAGTGCCCTTAATTACCTTTTTATGCATTGACATAACTAGCAATCGACGTTCGATTCGCCTAGATTGCTAATTGCCATCTTAAAATCTTTCGTTGTTCAAATTGTTAAAGCGAAACTTTTTTTAGCCGAGAGATAGAATACTCCTCGCGCAGTTTCTACCTTTTTACAGAGGTCACAAAAGAGTGACTTATATAACTACCCTTATTATAGCGCACTTTGGTAAAAAAATCAAGGGTTTTTTGGAAGATTTTTTACTATTTTTAGCTGGCGTCCCAGGCTTCGGCTTCGCCGTCGGTGAATTCGGAGTCGTCATAATAATTGTCGGTGTTGGTATTGTCGGTGGCGCTAGGGTTAGCTAGTGAGGCGGCTTTGTCAGCGTTGGCTTGTTGGGTCATCATGAGAGGCGTCATCACAAAGTTGACCCCTGGAACAAGCATCAAGAAGTAGGAAGAATTGCCACCGGCGGCTTCGACGAGATCGGTGAGGTCGAGGACGGATTTGGCGCCATCAGGAACGTTAACAGAGGCGGAGCCGTATTTGAAGGCGAGATCGGCCTGGACAGAGGGGGAGAAAGTAGCCTTGCTGTCACCGGCATAGTAGACATGGAAGCCGTCAAGGTTATGTGTTAAGAAATTGACTTCAAGCACTAGCTCGGGGAGGTTGTCAGAGATATCCTTGAAATCGTCAGCGTCAACATCTTTGAAAGCGTCGCTAGCCTTGATTTCAGGGCTAACGCCCTCGATGTTGTTATAGCAAGTAACAAAGTTGTTAGCGATGTTGGTGTCACCGATACCCTTAGTGAAACCAGCAAGTTCGTTGTTATCAAGGCTGATAGTGTAGAGAGTGCCGCCACTACTGGCCTGAATATCGGAACCGGAGTAGTTGGCGACCTTGATGAAGCGGTGGTCTTTATAGAGGTCGGCAAGTTCGTTACTAGAGTTAATTTCATTCATAGTTTGAACACCGCAATCGTAAACGGCCTGAATTTGCTGGGCGGTTTGTTCAGGGATGGTATCCTTAGAAGCGTTGAGAATATCGCTTAAGGAAACTTCCCACCAAGTACCATCAATACGATCAACGATGTCGCCGAAATATTCACCGACGGTGCTGGCGTACTCTTGCGGGAGGGCGTTGATGGCGTCCTTGATACCATCAACTTTGAGATAGAGTTTGCCGTCGTTCATAAAGGCTTCGCCAAAGTTGAGCGAAACTGTGCTGTCGTCGCTGAGAGTGACGGTGGCAGTGGCCTCGGTGAGGTTGCCGGAACTAGTGGTTTGGGAGTCAAAGTTAATTACCGCGGTTTTGATGCCAAAATCAGAGCCATCAGCGTCGGTAATGTTAGAAATATTGACGCTACCAGAGGAAGCGACGTTGTTGGCACTAAGGAAGCCAGAGATAGCGTCGAGAGCGGCGACCTCGGGCTGACTGCGATAAATAGCGAAAGCGGCCGCACCACCGATTAAGAGAGCGGCGGCGACAGAGGCGCCAATGATGATGGGGAGTTTGGACTTTTTCTTGGGGGTGGGTTCTGGAGTAGGGGCTGGAGTGGGCTCGGCGGGAGTTGGTTCTGGAGTGGGGGTAGATTCTGGAGTTGGAACAGGGATTGGGGCTGCGGGGGCTGGTTCAGGGGCAGGAGTTGGCTCGGGAACAGGGGCTGGCTCAGGGGCTGGAGCAGGAGTTGGCTCAGAGGCTGGCTCTGGAGTGGGAGTAGGTTCCGCTGGAGCTGGCGCCGGTGCTGGGGCGGCCTCAGGGGCGGCCTCATGGGTAACCTCGGAGGTAGCCTCTGGCGCAGGGGCTGGCGTCGGCTCAGGAGCTGGAGCCGGCTCGGGAGTGGGATTATTTGGTGTAGGAGGGTTATTTTCCATAGAAAAGTTCCTTGATTAAGTTCTTATGTTTATAATAACATAAAATTGGCAAAAATGGGAGAATTCGGCGTTTTAATTAGCATGCCAGCCAAAAACATGGAGAAAACGCTGAATCAGCGAGGGCTGAAGAGGAAAATCAGAAGCCGAAACTGGGGCGTGATAGGTATTGGCGTCAAATTTGAGATCGAGAGTGCCAGTTGGGAGAGTATCGGTCGAGATAGCGGGTATCTGGAGGCTTACCTCGGTATCAGGGGTAGAATAGCCGAGTTCGGTAAAATCGCTATCAGAGGTAATAGGTACTGGCTCTGCGAACCACCAGGGGTGATAATAACCGACCACTTGGCCAGAGGTAACTAGAGTGGACAGGGGTGCGACTGACTGAGTGGCGACCACGAGTTGATCGCTATCAGAGAAAGAACTGGTGCGGTCAGGGGCGCCAAGTAGAGTAGCAGTGATGATGTGTTCGCCTTCGCGATAGCCGGTAACCAGACAATAGCCCGATTCTTCGCCGATAAAGCCAGTTTTGACGCCAATAATGCGGTCTGTGCCAAGCAAAGCGTTGCCATTAGTAAGAGTGCCAGCTACGGGCACAACATGCTCGTGAAGGCCCACAATTTCGGCGAGAACGGGCTCTTCAAGCAATTTCGCGCCAATACGCGCGAGGTCACTGGCATTAGAGGTGGTACTGGGGTCATAACCGCTGGCGTCGCTACCGATAGTCGTATCGGCAATTCCCCACTCCTGTAGCATCTGAGAGGCGTAATCGCGATAATTATCGAGTGAGCCAAACGCCCAGATCGCCAAAGTGTCGGCCATGTTGTTGCTGGAAACTAGCAGAACTGAGGCGAGCGCGTCGTATTCGTCGATTTGTTCGCCGATTTCGACGGCGGAATTGGAACCGTTGTGGGTGGCGTACCAGTTGTAAATGTCGTAAAATTCTTGGTTGATGGTGATGGTTTCGCCTGATTCACCGAGGTTAAACGGCTTTTCGCGCATCACTGCGAGCGCGAGAATCATCTTGGTGGTGCTAGCGGTAGGTTGAGTAGTATCGGTACGAGCGGAAGCAACAGGGTGACCGTCAACGGCAACCGCCCACTGACCGTAATCAGTATCAGGGAGATTGTCAAGCGAGGTAAACTCAGGGAGCTGATAGGCAACCTCGGGATTTAAATCGGTATCGCAAGTGGCCATACGGATAAAAATAAAAGCAAAAACCCCGATAATAGCGATAATCAAACCATATCTAAAAAGCGGTGATTTCATAGTTTAATTATAGCATAAACAGCCAAATACAGCCCCGAGAGGCTGTAAATGGTGTGTGAGGTGGGTCGCGCTAGACTAGAAGGCTACTTGTTAGCAGATTTCTTGCGGGAACGACTGCGGGAGATAAACCAGAAAATGATGAAGAAGATGATGATCAGAACAACAAGGAGAAGCCACATCGGACAGACGATAACCGTCTGAGTGGTTTCGCTGACTTGATCAAAGATAGAGACAGTTTGCTTGACCTTGAAGATACCGACCATCGGGGCGCCATCCCAAGAAGTAGTGACATAACGAGAAGTCTCAGGCATGATGAGGTGGGTTTCGGGGTTTTCGGCGTTGGTGTAAAGTTCCTCGCTATCCTCGCTGGCAAAAGCAGGCCAGACTTGGAGGACATAGGTAGCATCAGTGTGAATATTGCCCTCATTCTTAACCATAGAGCTAGCAGTAACACCACCACCAAAGCTAAAGAGTGGAATGGAATTTTCAGAAATAGTGGCAGATTCGTTGGTCTCGCCAGCAACATCGGCATAAATAATAGAGGCAATCTGGGTGACGCTTTGGATGTTGACAGTATTATCGGCAAAATCGTTGCTAACCTTGCTGTCATCGCGTACATTAATAGTGGCGTACTGACCACCACTAGGAGCACCCTCGGGGACATCAATTCTAAAACGAATAGGATTAGAATTGTTGGGCGATACAGTGCCAGAGCCGTCTATAATGGTAATCCAGTCCATGATTTCGTTGTATTTGGTCTTGGTCTCGGTATCTACAGAACCGTAATCGTCTTTACTGCCATCGCTGGCGATTTCGCTGAAAGAGCCGACTGATGAAGAATAAGTGAGGTCACCAGTAGCGTTATTAGGGCTAGAAACATTAATAGTGCCGTAATAGGTCTCACCTGGGGTGAGGATGATTTTTTGTGAGGTGGGTGAAACGATGAGCGTAGATGATTCATTGTCCTCAGCAAAGACACTGCCTAGACAAAAGGCAAAGCACATAATCACAGCTGACACGATAGTGGTTAATATAATTCTGGTTTTTTTCATTTTCCTCCTTTTCTAATTACTAATTATTATATCACTTATTTACCAATTTCACATATAAAACCTTTGGATTTGTAAAGATTTTGTAGGTCGTCGGTGGAATAATCGTTGAGATGTTGGTATTGATCGGAGTCTATGAAGAAGAGCTGTGCGGTGGCGGTAACGAGTTTGTTGACTTCACTGAAAAGCGATATCTCAGAGGTGGTATCAATGGCAGCAAAGTGGGGAGATAGACCTTCGGGGTCTAACTTACCATGGTCGGCCATGTAATTGTTGTAGTCGGCGTGGAGAACGGCAATGTCGTGGTCGGCATTAGCGTTGGAATTATAAGTACCGCGAAAAGTGTAGGAGAATTTACTGGGGTGGTTGTTGGAAAATATCACCTTGAGCTCGTGACTGGTACTCTCGGCGGCGGTTGACTTGAAGAATGCTCCCTCGGGGCTACTAGCAAGACAGTCGATATAATTAATCTCGGCGGTTTCTCGGGTGACGGTAGTAGTAGTGGTATGATTGCGGAAAATGAGAGTCAAGATGACCGATAAGGCTACTAAGATGGCGATAAAAGTGATGGTTTTGACCGTTTTGATAGTATTAGAATCATTGGATTTGTGCGCTGATTTCATAGATTACCTCGCTTAAGTGATAATGATTATAATCATTATACCACAAAAAGCATAAATTCTATGAAAAATGTTACTGTATTATATCCAAAATTTGGGCATTTTTGCGCTTACGATAAACGATAAAGGTGATGACTAAAGCAGTAGCAACAGCGAGCGAGCCGTAAAAAGTGACTGAGGTGGCAATTCCTTCTCCTGTCTTGGTGATAGTACCGGTGTCTGGAACTGGTACATCTTCGGGTTCGGGCTCTGGCTCTGGGGCTGGCTCGGGTTCTTGCCAGACGGCATAAATGGTTTTATCATCATCTAAGGTTACCGCGTCACCAGCCTGGTAAACTGCACTGGTAGCATCTGCTGTATCCGCCCAACCGAGAAAATCATAACCATCGCGAGTGATTTCGGCATCTGGGACGGTTGCCGCACAACTACCATCCTTAGTGTCAGGATGACAAGTTTGTTCTTCAATAGTGCCAGTCCCTTCGTTGAGATCAAAGGACAGCGTATAAATTGGTGCCCAGATAGCGAAAATGGTTTTGCTACTGGATAACGTAACTGTGTCACCAGCTTGGTAAGTTGCGCCGGTAGCACCTGCTTCATTCGCCCAGCCCAAGAAATAGTAACCTTCACGAGTGGGCTCGTCTGTGGTCAAAGTGACCTCGCAATTAGTGAAACCAAATTCTACACTGCATGATAGTGGCTCAAATTCGCCCTCTCCTTCATTGGTGTTATAGGTGAGAAACTTGGGCGCTTTTAGTTTGTATGTGCGAGAGCTGGCGTTGGAAGATATCTGTATATAATCCATACTGTTGGGCTCATTAACGGTGACGAGCCTGCTGGCGCTATCGTAAGTGTAACTTTCTGTATTATAAATTGTTTGGTTTGACTGCAAGAAATTCAAACTGGCCAAATTAATTTCAATATCTGGCTGAGTAGATACAAAATCGCCTATATTACTCCAAACCATAATATTATCAGCGTTCAAACTAGCTAAGATCGGGTTGTGAGAGACATCTAGGTCGGTAAGGTGATTGCCGTTGACATAAAGTTCGGTAAGGGCGGTGTTATGAGAAATGTCCAGAGAAGTAAGCTGATTATTACCGGCATTGACGGTAGTCAAAGAGGCGTTTCCAGAAATATTCAAAGAGGTAAGTTGATTATTGACGGCCACAAGCATTGTCAGGTGGGTGTTGTTGCTGACATCCAGGGAAGTGAGCTGGTTGTTACCGACGTTGAGGCTAGCCAAGGCTGGGTTTTGAGAGACATCTAGGCTTGTAAGAAAATTACTGGTGGCAATTAGCCTGATTAGACTGGGGTTATTACTGGTGTCTAGGGACTCTAAGACATTGCTGTGAACATAGAGGTCGGTCAAGGCGGGGGCGCCAGATATGTCTATACTCGAAAGGGCATTGTTATTAACCTGTAATGAAGTCAAAGCTGAATGGCTGGGAAGAGTTAGGGAGGTAAGATTATTATTAAAGGCATAAAGCATAGTCAAGTTAGTGTTATGCGAAACATCTAGGCTAGTGAGATAATTATGATCAACTATAAGTTGGGTGAGAGCGGTGTTATGAGAGACATCTAGGAGGCCGTCGGTAATATTATTATATGACAAAGATAACCCAGTTAAGCCTGTCATTTTTTCAAGTCCGATGGTGTTAAAAATCTTCTCGGTGTTAGGAGTGGAAGGGGTTTTATTGCAATTTAAACTTGTGATTTCTGCGAGCTGGGCGTCGGTAAGACCTTCGGAAATGTCAGCACTAGGATGGCTGTTTAGATATGTAGAGGCTACACAATCATAAAAATTCTCATCGGTGAACGTAGTGTATCCGGGCGGGATGGGATGAGTTGCAGCGTTAGCGCTATCTGCTGTAGTGAGTTTGTTGATAGCTAATCCTAGCGCCGGAACTGCTAAAATAGTTGCTATTGTAGTGTACAGCAATAACCTTCTGTGTTTGTGAATGTGAAGACTTGACATTACATGGCCTTTCTGTTTTGTTTTTTTATATTATGTTTTGATTTTTACATAATCGTGTATTTTAATAATACACAAAATATTTCATTTTGTCAATGCTTAAAAATAGAGTAAAAAAATACAGCCCCGAGGGGCTGTATTTTGGTAAACCTACTAGATTAGGCGGCTGGGTGAGCCAAGGTGTAGGTAACTTGGCCAGTGTAGATATCAGCTTGCTGAGTAGCGCTGATAAATACTTGATAGGTGGTGGTCAAGGTAGCACCAGCTACAGAACCAGAACCAGTAGCTACATTGGTAGCGCTAGCTGGAACAGCGGCAAAGGTGGTGAAACCAGTGGCACCAGTACCAGTAACTTTCATGGCCCAGTTAGAAGTGTCGCCAGAAGTGGCGGTACCAGTAGCGATGTCGGTACCAGAACCAGTAGCGTTCATAGCGGTCTTGTCGCTAGCATCAGCACCAGAGCCGACGGCGGTGACGTGCCAACCAGCAGCGTCGTTACAGTTGACGGTCATGCTGGTAGAGCCAATGTCGCTTTTGAGCTGACCGTTAGTCATGGTGTCAGAGTAAGTGTTTGCCATTTGGCTTGAAGTAATGAGACAAGCCGAATCAATCGTAACTTGTACGGTATCAGTTACGGTGGTGCCAGTAGCGGCAAAGGTTGCGGCTGGGAAGGCGATAGCAGCTAAAGCAGCGACACCAGCGCCAGCGATAATTTTTGTTTTTGTCATTGTTTTTAACTTAGTTTATTTTTTATTTATTTTTATTAAAATTACATTTTGTTATTTCATTTTAACATTTGCTTTTTTGGTTGTCAAGCATTTTTTTCAAGTTTTTTTAAGTTTTGATGTTTTTTGCTTAAAAACTGGGGTGTGGCCTGTGGAAAACTTTGAGCTTAAGCGTGAAAAACAGCCCCTAGGGGCTGTTTTTCATAGCATTAGAGTTAAACTTAGGAAGCTGGGTTAGCTAAGGTATAGGTGACTTTACCGGTGTAAGTATCAGCTTGCTGAGTAGCACTAATCCAGACTTGGTAAGTAGTGGTCACGGTACTGCTAGCGGTCGAAGAAGCTTTGGTGGCGACAGTAGCAGCAGTGGAAGGAATGGCCTTAAAAGTAGTGTATCCAGAAGCGTCGGTGCCGGTAACCTTCATGGCCCAGTTAGAAGTGTCGCCAGAAGTGGCGGTACCAGTAGCGATGTCGGTACCAGAACCAGTAGCGTTCATAGCGGTCTTGTCGCTAGCATCAGCACCAGAGCCGACGGCGGTAATTTTCCAACCACCAGCGTCGTTACAGTTGACGGTCATGCTGGTAGAGCCAATGTCGCTTTTGAGCTGACTGTTGGTCATAGTGGCGGAGTAAGTGTTGGCTAAATTAGTAGAAGTGATAGAACAGGCGGTATTGATTGTTACCTCTACGGTATCGGTGACAGTAGTACCAGTGGTGGCAAAGCTTGCAACTGGGAAGGCAATAGCAGCCAAAGTAGCGATGCTGGTGCCGGCGATAATTTTTGATTTTAACATTTGTCGTCCTTTCTATTGTTTAATTTTATTTATTATCTTATGGTAAATTAAGACTTGGGGTGAGATAGGGTATAAGTAACTTGACCAGTGTAGGTATCGGCTTGCTGGGTAGCGCTGACGAATACTCGATAAGTGGTAGTTAAGCTACCGCCACCAACGGCACCAGTACCGTTAGCAACATCAGTAGCGCTAGATGGGACGGCGGCAAATGAGGTAAAGCCCGTAGCGCCGGTGCCGGTGACTTTCATGGCCCAGTTAGAAGTGGCGCCAGAGGTGGCAGTACCAGTAGCGATGTCGGTACCAGAGCCGGTAGCGTTCATAGCAGTCTTAGTGGTAGCGTCAGCACCCGAACCAACGGCAGTAAGATGCCAACCACCAGCGTCGTTACAGTTGATAGTCATAGCAGTAGAGCCAAAGTCATCTTTGGTCTGACCGTTGGTCATGGTAGCAGAGTAAGTGTTGGCTAAATTAGTTGTAGTGATAAGGCAAGATGAATTGATGGTAACTTGCACTGTATCAGTAACGGTAGTGCCACTAACAGCGAAGGTCGCAGCTGGGAAGGCGATGGCGGCTAAGGCGGTTACGCTAGCACCAATGATAAGTTTTGATTTTGACATTTTTATTCTCCTTTTTTTATTTATTAATGTTTTAAATTTGTGTTAATCTAAGTGGAAGCTGGGTGAGCTAAGGTGTAGGTGACTTTACCGGTATAGGTATCGGCTTGCTGAGTAGCGCTAACCCAAACTTGATAAGTAGTGCTTATTGTGTTACCGCTGACGGAGCCAGTACCGTTAGCGACATCAGTAGCGCTGGATGGAACGGCGGCAAAACTGGTAAATGCGGTGACAGCACCAGTACCAGCGACCTTCATGGCCCAGTTGGAGGTGGCACCAGATGTGGCAGTACCAGTAGCGATGTCGGTGCCAGAACCAGAGGCATTCATGGCAGTCTTGACGGTAGTATCGGCACCTGAACCAACAGCGGTGAGGTGCCAACCACCAGCATCGTTACAAGCGATGCTCATGGAAGTAGAACCAAAGTTGCTCTTGAGCTGACCGTTAGTCATGGTAGCAGAATAGGCTGGAGTCAAACTATCTGCGGTAATAGAACAAGCTGAATTAATAGTGACTTGCACCGTATCGGTGACGGAGGTACCAGAAGCAGCAAAAGTTGCGACTGGGAAAGCGATGGCAGCTAAGGTAGTGACGCCAGCGCCAATAATAAGTTTTGATTTTGACATAGTTTTTCCTTTTTTTATTAACTCTAATGACCTTTTGTCTACCCCTATTTTAGCATTACCTTTTACGCTAAGTCAAGAGTTTTTTTAAGGTTTTTTAAAGATTTTTATATTATGTAAAAACAGGGGTGGTATCTGTGGAAAAGTTAAAAATCGGCAAGGTGATTGTGGACGGCGGGGGCGTCCTGGGCGATGAGAGCAAGGCGAGCTTTGATCTCATCAGTAGCGACTGCGATGGCGCGCTTTAGAGCAGGGTCCTCGCTGAGGGGGTCAAAGAAGGCGTGATACTGATCGGCTTCTTCCCTAGTGCGAATACCGCGCGAGGTGTAGCGGGGGTAATCTTCAAGGGATTTGTCGCCAGTGAGTTGGCGAACATAGTCCCAGTGGTCACGAAGCCAGGCAAAAGCTTGGTGGTGTGAGCGATGGTTGGAGCGGAGATAAATATAAAAATGTAGGTGATCTTGGGGACGGATGATGTCGGGTTTAGAGAGTAGGCTAATGAGGGTATCAAGATGCTTGGGATTGCGAGCGTCGGTGAGGGCGTCAAGTAAATCGGCCTTAATATTGGGGTCGGGAGTGGTGCGGTATTGAGTGAGGAGGCAGTCAAAGAGGTCGGTGTCGGTGGTTTCGCCGGCCTCGCTGAGACGGAGCTTAGCAGAGATAATATCAGGGCGGAGCTCAGGGTCAATTTGACTGAGATTGGGCTGATATAACTTAGCGAGGTGATTTGTGATATCGGGGTCCTCGGTGTAGAGAGCAATGCCGGTGAGGGCGTTGCGGAGGTGGATGTCGTTGTCGGTATCGTCGGGGCGCTTAGTAAAACCAAGGCGATCTAGCTGAGGTTGAATGAGATTCAATAGATATTTTTGATATTGTTTTTCCTCAGGTGACTCTGGGGTGATGAAAAGTTTGAGATCGGAAATCGCCATTAGCAGCGTAGACCAGACGGCATGGCTGGTTTCGCCCTTGAAATGAGGGAGAAGGTCAAGCAGTGAGGCCGAGGATACGCTCTGGGTCTTGGCAAGGAGAGTGCGATCAATGATGAGGCGGAGTTTTTGTTCAAGGGTGAGGTGGTTGAAATTGTCTAGTTGGTGTTGGAAATCTGGGTCAGAAAGGTGGATGAGATAGTGGCCAGACATATCGTCTTTGATATGGGGGAGGGGCCATTTGCTGTCGTCGGTGGAGCCGTCAAGGAGGAAGCGGTGCTGGGCAATAGAGGGGGCTTTAACAGGGGTGGATTCGGCGCTTCGTGACGCGCTCTTGATCGTGCTGATGACGGGGTAGCCGGGCTGGGTGAGCCAAGCGTCCATGAATTTTTTGACATCGAAATCAGCGTGGGGCTGTAGGGCCTGCCAAAGATCGTCGCCGGTGGTGTTGCCATACTGATGCTGCTTAAAATAGTCCTGGATGCCAGCGAAAAACTGGTCCTCGCCGATAAGGCGGATGAGCATGAACATGAGGTGAGCGCCCTTAGCATAGACGATGGCGCCATCAAAGAGAGTGGCAATCTCCTCAGGGCTGTGGACGGGCTGGCGGACAGCTTGGACGCCTTTCAAAGCGTCGCGGTAGAGGGCAGCGACGCACTCACCGGTGAAAAAGTATTCCCAGATATGATACTCGGGGTGAATGGCGTTGGTGGCATAGTATTCAATGACATTGGCAAAGGACTCGTTGAGCCAGAGGTCATCCCACCAGCGCATGGTGACGAGGTTACCAAACCACTGATGCGAAAGTTCGTGGGCGATGACGGTGGCGACGTATTGCTGGTCGCTAATAGCGCTACTAGGACCAGCGAGCATACAAGATTCGCGGTAAGTGACTAGACCCCAGTTTTCCATAGCGCCTGCCTCGAAGTCGGGGATGGCGACTTGGTCGAGTTTCTGAAGCGGGTAGGGGGTGGCGAACTTTTCGTCATAATAATCAAGTGACTCGGCGGCGATGTGGTTGGCAAAATCAAGAGTGTCAGGGTCTTGGTTGAGAGCGCAGTAAGAGGTGATTTTGACACCGTGCTGGTTAGTGGTGGAGCGGTGATGGAATTTGCCGATGACAAAGGCGAGGAGATAAGTGGACATCACGGGGGTGCGTTCGAAATGTGTTGTGGTGTGTGTTGTGTTTTTTACAACGTTCTTAACTTGGGTGTTGGCGAGGATGGTGTCTTTGATGTCTGGGGTGGTGGTGTCATCTGGGGTGGTGATACTGATGTCAAAGGTGGCTTTGGCGGCTGGTTCGTCGATACAGGGGAAACATTCGCGGGCGTAGTGGGATTCGAATTGGGTGGAGACGATTTTTTCGGTGGTGCCGGCGTGCTCGTAGGTAGAAATGTAGGCGCCTTGCATATTCCTGTTTAACTTCTTATGATATTTGATAATAACGGTTGCGGGTCCTGTCGTCGCAGAAGTGAAGGAATTATCGTTTTCGGCCACGGGTCTTGTTGTTTTTACGGTTGCGGGTCCTGTCGTCGCATTTTCCCCCACTGCGCTCGCTTCGCTGCGCGCGGCGGGGGTCCCCCAAGCGACGCCACCCGCAACCTTTATCTCTAGCACCCCATCCCTGTACTCGTAGTCGGTATTGACACTGTCGATGGTCATGTCGACGGCGTGGAGTTTGATAGTGTCGGCATGGGGGGTACCGGTGATGGTGACGGTGCCTTTTAGCTCCTCGGTGTCTTTGTTAATATCGAGGTCGAGTTGATAATTCTCGGGGGTGAAAAAATCTAAGAAATGTTCCATGTAATTATTATAACACTAACAAATAACAAAAACCCCACAAGATAACCTTGCGGGGTTTATTTTTTCAGTCCATAAGTTTTAACAACCTTCTGTACTCCTTGTAAACTACAAAGCATCCCCATGCAGTTTTACGCCAGGTACTGCGATTGGCGTCGCCACTGTCGACGCCAACATAATAGACCTGAATGTAGGGGTTAAGCTCTTTTATCGTCAGTAGGGTGCGCCTCATATGAAAGTCGCTTGTCACTATGACGATTTCTTTAGGACAGTAGTACGGAGAGTATCCGTTTTTGACTGCCCGCCAGATGATTTTGTCCAGAGAAAAATCTAGGTTTTCTCTGGTGTTAGTTGAGCGCATTTCAACCAAGATATCTCTTGGAGATACGCCGCCGTCTATTAGTATTCCGCAGTAGATTTCGGCTTCTGTAAGGCCATGATAATTTTCAGATAAAGTGCCTAATCCACCTGACGCTACAATTGTTTTTACTTTATGTTCGTGATACAACTTTGCGGCTTGATTGGCACGCTTCCTATCGCCTCCTAACACGATACAATAATCTATTTGCTCTTTTGGCAAATAGATTGATGGTTCCATAAATACAATGTCCTCAATAACATCTTTACGCGTTTCAGAAGTAAAAATTTTAATAAACCATCCAATTATTTTAGCTACTGTTCTCATATTATGCCCCCCTCTCAAAACAGGCTATAGACTGATAAATAACTAAATCGCCAAAATATAGATAAAAAGACGATATCTCTTATATTTTACCATATATTGTCTAAAATGTCAATAGGTTCTAGTTTGGCTAGCGGTGAGGACGTGGTCGAAGAGGACGCTGACAGTGAGGGGGCCGACGCCGCCGATAACAGGGGTGATAGCAATGAGGTCAGGGCGGTTGCGAACATCGTCGGCGACATCGCCTTTGATAACACCATGATCGCTGGCGGTGCCAGCATCAACCACGACAGCACTAGGCTTGACAAAATCGGTAGTGATAAGGTGCGGTACACCGGTGGCTGAAACGATGATGTCGCAATTTTTTAGATTAGTGAGGTCATCTTGGCGAGTAAAGGTGGTGAGATGATGGCCGGCATTTTGCCATAATTTAGTAAGAGGCCGACCGACTAGGCGACCTTGGCCGACAATGCCGATATGCTTCCCTGCTAGTTTGATATCATAACCAGCGAGGAGCCAGTCAATGGCCTCGGCGGTAGCGGGAGTATAAGGAGCCTGGCCACTGAGATTGTCAACATCTTTGATAGGGGTGATGCGACTAACGATGTCGTCGGTGAGCGAAGGATCAGTAAGGGGGAGCTGAACGATGATAGCGGTAACGGCTGGGTCGTGATTGAGCGCATCAATAGTATCAGTGAGCTGGGCGGTAGGAGTGAGGCGATCCTCAACTAGGACGCCAATATCGGTGCCATATTTGACTTTGAGCGAGGTATATTTTGTAATAACAGGGTCGTCGCTGTCGCGGAGGATGACGAGTTTGGGTGGATTATCAAGAGTAGTAACCTGATGAGCTTGGCGCTCCTTGATAAAACCAGCCAACTCACGACCACTAAGAATCTTGGTGTGGAAAGGTTTTTTGGACATTTTAAGCCTCTGGGGAGTTCGGCTTTTGTTCACGCGCTTCAAAAGGATTAACAGGGGTGGAGTCAAAGCGATCAAGCATCACTAACTCTTCGGGCTCTTGCTCAAGGTTGAAGCCGAATTTTTCGTAAACTTTGCCAGTGATGCCCTGGCGAGCGAGAGCGAGAGCGTGATAATCGGCGCCATCCTCATTAACCAACACTAGCGGAGCGTCGGCCCAAACCCGAAAACCATGGAGTTTTTGCCCTTTGAGGCCACTGTGCTCAATCAGCCAGCTGGCGGGGACTTTGTTGAGACCGTCAGAATCGTAAACAGGAATCTTGCGGGCCTTGGCCGAGAGAGCGGAATCGCGATCGAGGTAGATATTTTTAAAAAAACTACCTGAACTCGGGTGTTCAATGGGGTCGGGAAGTTTAGACTTGCGAATAGTGGTAACGATGTGATAAATGCTAAGGGGTGAAAAATCGGTGATATGGTAGCGATCAATATAAGCTTGGAGCGAGCGGTAAAAAGGTGGCATCAGGCGACCCTTTTCAAGGCGAAAACTGACTGAAGTGATAAAATAGCGACCCTTTTCGGTGCTATTAAAAATTGAGTGACGATAGGAAAAATCGCATTGATGATTGGCGAGAGTAACAAATTGGTGATGGGCAGAATCAAAAGCTTCTACTTCAATGATGGTGCTGGCAGCCTCTTGACCGTAAGCGCCAATGTTTTGAACAGGGGCGGCGCCAACGGTGCTGGGGATGTTGGCAAGAGCCTCGATGCCGGTGAAGCCAAGTTCGGATACTGAGAGGACAAAATCATCCCACTCGGTGCCACTAGAGACTTTAAAAATATCCTTACCGGGGAGTTTATCAATGTGATGAGGAATACGGTTGATCAGGACAACGCCGTCAAAACCCTCATCATGACCAATAGTGTTGGCACCGAGGCCGACGACAAAAGTCGGGAGTTTGTGTTGATTAGCAAACTTGTAGGCCTCAGGAACATCTTCCTCGGACTCAATTTTGATAACATAGCGGGCTGGCCCACCGATTTTCATGGTGGTGAAACTGGAAATGGGGACATTTTCGTAGATTTTCATAAGCTCATTATAGCACGAATGATCGCAGGTGATGAGACTAATTCTCGGTCTCTTCGGAGCTTTCGGTCTTAGAACTTTCAGCCCATTTGCGATAAATAAACCATGCAGTGAATGTCAGTGCGCTGATAATCGCTAGCGCCTCTAATGCGCTAGAGTTGGCATTAGTGCCTTCACCGGTGAAGATACCCGAATTTGGCTTCGCTACAGTGCGAGTGGCAATGGCGTAATTGGAGAAGCTGGAAGTTTTAAAGGTTATAGTATGAGTGACTGGGTCGTAAGCGCTGGGGATAATTTCGTAAGTGCCGTCATGCCTTTCGTGGACGATGACTACTTCGTTGCCGTTGATACCCTCTTCTAATTGAAGAGTAATGGTGGCTTCATTGTCAAGTTCGGTAACCTCGGTATCCCAAGCGTCATCAGCTGAACCTTTGTAGATTGTGTTATATAGAGAAATATCAAGATAATTGGTAATGGTGTAGCCATTAGCTGCGGCAGTGAAATTGTTGACGCTATCCGCATCGATATTAGCATCGATAACTTCTAACTTAGCGGTACCGGCCTCCATTGAGCTTTCTTCGCCACCTAGGGTAATAGAGCCGCTAGCGATGGCTCTAGACTGCGCGTCAACGGCGTCATCTACGGGAGCGAAATTGGCTGCTAAATGGCCATTACCACCACGAATCGTGAAGGTGTATTCACCGATGTTGGCTTGGGGCTCAAATTGCCCGCCGTTAATGCCAAAAGAAACTAACTGATAGCCAGCCTCAGGGATTAATTTGACCGTTAATACGGTGTCGGTAGGAAAGGTGGCAGAGCCGGTAGTGGGCGAAAATACGACACTATCATCCCAGGAAAAACCGTTACCGGCAGCATTAACCTCGGCAACGCTGTTGTAGGTCGTGTTATTATAGACGGCTTTGACAAAGCTGATAGTGCCGTGGCCGATAATATCATCTGGCATAGCAGTGGGGGAATTTTCATCATTTTCCCAAAGGAAGTTGCCTATAAAAACCTCGTCTGGTTGGATTTCATGAGTATGGATGGTGATATTGTAATTATTGGCGACTGGAACCTCGGTGTCAAAGACGATTTCTTGACTATTGTAATGCGATAGAAGCTCGGCTTTGCCGACCGGGAAGGTGTTATAGGGGGTGCCGTTAATTTCAAGGCTGTCAACGATTTCGATCCATAGGGTGCCGATGGTGATAGTAGCGGAGTTAACGCCCTCAGTGACGTCTACGCGGCCGTCAGTGCTGGCTCCAGTCCAGTTGACATTTACCTGGCCGACGGCTCCGGCCTGCCAAACTGGTGCGATATTTAAAGTTGCTATCACTAATGCTGCTACGAACAGAGCGATACGCTTACAAATCTTATTCATAGATTTACCTTCCTCTTTTTCGTTACTTATAGTTGTTATTATATTATATGAAGGAAGGGGGCGTCAAGGTGGTGATGCGTGATTAGGCTGAAGTGGGGCGTTGCGGCGGCGATATGTTAAGATTGAGAATTGAGGTCGGTGGGGGTGAGGGTGAGATTGCCGGGGGTCTCGCTGATGATTTTGCGGATGTTTTGGTTAGTGGGTTTAATGCCTTGTTTCTTGAGTTTTTTGGCAATTTGGCGGCCGTAGATGGCCTCTTCCTCGGAAAAGATACAGCCGCAGTATTTTTGGATATATAAATTTAGCTCGCGAGCTTCGGTTTGACCCTCATGCCAGCCTTCGCGGAAGTCGCGATAGAGAAAGTTGATTTGATATTCTTTGGCGAGTTGTTCCATGAGGTCTTTTAGAATGTCGTGTTGCTGATAAATACTGTAAAGCAAAGTAGTAGAAACGGCGTCATAGCCGTGCCGCTTGGCATATTCGAATGTGCGGCGGAGGCGCTTGGGGTAACAATAATTCTGGCAACGCGTGCGCATAGCTTCAGCGAAATCGGGTTGGCTAGCAATAGCGCAAACAAATTCATCAAGGCCGTAATTATCTTCGAGAATTAGCTCTACTTGCTGGCTTTTAGCATAATCTTTGAGACAATCACGACGCGCTTGGTATTCGGTCAAGGGGTGAATATTGGGGTTGTACCAAAAAAGTGTCGGTTCGATGCCTTCTTGCCTGAGAGTCTTAAGGCAGTAGACGCTACAAGGAGCACAGCAAGTATGGAGCAGTAATTTCATATTAGAGTACCGTTTACATAGAGTTTATGACCATTTAGATGGATGTTGCTATTGGTTGTATCGGCATTGGTCAATGATTTAATGTAAGTATCACCAGTGAGAGTAATGGAACTTGTTTTATCTAATATTAGCTCAATTTCGCCAGTATTTTCGCCGTTTATAGTTCCCTCGTATGAAGAATTGTCGCTAAGATTCATGGTTAATTTAGAAATAGAATCTACTACAATATTACCAGTAGCTGCTTGATTGGCCAAGTTAAGAGTGACTATGCCACCATTGCTACCAGAATTACCCCAGGAATCTTTTTGAATCCTCAAGAAATTACTGGTCGAATCATTATTTATGATTTTGTTGTTTTCGAGATTGATTTTGGCGGTAGTGTTAGTGACGTAAAAGCTGTCACCTTTATTAGTTATAATTGTGGAATCTTTGGCTGCAAACACCGCCTCACCACTTGCCGCATCGCCACTCATAGATTGATACAAGAAAATGTTTTTATAAGTAGTAGATTGACCGTTTAGTGTATTATTCGTATCAGTCAAGTTTACATTCTCGAGCGAAATGCTATTTTTGCCTTCAATAACTGCGCCCTCCGATGCGGTAGCGATAAGCGTAGCATTTTTTACGGTAATATTTGCTGTAGAATAAATGGCAGGAGAGCCTTTGCCGGTGGTCTTGTAAGTGCCTTTATTTACCGCGACAGTACCACCGCCACGATCCGAGCGAATTGCTGCGCTAGAAGTACCAGCGGTGGTGATAGTCAGATTCTCGGCATTCATTGTGCCGCCACCAGTAGTCATAATGCCGCCGGAATTATCTTTGTTTGTAGTAATCGTAGAGTCGGAAATGTTTACCGTTGTACCGTCGGATGATGAATTATTAGTCGTAGCCGAGCCGCCATAGCTAAAAACACCGTTAGCGCCAGTAGCGTCGGTTGTAATATTAGTATTTTTGATAGTTAAGTTTGCGCCGTTTCTAGCAATAATTGCTGAATTAATACCATAAAAACTGGTGCTATCACCACCATTTGAATCGCCAGTTTTAAAAATCGCAATATCAGACAGAGTAGATTTGAGACTACCAGATGCAGAAATGACATTTTGATTAGCATCGGTAGATGAAAACTCTCCATCTGTAATATCTTCATCTGATGTAATTTCTTTGACTGCCGAATAAGATATAGATGACGAGTCACTATTTATCGCTGGCATATCATCGTTAGCAATGCCCGAGTTAACTGCGTCTATGATTAGAAACCACAATACGCCCAGAGAAACTGCGAGAATAGCGATTATGGCAGCATATGTTATTTTATCTTTTTTGTCCACTACCCTTCTCCTTAACTATTACTCTCAGAATTGCTTTCGCTGGGCTTTTCTGGTGGAGTGCCGTTTTGGCTATTTTGTCCATTTTCGCTACTAGGCATTTCTGGTGGAGTGCCACTGGGTGTTTGCATCGATGAATCGCTATTATTATTAACGCCTAAAGTTTTAACATAGACAAAGAAAGTCGCGGTCGAAACAACTGCGCCCAAAAGTACGCCGATTACGAAAAGAATGATTTTCTCCTTTGCGACGTCTTTCTTTTTGATATTTTCGTTTTCCATAACAAAATCTCCTTTTTTTATTATTATACAGTATTTATTATAATTTAGCTTTCTAAAAAGAACCTGAAAAGGTGATGCCACAATCTTGGCAGAAGCCGTAAAACATAACTTAGAAAAGCAAGGAATCTCGGTCGACATCGTAGATAATGGTGAAGATTGACGGCTAAGTAAAATGTTTAAAGAACTGAGAAATAAAATAATTATCATCACGATGGCCGTCACAACCGCTGTCTTGATTCTTTCTGGAGCGTTGATTATATATTCGACCGTTTTTATCAGGCTGACAAAACCAGAGAGGGGTCTGGGCTAGGCCTTGCTATCGCTAAAGCGATTTGTACACAGAACGGTTGGAAGATTGACTGCGAAAGCTCCAGTAGATATACGTGTTTTACAGTAGGATTCGATAAGTAAGTCGCCTTGGCTTGCTTGTACCCCAAAATACTGCTTGAATTATGAACTTGTTGGCGAAGTGGAAGATGAGGAAGAATTCGGATTAATGGTTTTAATCTTTTTAAAATTAATTTTTTCAACAGCGGCACGGAGAGCTTGCTCGTTGCCATAGTGAGTGTGGTTGCCAGGGCTATCTGAGAGCATGTGTTGAGCGAAGGGAAAAGAAATTACACGTTCTAGCTTGGCATCAAATCTACCAGTAGTAGCGGTGGCGGCGGAATAACTGCGTACATCGCGCATGGGGATTTCGAGAGCTTGTTTCATTTCTTCTGGAAAGAAGGTGAGCGAGAACAAATCGCCATCAGCTTCGCCAGCTAAGCGACCATAGGCAATAGAAGTATTACCCTCAATCCAGAGACGCTGGTCTAGCGGGCGCATTTTGGCGTGGGTTAAATTTGCCAGGCAAGAGACTTGCTTCTTGCCATCCAGGCTTTTCATATCGCAAACAAAGTCACCTTCGCAAGTAGTAGTCATAACGGCGGCTTTGGCATCTGGAGATTTGAGACCATGCTTTTCATCGTAAGAAATTGAATCGCTAATATAATCCATCATAATCCAAGATAAGAGTTTGGTGGATTGATTTTCGGCAACTAGATAGTACTCTGCGCGAGCACCCCAGAACACGCTGGTATGAATCCGAAACATACTGACAATACCATAGTATTTTTCTGGATCGTTTGCAAAAATTGCCGACTTTGCTGGAACGAAATTATCAGGCATGAATTTTTCAACTTTTGTGGGATCGGGAATTTCGTAAAAAAGGAAGGTGCAATATGGTTCTACCACAAATGGCATTTTGTCGGCTTTCTTGGTAGCGCTAGTGACAATTTTGCGCTGAAGCCAGACGGGCAATTTATTTAATCGAGTTTGCATGTAATGCGACTGACCGACCGCCATAGGGTTGACAAGTCTTTCTACTCCTTTGGCATATTCTAAAATATTCATGGTTATATTATAGCACTTGTTTTTCTTTAGGCAAATTAGGTCTTGACCATGACGGCGGCCCTTTTGGTGCGGTGGTGGTAAAAAATGGGGAGGTGATCGCGCTTGGACACAACCGAGTGCCTTCTTCTAATGATTCAACTTGCCATGGCGAGATTGACGCAATACGAAAAGCTGAGAATGAGCTCGGAAGCTATAATCTTGAGGGTTGCGAACTCTACACTACAGGAGAGCCTTGTCCGATGTGCCTAGCGGCAATTTTGTGGGCAAATATCAAAAAGGTGTGAAGTATTTAGAGAGTACGAGAAGATGGAGGAGAAAAGATACTAATTATAAATATATAATAACATAATCTGTCGTATAACTTTCGGAGTTTATACAATAGCTTCAAGCTAATTGCGGTGTAAATAATATTCTGTTATGAATTTTGGGGCTATTCTATATTGCCCGTTTCCCTTGAAGGTTATTAGCCCAGCGTCTCGCAAATTTTGTAAAACTTTGCGAACAGTAGAGTAAATATCTTTGTTGTCAGGATGGTTTATTTTTAGTTTAGGTTCAAATTTTTTAATATCTTCTAAGCTAAAGTCAATCATATTATTTTCCTTTATATATCCTATTACTTCGTCAGACCATTTTTTTGTCTTTGCGCTCGAATTTTTGCCATAATTTTCTTCAACTACTTCGTAAAGATCAACTCCTTTATGGCTACAAATATGCTGTAAGTTTTTTCTCCACTTTTCACAATCATCGCCAAACCATAGTTTGCATAGATTTCGTATGTTGATGAAAGGCGTTCCGGCCGTCTTTGCCGAACTTTTTAATGCTGACGTATTATCATCGCTCGTCTTACTAATGGCTATGATTTTACGGCCGTCTTCTATGATAGTTCCTCGGACTAGAAAAAATTCGTCAGAGCCCACTATAGGGACAAACATCCTGCCCTGCCGCGTAATTCTTGCGTTCTGCTCAAAAACCTGTCTGCGTGAACCAATTTTTGAGACGTCGATTGGCCCAGATTTTTCAAACGCGTCTAGTATATTTTTCATTTTAAGCCTCCTCTTAATATTGCTATTTCATAATTGTATATTAACTTAGAGAGTTACAGATGTAAATACTTTATTTACAATAATCGTACTTTATTTACTAAATATGGTTGGTAATAAAAACACTTATTCGGCTTTGCATGGTGGTGGACTGGTGTATTGACCACCCCGAATATACGGCGAAGATCAAGGTTATACCTAAAAAGGACTACCCGGTGCTGATGCCCTGCGAGTTCTGAGGTATACTTTTGCAGGCAAAGAGATAGGGACGCGTTCCAAGGGGCGTTCGAACTTTCAGAAATTACTGGAGTAAATGCAGTTCTAAATCAAGATAATGTAAACATTTTACAAAATATTTATAACACAGTGTCAACGAAAGAGAATTCATAGTATAATATAAAATATGAAAACGCATGAAATGAATTTGCAACCAAAATACTTCGATTTTATGAAAGAAGGGACAAAACGTATCGAGCTTCGCCTTTATGATAAAAAGCGAAGCCAGATAGAGCTTGGAGATATTATTGAATTTTCTAAGTCTGAAAATGATAAATTAAAAGCTGAAGTTATCGGTCTTCTCCGCTACAGCTCCTTTAAGGACTTGTTTGAAGATTTCGATATTTCTATTCTCGCCGATGCTTCTATGACAAAGGAAGAGCTACTCAGCGTGCTTAGTGAGTTCTATACTCCGGAAAAACAAGCAGAATATGGAGCTGTTGGTATTCGTTTGAAGATGCTTTAAGGATAATAAAAAAGCACCCTCGAAGAGGGCGCTTTTTGTTGAGAGATTAGCCGTTAAAAACATGTTCACGAGAGTGGTCATTGTAATAACCGTCGGCAAGAACTTCCGTCTCAGTCCAACCATATTTTTCGATAACTTTAGCAAACTGATCCAGTTTGTAGTCAGCGATTGTAATAACTGGGCGAGTTGTTTCGAGCCATGCAAAGCATTTCTCAAGTAGTTCGATAGCGATTCCGCGCTTCTGATACTCGGGCTTTACGAAAAGCGTACTGATTTTCCGCTCTTCAGTATCCTTTTTCAGAATTGCGACTGCCACGATTTTATTATCGATATAGCACGTAATAATTTCGCGTTCGCCATCGAAGATACCAGGAATATACTTGCTGAAAAAGTGGTCGCAATGGTCTTGAGTTGAATTAGTGGTATAGATTCCGTATTTTTACGTTTAAAATTATCTCTAACATTGATTTTTAACGTAAACTTTGATATAATAAAGATATGATAAATCAAGTTACAAGAGATAGAATTAATGGCTTATCTGAGGAATACCGTAAGCTAGCCGTCAAGTATAAAGAAGCTATCAAAGAGCTTACTATTTCTGAACTTCCGGAAATGGTTTATAACTCAAACGCTATTGAAAACTCTACCCTTACACTTGAGGATACCGAAGACATTCTGATTCTGGGCCAAATCCGCACTGATCACGAAATTCGCGAGATTTATGAAGCAAAGAATCTCGCTAGTGCCATAGAATACCTGATGGACAATCCAGAAAAAGAGATTTCCGTAGAGTTAATCTTGAAATTGCACAAAACCCTACTTACAAATATTCGTGACGAGATTGCTGGTCGTTTTCGTTCTGGCAAAGAGTGGGTACGTGTCGGTACGCATATTGGCACTAACCCAGAATTCGTAAATGGTTTTATGCATGATTTGGTTAGAGACTATAACTCCGATAACGATGAATATTTCTTGAAAAAAATTGCCTACTTCCACGCAGAATTCGAAAACATTCACCCATTCGGTGATGGTAATGGCCGCATTGGGCGTTTGCTTACAAACGAGCAATTAGACATGCTTGGTTTGCCGCCAATTATTATCCCGAATAAATCGAAATTCGATGAATATTACCCTGCTCTTGATGAATATACAAAAACCAACAAAGCAGATAAGCTAACTGGGCTATTTGCGAGCCTTTTGATCGAAGCGCTGTATCGTCGTATTACTAAGCTTACAGCCAAGAAGATTATTCCAGTTGCCGACTGGGCCAAGAATAATGGCATTAATCTCCAATCTGCAACCAATAAGGCTATTCGCGGAACCATACCAGCATTTAGAGTTAGGGGACATTGGATGATTGACGGGGAGTATCGTAATGACTAACCGCAATGCCGTAAATGCTGCTTTTGGCTTTGCATGGTAGCTTAATTGGAGCCGTAGAGGCTTAAAACAATGTCAATGGTATAATAGTAACTAGAATATTGAACAATTATATCTTTAAAAAGGAGACCTTTATGGCATTACAACTAACCAACGAATGGGACAAAGTATTTCCCAAAAGCGACAAAGTAAACCACAGAAAGGTTTCTTTCAAAAACCATTTCGGAATTGAAATAGCGGCAGATTTATACGAACCAAAAGAAAGAAACGGCAAGTTGCCGGCAATTGCTATTTCTGGACCATACGGTGCAGTTAAAGAGCAGTCATCTGGCCTCTACACCCAAACCTTAGCGGAACGCGGTTTTTTGACTCTAGCTTTTGATCCATCATTTACTGGCGAATCCGGCGGTGAAACTCGCTACATGACTTCCCCGGATTTAAACGTAGAAGATTATCAGGCCGCCGTAGATTATTTGTCTAATTTAGACGAGGCGGACGCAGACAAACTTGCCATCATTGGTATCTGCGGTTGGGGCGGTATGGCGCTTCAGACCGCTTGTCTCGAAACTCGCATTAAAGCCGTTATTGCTAGCACGATGTATGATATGACACGTGTAGCTGGAAACGGCTATTTCGATGCAGATAATAGTAGAGAGGCACGCAAGAATGCTCGCACGGCAATAAATAATCAACGTACTGAAGATTATAAAAATGGCGAATATAAGCTCGCTGGTGGCGTGGTAGATCCAGTTCCAGACGATGCCCCGCAGTTCCTGAAAGACTATCACGCATATTATAAAACACCGCGCGGCTATCATAAACGCAGTCTTAATTCTAACGGCGGCTGGGCTATTCAGACGAACGGCTCCCTCGCAAATATGCGCATTCTAACTTATGCTAATGAAATCGACATGCCAGTTTTGATTATTCACGGCGAAAAAGCGCATTCGCGCTACAATAGCGAAGCTTCGTTCGACAAGATTACTGGAGAAACGAAAACTAAGAATGTTATTCCAAAACCATACACTGGCGTTTATCCAGTCGGAAGCACCAAAGTTGGCAATAAAGAGCTCTATATCGTAGAGGGAGCTTCACACGTAGATTTGTATGATAATCTTGATAAGATTCCATTTGATAAGATCGAGAGTCTCCTAAAAGAAAGTCTTGAGGTTTAAATGAATAAAAAGCTAGCTATCTCTATTCCAATCCTGATTGCGATAATCGTTTCAGTTGTCGTTACAACAATCGTGATGAACAACAAAGAGTCAGACAAAGATCCAAATCTTTCGCCCGAAACAAATCAATCAATAGATAATGAGGACGTGGCTATGGATAAAGTTTATATAAATATTAACAACAAGAAACTTGGAATAGATTTAGAGAATAACTCTACGACTTCAGCCTTAATAAAACTATTACCGCTAGAACTTTCAATGAATGACTTAAATGGCAATGAAAAATATGTATATTTAAATGAATCTCTACCAACAAATACTTATAGCCCGAAGCATATC
>JAFRJZ010000005.1 GCA_017431945.1 Candidatus Saccharimonadota bacterium
AGTAGTATAAGTACCAGAAGGTTTGGTAGTGTCTACTTTGGCACCAAAGGTGATGGTTTTAGTACGAGAAGCAGTAGCAGAGTCTGTACTGTCTATAAGACGATTAGGAGCATAGGAATCATCATTAGAGCTATAAGCTAGGATAGGACAATAGTTAGTAGTACAGTCATAACCACCAGTTTCACTAGATTTGTTAGTACCACCAGTATAGCCCCAGGTATTTACGGGTAGGTTAGCAGAAGAGTAAGCTTGGGTAACAGAAGGAATAGTACTACTAGGGGAGGTAGAGCTATTGGTAAGAGCAGTAGGAGAACCATTAGTGGCATTCATGTATAAGCTATAACCTAATTCATAGTTAGAAGATATGGTAATACTAGCATTAGCAGTACATAGGTTGCTAGTAGAGGGATTACAGTTAGTGAGATCAATACTGGCAGGGTAGGAAGAGATGTTGATGGTTTCGTTGAGATTAACTGAGATTTGTTTGCTTTCGGAGACGGCATTGGTGCTATCAATAGAAAAAGTACTACATACGACGAAAGCGCCGATAAGTAAGGTTAGACCCGCAAAAGACCCAACAAAAAGTGAGTCTATGCGAAAATGAGTGCTGTTTTTGTTTGACCTTCGATTAAACATAATCTTATTTTAATATAACTGAAACATTTTAGCAAGAGCTTTTTGTGATAATTTTGGTATTTTGTGAAAAGTTTTCCACAGAGTGATGTAATATTGTGTGGTATAATGGGGGTATGGTATGTATTGCAGCGTTTATTATATTGTTGCTGTTTGGGGTGGTGGCAGCGTTTTTGAGTATTTTTAAGCGCGAGATTGGGCGGAAATATTTGAATGTAATAAAAAAGGCGTGGGGGTGCGTGGGCAAGAAAGTGCGCTTGCAAAAGTGTCAGACTAATTTTAAAGAAGATGTAAAACACTCGGTGCTAAAACGAGTGGTGTTGACGCACCCGAAGCTAGTGAAGCCACTGTCGGCAGTCATGGAAGTGTTGGCGATATTGGTGGTGTTGGTGTTTGTCTGGGCGGTACTGACTTCAATTAAAGCATTGCTGGCGATATGGGTGTTTGGTACCTGTAATGTGTCACAACCGGCGTCGTGTGCGCTGGCGTCAGAAACCTGCTCGCTAGAATCAAACGAGCCGACCAACGCGGTTGAGGCTGTGGGGCGTTGGTTTACGGAGTGGGGCGAGATATTTGTAGCGATACCAGACCGTCTGCGTGATTGGCACGCCGAGGATTATCACACTACGCCGTATTTTACAGTAGGTAAAGAAGACTCGGGCAAGCCTTATGCGACAGACATCGTGGACCCGGGGTGTTCGGCCTGTATGATGTCGTATCGCAACCAAAAGGAGTCCGGATTCTTTGACAAATACAATACAATAATGGTGGTGTACCCGATTCGCTTGCCAAATGGTGAGTTGAAATTTAAAAATTCAGAGCTAATAGCGCGCTATGTGTATGCGACAATGCTGTCGGAGCCGGAGGTAGCGGGGAAGATTTTGGATAGGCTGTATACTGAGCGTGATAGTACGGGAGCGACTTATCAATCAGTACTATACGAACTTTCTGAAGAAAATGCTGGTAAATTGATTGAAAAATGGCTAAAAGATTTTGGCGTATCAAGTACGAAGATTGCAGGAATTTCGGGACTGACGAAATCTGAGCAAGTGAGTGGAATCTTGGAACAAGCACGTAAGATTGTAGAAGAAGAGGTACGCGCCAAGGGGATACCGACACTAATCTACGATAATAAGGTACACATGGGGACTTATGAGGCGAAGTAGGGCGGGAGCGAAGCTGGGTGTGGCGGTTTTTGGTGTAATGATTTTTGGTGTGATTGGTGGTGCTGTGAGCGCGCCAGTGAGTGCGGTAGAACTAAATGCCGACCAAAAGGGAGCGATTTCAACCAATTGCGAAACCATTAAGCAAAGTATCCAACAGTTGACGCGAGCGGATAGTAAGACGCGAGTGTACCTGGGTGGGGCGTACGAGAACGCGTTGACGAATTTTATCGTGCCCTTGAACTTACGATTGACCAAAAATAATAAGCCAAACCCAGGGCTGACCTCGGTGCAATCAAAATTTGCCGAGAAAAGGCAGGCGTTTAATACTACCTATACGAAATATATGAAGCAGGTAGAGGATTTGCTGGCGATAGATTGTAAGGCGGAGCCGGAAAGTTTTTATGAGCAGTTGCAGACGACGCGAGCATCGCGAGCGACCTTACAGCAGACGACTTTGGAGCTTAATTCCCTGCTACATGACCATATTGATGGGGTGAAGAAATTAAGGAGTGGGCTATGAAATGGTTAAAAAATGATAGGAATGATGAGAAGGCTGGTGAGGTGAAGGCCGGCAGAATGAGTTTTGGGGCACGAAATTTATGGATACTGGGGGCGGGGGCGATAGTACTAGCGATATTGACGACATCGGTTAGTATTTTGATTTATCATAATTCGGGAGATATATACTTAGACCGGTCACGACCGGGGTATTTGCCAGATGAGGAAGAGGCGGCGGATGACCGGTCGTCGGCGGATAGTAGTGAGTATAAGTTTAGTGAGATGGGGGAGGTAAACGGTGAAGTGCTGGACGAGTATATAAAAGAGATAGAGAAAGTGGAGGAAGAGGTGAAGAGTGTGAGCAATCCGTACCCGGCAGGGGCGCTGAGTGATAAATCATTAGGAATACCGGAGAAGAAATAAGGGGTGTTTTAGTTCTTCATTACTCTTAGTGCAATTTTTAATACCGCCCAGACGATGAATCTAATGATGATAATCAACGCCAGGAGAGCGGTGACGAGAAGGACGAAGCCGGTGATAGTGGGGGCCCAGACGGGCGAGGCAAAGTTGTAGCGATAGAGCTCAGTAGAAGGTAGAATGACGGAAGATTGAAAATCATCCGAAGCGGGGTGCTTATCAATCTCCGAGGTCATACAATTGAGATACTCGGGACTGTTCCACGCCCAGCCACCGGCGATGGCCTGCGGACGACAGACATTGGCGGCCTCGGCAAACACATTGCTACCTAGGCCATCGGGGTTATTTTTCTCAGCCTCTTCTAGCACCTTGGTGGCGTCGCTACGGTATTGATTTTCCAGATAAAACGGCCCGGTGCCAAAATACACCTCAAAATTACCGTTCATATCGTCAATATTAATCACGATATGCGAATTAGTATAATCGCGTAGGCTATTAAGGCTAGTAATTAGTTTTTCTTCATCACCCGCTTGATCGGCAGACAGCACCTCGTTTTTTAAATCGTTCATGCGAATATGATCAATCCTCAGACAAGTTGCCGAAATAAACAGCATTACTATCAGCACCAACAAATACTGCCAAGTGCCGATGCTGTGGAGCCAACGGAGAGCTTTTTTGATGTGATTTCTAGTATTACCACCCATAATCTGGTACAATTATAACATATGAATGTTTATATTTCCGGAATTTGTGGTACTGGGATGGGGCCTTTGGCATTGATGTCAGCGGACGCGGGGTTAAATGTTTATGGCTCAGATTTGAAAGAGGGCGCTATTTACCCAGAACTTATTAACCATAATATTACTATAAATATCGGTCCACAAGACGGCAAGTTTTTACGCAAAACTCACCAAGCGGTGAGGCTGGATTATTTTATTTATAGCTCGGCAATTACCGATTCTAATGTAGAATATCAGATCGCACGCGAACTCGGCATCAAAACCGCCAAGCGTGACGAACTGAGCAATATTTTGATAAATAAACAGGGGGCGAAGTTAGTCGCTATCGCTGGCACCCATGGCAAGACTACCACAGTGGCAATGCTAATCTGGGGGTGTCGTCAGCTGGGGATACCGGCGTCTTATATCGTTGGCACTACCTTACCTTTTGCACCAAGTGGACATTATGATGCAGAGGCGCGTTATTTCCTCTACGAAGCTGATGAATACGACCGCAATTTCCTTCATTTCCACCCCTGGATTGCCGGCATTACTACGGTGACTTTTGATCACCCAGATATTTACCGAGATGAGGCAGATTATCGGTCGGCGTTTGTCGAGTTTGAATCGCAAAGCGAAAAAGTCATCCACGCTAGTGACATAGATAAGCGTTTGACCTTGACGGGCAAGGCGAAGCGATTAGACGCAACTTTGGCTCTCGAAATTTTAGGCGAAATTGTAAAAGACAGCGGACTTAATATCTCTGATGAGCAAATTATTGAAGTGTTAAATAATTTTCCTGGTAGCGGACGCCGTTTTGAAAAAATTATGGAAAATGTCTATTCTGATTACGCCCACCACCCTGAAGAAATCGCAGTTACTGTAGAGCAGGCCTTGGCGGAGGCCACTAAACTAGGCTTGAAAGGTGTAGTGGCGATTTACGAACCGCACCAAAACTCTCGCCAGCAACAAGTGCTAGATAAATATAAGGGCGTCTTCGATGGTTTGGCTAAGCTCTATATGCTACCGGTATTTTTGACCCGCGAGGACGAGAGTTTACCAATCCTCACTCCGGCTGACTTAATCAAAGCTTCGGGATTTACAGAGGCCGAACCGGCCGAATTAGACGATAAGTTATTGGACGAAATCAAAAAATGGCTAAATGACGGCTACCTGATTTTGCTAATGTCTGCTGGCCCCGCAGACAAGTGGTTAAGAAATAATTTTATTTCTTCTTAGTTTTCTTGGACTTTTTGGGTTTTTGGTTGGTGATCTTGTCAAGGACTTCGATAATTTTGTCAATGTCGGAAGGGCGGGTGTGATAGCCAAGCGAGAAACGAATCAGGCTAGGGTAATGCTCGGCGTGATCAAGATAGTAATGAGCGCAGAAATAGCCGGTGCGAGCCATGATGTGCTTGTCGCCAAGGGCGGCGCCGATAAGATGAGAATCTACACCTTCAACATAGAACGACATGGTGGGGTTAGGTTCGGAGTTGATGAGATGAACTTTGGGGCGACTGTCAAGAAAATTGTAAAGACGAGTGGCTTCGCGCCAGAGATTCTTGTGAGCGGACTTGGGGAGTTTGTTTAACCAGTCAATAGCGGTGCCAAGGGCGACAATCTCACCCCATGCTTGCAGGCCAGGTTCAAAAATAGTGTGGATGTGGTCGGGATTCTCGTCGGCGGAAAGTAAATAGGTGCTTTTGTTGACATCGTCAACCATACCGCCACCGATAAAGGTAGTGCGAAGCTGGCGGACGAGGTCTTTTCTGACGACCATGACGCCGAGAGAGGGGGCGTACATTTTGTGAGCGGAAAAACAGATAGCGTCGGCATTGGTGCGGTACAGAATCTCAGGGGTGTGACCCATAGCCTGCGCGGCATCAATGATGATGATACCATCGTTAGAACGAACGGCTTTGACGAGAGTCTTGATGTTTTTGAGCTGACGGCCGTCAAAATTGGAGGCGCAGTTGACTACCACGAGGGCTTTTTTGAAATTTTGACCCCTGATGGGAAAAGAGCCGTCGGGCTCGCGCTTAACAACCTCGCGCTTAATCTTGTGGGTTTTGGCGTAAGCCATGGTAGAGAGAAAGACTGAATTATGCTCAATGTCAGAGGTGATGACTTTTTTGACATATTTGGGGTGGATTTGATTGAGTAAAAGATTTAAGCCGTAAGTGGTATTGAGCGTGAAAGACACGAAATAATCTTTTTGGCGCAGCTTGAGATATTTTAAGACCTTTTTGCGAGTATCGGTGACATGGACGTCGGTGGTCTCGCCCCACTTGTACTTGACGCGTTCGCCACAAGAATTAAACTCGGTGTAATATTTGTTTAGTGCATCTATGACTGGCTGGGGGCGCAGAGACTGGCAAGCCGAATCCAGATAGATGTCTTTATCTGATAAATAATTAAACTCCTTCATTAGAGATAATTATATCACACTCCTCTGGAATATGGAAGGCGAATAATGAGGGTTTTGTTCGCGACTTGAATTAGAAAAATGCTCCCTAGCGGGTGGCATTTTTCTAATTCAAATCTGACTTAACAAATACTCACAAAACCCCATTATTCCGCCTTCCTAAATCTTAACAAATGCTCGAAAAAAGACTATTTTATCTTTTAATTTGCTCTAGTGCATGAATGACTTCCACGACGTCTTCTACGGTACTGCCGCGAGAGAGGTCGGAGGCGGGATAATTGAAGCCTTGGAGGATGGGGCCGGCGGCGGTAAAGCCACCAAATTGTTCAAGCGATTTGTAGAGGATGTTGCCGGAGTTGAGATCGGGGCAGATAAGGATATTGGCTTGGCCGGCGACTCGGGAATGCGGGGCTTTTTTGCTAGCAACAGTAGGGTTGACCGCGGCGTCAAGCTGGAGTTCGCCGTCAATGAGAACATTGAGGTGCTCGGTGCGGACGCGCTGAACGACATTTTGAATTAAAGTCATAGTGTCGTCGTGACCGCCACTGCCGAGGGTAGAAAACGAAAGTAGGGCGATTTTGGGAGTATCAAGGAGTTTGCTAGCGGTGGCATAAGTTTGAAGGACGATGTCGTAAAGTTGGTCTTCGGTGGGGTGCTTACAGGTGGCAGCGTCAGCGAGGATGAAAGTAGTATCGGCCTTTTTCATGACAAAAGAACTAGAAAAAGTAGTGCCAGTCATGCCGAGGTAATCGCGACAGGCGAGGATGACATCGCGCGAAGTGTAATCAATGCCAGCGATGAGAGCCTGAGCTTCGCCAGCGGTGACTTTGGCGCAGGCGGATTCAAGGTCGGGGGCATAGATGGCCTCGGTGTTAGTCTTGGCGATGGCCTGTTTTAAAATGGGGTTGTCTTCGGCGAAAGCGATTTTCACATTTTACTCCTTATTTGTAATTAGTGCGATAAAGGGAAGCATCAAATAGATATGGAGAGCGTTGGGCAGGCCAGAGAAGAAACAGAGAGAGACCGCGTAGGCGAGGCCGAGAGTGAAAATGAGGTTGCGAGCGGGGTGGCGCCAGTAGAGGCGGGCGACCACGAGAGCGCCAAAAATAGCGAGAGTGATGCCGACTAGGCCGAGTTCTAACAGGGTGGAGAGGTACTGGTTTTGGATGATTTCTTTGCTACTGACTTGGTCGGGGAATTGTTGGTTGATGGCGACGCCGGCACCACCAAGACCGACCCCAAAGAGGGCAATGGCGGGCTTACTACTCCAAGTGGCAAGCGCGAGGTCGTTTAGTTTGAGGCGAGCATCGGTAGACTCGGCAACATAACCAGAGAATTTGGAGGTTTGTTCATCGGGATTGTAGGTGTTGTCGGTGGTAATGCTGACGGAAAAATTGTCATCTTTGAAATTGGCGTCAACAGAGGTGGCGCGAAGATCGATAGTGCCGAGGGACAACTGATGGATGGATTTGGTGACCCCAGTAGAAAAGGTATCGTTGGTAGGGGAAATAGCAGAGAAGGCACCCTGAGCGGTGAGGGCGATAAGGAAGGCAATAATAGTGGCGATAATCGCTCTAAGAGGGGTAGCACTACGGCGCTGGTAAATCTCGGCAACGATTAAAATGACGAGGGCGATAAGGAAGGAATAGATGGCGCCACGCGAAAAGGTGAGAAAAAGGGTGGTAGCGAAGGTAATAAATAGGGCTGGATAAGCATAAGAGGCTCTGTGAGAAGTTTTCAGCTCGGAGGTGGGTGTGAAGGCGGTTTTGGTCTTGAGGCGCTTACCGAGCGATTTAAGAGGCTTTCTGGTGGATATACAGAGGTAGAGCGCGAGAAGAGTGGGAGCAAGGAGAAGGTTACCCATGAATTGGGGCTCAATAGCAAAACCATTAGGGTGAGGGAAGCCGAAATTGTCGGTGGTACAGCCGGCGCAGAGGAGAAAATCAGAGAGGTTGAGAGTATTGAAAATACACTGCAGCCAACACCAGGCACAGATTAACAGGGAGCCGATGAAGAAAATATTGCGAATTTTAGTGGCTTGACTGGGGGTGATATGAATAAAGCGGGCCAGAGAAAGGAAGGCGAAATAGAGGGCCCAGAGGATGCCAGCGGTGAGAGTGGCACGTAAGGGGTTTGCCGACCAGAAAATTGAGGCGGTGGCAAAGAAGGGGAACCACGAGAGAATGAAAATCTGGCGGTCGGTGAGGCCGGGATAGTTTTTACTGAAACGGTAATTACGGAGGAGGTCAATGAGGGATGCGATATCAAAAGCGAGTAGAGCGATGAGGGCAATAGAAAATTCAAAATTCATAGTAGCGTCGGAGCCGAGGGAAATGACAGGGTAATAGCTAAAAAAGAGGGCAAGCGGGAGGAGGGTGAGGAGAACGATGGTGAGTTTGGATGATTGAGGTATAGCCTTAGATGGCGTAAAGGATTTGAATGGTTTGAGGGGTTTTTTAGACATTTTGGACTTCCTTTTTGATGGCTTTAATAAAATTGTCCTCAGAGAAGGGGAGAGCGGAAGCAGCGATTTTATGGCGGTTGAGACTAGGTTCAAGTTTTTCAAAGCGTTTGATGGCATCAATCAGGGAACGGGTGGCTTGGCGAGCGAAAAAGACGCCATTAATACCGTCTTTGATAAAGTCCTCAGAGCCGCCTTTTTCGTAGGCAATGACAGGACAACCAGTGGCGAGAGCCTCAACTGGGGCGATACCGAAGGGTTCCAGAGAGGGAAAGAGGAAAGCGCGGGCGTTGTTGAGATGTTGTCTAAGCTCGGCTTGTTCCATAGTAGGCAAGAAAGTAATAAGAGGAGAGCCATTGGCAAGTTTGACGAGTTTTTTGTGCTCGGGACCATCGCCGATGATGACAAGCGGGCGATTTAAGGCGAGGCAAGCTTTGATAGCGAGGTCGTGGCGTTTCCAGGTGACTTGGCGGGAGGTGATGATATAAGGCCGTGGTGTTCGGGTTTCGGAGTCAGAGTTTTCCACAGTGGGGTGGATAACCTCGGCTTGACTTTTTGCGGATTTATGTTGTTCTTTGGCTTGACTTTTCCCTGCTTTATGGTTTGAAAAGTATTTAACAGATACGGGAGGCGGAATAATGATTGATTCCCTGGTGTAATAACGGCGGATTTGGCGGGCAGCATAAGTAGAAATAGTGATGAATTTGTCAGGCCTGAGGGCGGCTTGATAGTCGGCCTGACGGAGAGGCTTGACGAGGACTTTGAGGCCAAGGCGCATGAGCGGGTTTAAAATACCAAAACCAGGATTTTTGAGATAATCATCATACATTTGCCAGTAGTATTGGGTAGGAACATGGCAATAACAGAGGTGGGTGGCGGTTCCCTTTTTCACGCCTTTAGCCTCGGCGCCGGTGACGGAGATGACGAGGTCATAATCTGAGAGGTCAAGGTTTTTGAAATAAACAGTGCGTAAAGGAGCGAGAAAACGGCGGAGCTGTGCCGGGAAATGTTGGAGCCAGCCGGTGCGAACATCGGCGTCGTCAAACCAGTTGATTCCCTTTTTGCTGTATTGCGAAGTGTAGATGGGAGCGCTGGGATACATTTGGTGGAGGGTGAGGAGGACTTTTTCGGCGCCACCGATAGTGGTGAGCCAGTCACAGACAAGGGCGATTTTGGGCTGGGTAGACTTGGTGGTAGCCATTATTTGGCTCCCTCACCAGTGAAAACAGTGCCGATAGTGCGGAGGAGAATTTGAAAATCAAGGAGCAGAGACCAGTTTTGAATATAGTAAATATCGAGAGCGCGACGCTCTTCAAAGGAGATGTCGCGACGGCCAGAAACTTGGGCAAGGCCGGTAAGGCCGGATTTGACCGAGAGTAGGAGTGAGCGGTCGCCGTAATTACGGAGCTCGCCCGGCACGAGAGCACGGGGCCCGACTAATGAAATATCACCTTTGAAAACATTGAACAACTGGGGTAATTCGTCGAGTGAGGTACGGCGGAGAAAATTGCCAATCTTGGTAACGCGCGGATCATCGCGAAGGTAATCGCCGTTTTTGCGATATTTTTTGATAAGCTCGGGCTTGCCAATTTTGATAAAGGCCTGCTCAGGGGTGAGGCCGTCAAATTCGGGTTTCATGGAGCGGAATTTATAGCATTTGAAACGGTGATTGAATTGAGAAAGGCGGATGCTGCTGTTGATGGCAGGGGCGTGAATATTGGAAAGCTTGACGACAATCCAGATGATTATCATAGGAATAAGAGCAATCAGGAGGGCGAGGCCACTAGTGATGATGTCGGTGATGCGTTTGACGACCTTGGCGCCACCCGAGAGCGGAGTGACTTTGACGAGGATGGCAGGAGTGTTACCGATGAGTTCTAATTGGCCGATGTGTGACGAAAGCGCGGATTCAGAAGGGACGAAATAATAGAGGAGGTGGTGGTTAACGGATTGTTTATAGACATATTCGGTCTGGCGTTCGTCGGTCTGGAAAACGACATCGGGACGGGCTCTTTTCAGAGCGTCTTTGAGCGAAGAATACTGGTGAGTGCGTTTGAGCCCCTTAGGGATATAGCGATTGTTGGCGACGATACCAACAAGAGTGTAGCCAGATTCGGGGTTGGTAGAGATGTAATTGGCGAGAAAATCGGTGTTTTGGTGATTGCCGATAATGACGGCACGCAGAGTACCAACATGGCGCTTGGTGATTTGGCTACGAACGAAGCGCAGAATAGCGCGAAAAACAGCAAGAGTGAGAAAACAGAGGATGGCGGCGTAAATGGCGATAACGCGGACCGGGAAAAGGTTGCCCTGATCAAAAAAGTCAAAAGTAATGATAAACATGACGCCGATAACAGAGGCGATGAGGAGGCGCCAAGTTTCTTTGATACGGGGTTTGCCAAGGAAGATGGATTTTTGATAAAGGCCGAGGAAGGCGAGAATGATAATCCAGGCAGGGATAAACGAGAGGATAGTAAGGGCGAATTCCAGAGGTGCCGCCTCAAAAGTGTAGGGACGCTGGTCAATATGAGTGCGAGTATAATAAGCAAACACAAAGGCCGCCACAAAAGCGAGGGCGTCACTAAGCATTAAGCAGAGGCGAAATCTGAGGCTAGGGTCTTTCTGCATGAGTATATTATAGCAGATTTGGGGGAGAAATTATAGGGGGCGGAGATGTGTTTGGAAGATTTTGGTGATATTTGCTATATTTTGTTCGTGATTTTTGTCTGTATTAGATGCCACATTAATAGAAAGATTATACATCTCTTTTTCGGATAGTGTGAGCCAATAACCATTAACTCTTAAAAATAGTAAAGATAAGATAATTGCGGTGCGTTTGTTGCCGTTGTTGAAATCATAATTTTTAGTGACGATATAAACAGGGCAGCGACTTTTTCTTTTCCAGAAAATGCGGTGAATGGAATTTTGAGTGCTGATTCCAGTTTTTTAATATTCTATGCATTTAACTCGTACATTGGTTCATCAAAAAGCGCGCGTTCATTGAATAACTGAGAAAATGAGTCAATTACCTGCTGATTGGTCGGTGCTTTAAGGCTAAGTTTTGGTGAGTTTTTTGATGGTTTTGCCATAATCTTTTTTGAGCGCCTTGATAAAATTTTTAACTTGAGTTTTTTCTTCTTTGGTCATAATAACATTATACCATATACATTGTGATATCGATATTTACAAAATACAGAGAAGTATGTTTTAGATATTGACAAAAATAAGCATGTGTGGTATAATAAGAGTGTCATAAGCAATTGGGCTGGTGACAAAATAGTTCTTTACAATTGTGTAGTAAGGGGGTTTACTATGAAAATTAATAACGAAAAAATGATGTTCAACGAAGCGGCGTTCCTGGGTGGCACCTGTGCTACCTCTACTTGGAGACAGGAGTTGATTCCGATGCTGGGAGAAACTCCGTTCTTTGATCCGCAGCTGGGTCCCGGAGAGTGGAACGACGAGGCTGCAGCGGCTGAGGATGCCTGCAAGGCAGAGGCCAAAGTCATGGTGTTCGTGATCAGTCCGGAAGGTCTTGGCACCTACTCTGGATGGGAAATCCACCAGACTGCAGCAGAATCGCCTGAGCGCATGATTTTCGCCGCCATTGGTGACCTGGGAGATCAGGCCAAAGGTGTCGGCAAGATTGCCAAGGGCCTTCGGGAGATGGGAGTATGCGTATGCGACTCCCTCGAAGAAGTCGCTGAAGAGGTCAAGAGACGCTACGATAAGTAGCGACTCTAAATAAGCTTACTGTCATCATTTTCATAACCCCCGACTCGCGAATTTATTCGCAGATGAGTCGGGGGGTTGTTTTTTTTAGAAAATATGTTATAATGACTACATTATGAGTAAACGAGTGTTAATTACGGGTGGCACTGGTTATATCGGCTCTCATACAGCAGTTGAATTAATCGAAGCTGGATATGAAGTCGTAATTTTGGATAATCTTTTTAATAGCAAAATTGAGGTACTTGAGAAAATCGGTAAAATTGCGGATGTTGTGCCTTTTTATAAAGTAGACTTGATGGATGCTGAGGCGGTGGATAAAGTGTTTGAAAAGGGTAAATTTGACACCGTAATACACTTCGCGGGGCTCAAAGCAGTGGGGGAGTCGGTAGAAAAACCTTTGACATATTACGAAAATAACATCGGTGGAACGGTAAATCTATTAAAAGCAATGGAAAAGTATGGTTGTAATGAAATTATCTTTTCTTCGAGTGCTACGGTATATGGCGACCCCGGTAAACCAGAATATGTGGAAACGATGCGCACGGGGCAGGATATTTCAAGTCCATATGGTAAAACGAAATACATGATAGAGGAAATTTTGAAAGATGCAACAGTGGCAAATCCGAAATTATCAGTAGTAACTTTGCGCTATTTTAATCCGATAGGAGCGCATCCGTCTGGGTTACTAGGTGAAGATCCGAACGGAATTCCAAATAATTTGATGCCGATTGTGATGAAGGTGGCAAGAAAAGAGATACCGAAGTTAGCGGTATATGGTGATGATTATCCGACCCCTGATGGGACTTGTCGTAGGGATTATATTCATGTAGTGGATTTGTCGAAGGGGCATTTGGCGGCGATGCAGGCTCTAAAACCTGGTTTTAATGTGTATAATTTGGGGTCGGGGAAGCCAAATTCGGTACTTGAGATAGTGTCAGCATTTGAGAAGGCGAGTGGCAAGAAGTTGCCACGCAAAATCGTTAAACGTCGCCCGGGAGATTTGGCAGAATTCTGGGCAAATCCAGATAAAGCCGAGAAAGAACTGGGGTGGAAAACTGAGTTGACAGTAGATGATGCGATGGAAGATACGATCAGATACCTCAAAAACGAAGAAAACGCTTAAACTTGTGATATAATTAAATGTATAAGGGGTGGTTTAGTAGTTTTTGTGGTGTAGGCATTGACTTTTTAAGGAAAGTGTGGTATAATAGGAGAGTAGTCTATAGTGTTTTTATAGAGTATGAAATTTTAAAGCGTTACACAAAAAGGAGGTAATAGAATGACTGAAGTAGTGAAACAGGATTGGATGGACGACGATATTTACGAGTTGGCTAATGGAGAAGAAAAAGCTCGAAAAAGTACAAAAGCGCGGGGAGAAGGAAGCGGCAAGAAGGCTTTAGTGGCAATAAAAGCCCAGCATCCGTTGACGCCAGAAGGTAATCCTGGCGCTGAATACGAAGCCCGCTTGGAGCGTGCCTTGAGAGTCAAAAACGAACTTGAAGCCGAAGGACTTCAGGTGGTGTTTATGACTACCGGTGGCATCCACCAAGGGTGTGACACAACTACTCTGGCGGAAGCTGGAAAAAACTGGCTGGTGTCTCACGGAGTGCCGGCGGAATCCGTTGTTACTCGACCGGTAGTCTACTCCGGAAACGACGAAGATCTTCAGGCGGCAGAGCTTATGCGCTCTGATGAGAACTTCAAGGAGTTGCATGTAGTGATGAGCGTAGGGCAATGCTTCAGAACAATACTGTTATATGACCTCCTTGGGTGGCAACCAACGTTACATCCCATCACTTTCCTGGAAGAGAAACCTCATCATAGCGCTGTTTGCGAGATGTGGGGACCGTGGGGCGCTCACGATGCTTTCCGCAACGTGAATCAAATCGGGGAAGAAACAAACAAGATTCGCTGTCGTCACATCGAAGAAGCAAACAGATGAAGTTAACGCTAAAAAACATCCCTCACCTGAAAAGGCGGGGGATTAATTTTATTTGAGTTTCGTATATAGGCGCCAGCCGAGTTTAAAGGGGGTTTTGCCAAGGAGAAGTAAGCGCATGGCGGTGCGGTCGCGAGAACTGGATTTAGGATTTTGAAACACCCAATCTTGATGAGATTTTAAATAATTAATGATTTCCTGCTGTTTTTTGAGTTGAGTTTGATTGAGCTTGGTTCCTGATGTGGCCATGAGGCGGAGAACGCTAAAACGGGCGTGCATACGACGCTTTTTAAGAGTCCACGCGAGCTCTTCGCTTTCGGGGAACTTTTTATAAATAGCATCGCACATTTGGTCAGTGAAGGTGATGATATCGAGTTTTTTGTCACTAAATTTGCTGTTAGCAATGGAGTCTTGGCGTTGATAATATTGATATTTAGGCTCAGGACCGTAAGCAATTGAATCACATTTTAAAATTGTCTGATAGGTGGTAGCAAGGTCTTCGTGAAGAGCGCCGACTGGGAATTTGATGCCTTTAAATAATTCCCTAGCGTAAAGTTTGCCCCAAGCGGTGACATTGAAACCGTCCTCGGCAAGCATATGATCAAGGCACTCAGCGGTGGTATAGACGGCGGTGCGATAACCAGCGCCGCGATTGATAGTGTGACCGTCTGGAAAAATTTCCTCAGTGGCGGTGATGGCGAGCTGAGTGTGATATTTGTCGGTTAATTTATAAAGGTATTCGGTGTAGTCGGGCAAAACAGTGTCGTCTGAATCAATAAAAGCGACAAAATCACCGGTAGCGACTTTGAGGCCAGCGTTACGAGCGGCAGAAAGGCCTTGGTTTTTTTGGTGGATGACTTTGACACCTTTGTGCTCGTTGGCATAATCGTCGCAAAGTTTACTAGAACTATCAGTGGAACCATCGTCAATGAGAATGATTTCAAGATTTTTGTAAGTCTGGGCTGTAAGAGAATTGAGGCATTTGGGCAGATACAGCGCGACATTATAAACTGGAACAATAATGGAAATTAGAGGGGTTTTCATGTAATTATTATAACATGCGCGCGTGGTATAATGAGAAGATATGGGATATTATTACAAGGAATTAAAAGCGCTGTATCACCAGTATGAAGAAATCATCAGCTACCTGATAGTGGGGGGCTTGACGACGCTGGTGTCGCTGGTAAGCAAATATGCCCTGCTGTTTACGATACTAGACGCGGCGGACGCGGTGCAGTTGCAGATTTCGGTGATAATCTCATGGATACTAGCGGTGGCGTTTGCCTACTGGGCGAACCGCACCTTTGTGTTTAAAAGTAAGGACCCAAAGATATTGGGCGAAATCGCGAGGTTTGTGGCGGCGAGAGTGGCGACACTGCTGATGGAAGCGCTAATATTGTGGTTCTTTATTACCCTGCTTGAAATGAATAGTGATTTTCATGTGGTGCTGTGGACGGTGGTGACGCAGATTTTGATACTGATTGGTAATTATGTATTTAGTAAGATAGTGGTGTTTAGAAAGCCAAAATAGCCAGATTACTTGGGGGCGCATTTTATTTTTTCGAGGTAGTATGGTATAATAATGAAATGAGTATACCTCGGGTTTTGAATCAGAAAAATCGGATTTTGTTGAAGGAATTAACTAAAACCGATTTTAAATTACGCTATCAGGGTTCGGTATTGGGGTATTTGTGGGCACTTTTGAGGCCACTTTTGATGTTTGTGGTACTTTATATTGTGTTTGGATATTTTTTGCGTTTTAATGACGGTACACCACATTTTTCGCTATATCTATTAACTGGTATCGTGCTTTGGAGTTTCTTCACTGAATGTACTGGCCAAGGTATTCAAGCGATGGTAATGCGAGGTGATTTGATTCGTAAAATTAGTTTTCCGAAATGGGTAGTGGTGGTATCTTCTACCGGCACAGCCTTAATTAACCTAGGTATAAACTTGATTGTGGTGGTGGTGTTTGCACTACTAAACGGAATTATGCCGAGTTGGAGCTGGCTGCTAGTTCCCTTTTCTATTGTTGAACTGTATGCATTGGCGCTGGGTATTTCTTTCTTGTTTGGAGCGATAAATGTAAAGTATCGTGATATTTCGTCAATTTGGGATGTGTTGATACAGGCGATGTTTTATGCGGTGCCAATTATTTATCCGATTTCAATGGTAATGGGGATTAGTGAATCAGCGGCGAAGGTGTTACTACTTAACCCGATTGCGCAAGCGATTCAAGATGTGCGCTATAATCTTATTACCGATCAAACGGTGACGACTTGGGGGCTAGTAGGCGAAGGGATTTTTGTCTTAAAATTTATACCGATTTCTCTCGTAGTAGTGATTTTGATATGGGGCGCGCTATATTTCCGACGAAAATCTAAATTCTTTGCGGAGGAAGTGTGATGAGACGAACAGTTGGTAGACGCGTAGTGTATAATGATGATAATAATCCAATAGCAATCAAAGTCGTTAACTTGCATAAAGATTTTCGGTTGCCGACCGAAAAGGCTTGGGGGCTCAAACAAGCTTTCTTCAACCGATTGAAGGGCGTAAAAGGATTTAAAACACAAAAAGTTTTGAATGGGCTGGATTTTGAAATTGAAAAAGGCGAATTTGTGGGAATAGTCGGTAGAAATGGCTCTGGTAAGTCTACCCTGCTGAAAGTGCTGTCGGGAATTTATGTGCCACAAAAGGGTGCGATAGAAATCAATGGAAATCTGGTGCCGTTTATTGAATTAGGAGTAGGGTTTAATCCAGATTTAACAGGCCGCGAGAATATTTACATGAATGGAGCGCTACTAGGGTTTTCAAACGCTGAAATGGATAAGATGTATCCTAAAATTGTGAAATTTGCCGAACTAGAAGATTTTATGGACCAAAAACTAAAAAATTACTCTTCGGGTATGCAGGTGAGATTAGCGTTTTCAATCGCGATTCGGGCTAAGGGTGATATTTTAATTTTGGATGAAGTGTTGGCGGTGGGTGACGCAGAATTTCAGCAAAAGTGTAATGATTATTTTAGGAGCCTGCATGGTAACCAGACGGTGATTTTGGTAACGCATAACATGGAAAATGTAGAGGAGTTTTGCGATAGAGCGATTTTACTGGAAAAAGGCAAAGTGACGATGGACGGTGATCCGAAAAAAGTAGCAGAGGCTTACAAAAAGTTATGGGATTAAGAGATACAACAAAAAAAGCAACTAAGCGAGTAGGAAAGGCGTTTGGGGCTTCGGATTTGTTGGACCAATTAAACATGGCTAATAACGCCTTGAGGGAGGCGAACGAAAAAATTGATAGATTAACCAAGCGCTACGACGACGAAATCGCGACTCTAAATAAAAAGTTAGATAAAATTCAACAAGAATATGTAGGCGAATTGAATAAACAATCCGATTATTTGGCAGATGTAGTTCATACGACAGTAGATATTGAAAAAGCACCGACAGCGCGTGGGCAAACTAGATTTTTGCAAGAGGGCAATTTAAAATTATTGCTAGTAATAAAAAAGATTCTGGAAAAGAATAGTTTAGAATATTTTTTGGATTATGGCACATTGCTGGGGGCGGTGCGCCATGGTGGTTATATACCATGGGATGATGATATAGATATCTCAATGTTACGAGAGGATTACGATAAATTATTAAAAATTTTGGACAAAGAATTTGCTGGCACTAAACTGTTTTATGTGCATAGTGAAATTATAAGGATTTTTTATGATGATACTCCCTTGCAGATTGATGTGTTTCCAATAGATTTTTATGATCGTAGAGTTGAAAGCGAAGAAGAAAAAATCAAAATTGGTAAAGTGATAAAAGAAACTCAGGATAAATATATTAAATATAATTATGATAAATTGTTTACGCAAGAGCGAGTAATAATTAGCCCCGAATATAGCGAAATAGGAAAAATTCGCAACGCTAAAATTTGTCGCGAGGTGAAGCGTACGGAGGCTAAAAAAACAAAGCCAGCGATTTATCATGGGCTAGAAGAAGTAATTCCAAAAAATTTACAGTGTTTACATGATTATGAGTGGATTTATCCATTGAAGAAAATAGATTTTATGGGCGAGAAATTTTTGGCGCCAAATCGTCCAGACATACTTTTGTATCAATACTATGGTGATTATATGAGTTGGCCAAAAGATTTACATCCTAAACATGAGGATATAGATAAGAGGATAAACATACAAACTATACAAAAAGTAAAAGATATTATAAATGGAAAAATTGATCTTTTAGCTAAGTAACTTACTGGCAAGATCAAGGGCGTTCTTGATAGCGAGGTCCATATCCCAATAGCGGTAGGCGCCGAGGCGACCGCCGAGGATGAGGTTGGGATATTTTTCTTTGGCAAGGGCGACATATTGTTGATAGAGAGCTTCGGATTCGTCGTTATTGACTGGATAATAAGCCTCGTCACCTTTTTGAAAATCGGCGGGATATTCGCGACAAAGGATGGACTGAGGCTGGTTGACAACTTCGGGTTGATGAGATTGATAGTATTTATAGTCGTGGGTGCGAGTGTAAGGAATATTGGCGTCGGCTTCGTTGATAACGGCTTCGCCGAGGGTCTTAGTGGTGACCTCTTGTTCAAAACGGAGACTACGATAAGGTAAAACACCGAGTTCGTAATCTAAAAGTTCGTCAATTTGGCCACAATAAATGATAGTAGTATCAGCAGGGATGTCGCTGATGATGGTTTTGATGTCAATATTTAGCTTGGTATCGATGAGGTCGTTTTTTAACATGTTTTCAACAATTTTGGTATAGCCCGCCTTGGGGATGCCTTGATGCTTGGCGGTGATAAAATAACGATTGTCATGACTAAAACGGACGGGGATGCGAGAGAGGATAGAAGCGGAGAGATTTTTAGGGTCGGTAGACCATTGCTTGGCGGTGTAGTTTTTGAGAAAAGCCTCATAAAGTTTGCGACCGACTAGGCTAAGACCTTTTTCTTCAAAATTTTGAGGGTCGGTAATGCCCTCTTTGGCAGCTTCCTCGGCGACGAACTTTTCGGCGGTGGGAGCGTCCATATCAGTACCGTACAGTAGATTGATAGTATCAAGATTAATAGGCATCGGGTAAAGCCTGCCGTTGTGGCGAGTGTTGACGGTGTGAACATAATCATTAAACTCGGTAAAGCGGGTGATATAATCCCAGACTTCGTCCATTTCGGTGTGAAAAATGTGCGAACCGTATTTGTGAACTTCAATCTTGGTAGCAGGGTCGGTATAACTGTAAACATTGCCGGCTAGGTGATTACGCCTGTCAATAACTAAAACTTGGTGACCTTGGCTGGCCAAGCGTTCGGCGACGGTGGCACCAAAAAGTCCCGCACCAGCGATGATGTATTTATAACTCTTTAACTCTTTCATAATTATATCTTACTATAAATACGGAAAGCCCGCAAGAAAGCGGAAGGAGATTTTAAAAGCAAGTTGAGCGTAAGCCAGTGTTTGGTAGGAAAATATCGTTTTTGCAAAATGCCGGCTTTTTTAGCGTCAAGAAACTCTTGGCGCATGGCGGGGAGAAATTTTTGCAAGGCAGGCTCGGGTAGACGAAGTAGATTCCAGTGATAACTACCAAATTTAGTAGCCTGCATAATCGGAGCGTAAGTTTGGTAGATTTTATGGTTTTTGAGAAATTCTTCAACACTAGCGAATTCCTTAGAAACAGCGAAAACCTTGGCGGTACTTTTGACAGAAGAATTAGCATTGTCGGTACGGTAATGCATCACTGGTTTGGTGGTATAGACAACGCGATGGGTGCTGGCGAGTACTTTGAAATTAAAACCGACATCTTGGTAGGCTGCGCCTGGGGTAGGGAGAAAATTAATATTATGCTTGATGAGAAAATCGCGACGATAGATGGCAGACCAAATGTCGGGAGGCTGATGAAAAATATGCTGGTTTTTGAGTGGGTCAATTAGCTTGCCGGCTTCATCAGGCTTAATAATTTGACTGATTTTATCTTGGCCATGCTGATGAAAATAGTAATTCCCTTTTGCCATGTCGGCGTTGAATTTGTGGGCAAGCGAGTAAAGCGTTTTAAACATATCGGGTTCAGCAAAATCATCTGGTTCAAGAATACCGACATATTCGCCCTTGGCGGTTTTGAGACCTTGATTCATGCTGTCGCCATAGCCGGTGTTCTTTTTGGTGATGACTTTGATGCGCTTGTCGCTAGTGGCGTATTGCTGAATAATTTTGGATGAGCCGTCAGTAGAGCCATCATTGATAAGGATGATTTCGGTATCTGTCAAAGTTTGTGCGGTGAGACTTTTTAAAGCCTCATCAAGATACTTTTCGGTATTGTAGATGGGGACAAGGATGGAGACTTTGGGAGATTTCATATTATCCTTTGAGTTTTGCATAAAAATTACGCGCTAATCTGCCACGCTGAGAATTAGCGGGTAAAACTTTTTTGGCGGTCTTTTTGATGGCTGCTTTTTTGTCGCGTTTTTTGGCGATGAGACGCTCAATTAAAGTTTCGTAGTAATCACTGGTTTTGGCATAACGCCAGAATACTTCGGCAAAATCAGACTCAGGATCTGTCCAGGGTTTGTCTGGGCCAGCATAATGAATGATTTTGGGTGATTTGCGAGCGGTCATATATTCTACAAAAAGTCGTTCGGGGGCGTGACTAATGTTTTCTTCAATGCGGGCGTTTTTCCAATCGTGCATAACATTCCACGACATGTCAACAAATTTGACTTGCCCTTGGGCGAGGAAATTAAGAACATCTTGATCAAGCAATTGCCACTTGTAAGTACCGGCGAATTTTAACATTTCGGCTGTAGTGTATTGTTTGCGAAATTCAGCTAGATTAAACAAAATAACACCGGCCTGAAAGTAATCGTAAGGGTTTTTGATTTTTAAAATATTGTCCATGTAAGGTTTTTTGTCTGGTTGGGCGCCGTTATAAAGCCCGGCAGTATCAGCATCACGACAAGCAGCAAGCAATTTGCCCTGAATGTTAGTGTTATATAACTGAGCAAGATCGGCATTTACGACTAAGTCTGAATCTAGGTAAAGAACTTTGTTGTAGTGCGGAAAAATTTCTGGCATCAGCAAACGAAACCAAGTTTCAATAACAAAATGTCCGCGTAAGAATAGATCCCGAAACTGTGGCTCAAAGCGTGAAATATTGATAAAACGCAGAGAAGTGTTTTTGCTATTAAAGGTATTTTGTAAACGAGCTTGATGGGATGGAGAGATGTTCTTGGTCATTACTATCACATCATAATTATTGCTGGGAGTAGTGTTTTGCTTGATTGAGGAAAGGACGGTAGCTAAATATGGTGTGTAATAATCATCTGCAGACAGAACAACCGCGATATTGTTTTTGGAGAAGGCAGGCTTGATGTCTGGAAGAGGGTCGGTGTCTAAGAATATGACGGTTGGTAATTCTTTAATTTTGAGATTTTGGTGGTCTTTGAGATAGGCAATGTAGATATTAAGCAAGCGCTCTGCTAGGTGACCTGGAGTACGAAGAGCTTCGGCAGAATAGTCAGTATAATCAATGCGTCTGTCGCATTCGTCTAAAATATCAAAAAGCCAAGCGCTATAATCGTTGAAAATGGTTTTTTTCATAATAAACATGTTGTTGAGATATGAAAATTTGCCGGCTAGATAATCTTGGGCGTAGGGCAGAAATTCTGGGTACTTTTCTTTAATTACTGCCAACATAATGTCTAAATCTTTGGCGTGGAGATAGCCGGAGCTTTCGTATTGTTCGTGAATATTATCAGCACCTTCGGGCATTTTGGTGACATCTTTGGCTACTGGTAAAATAATGTCGTAATTTTTGACGAGATTATTGATGGTATCGCTATTTAGCTTGTATTTGTCAATAGTTTCTGAATCAATAAACTTTTCAACGACATTACCCCACACGTCTACGGGGTGATTTTTGCCACTAAAATCTAAGTAGCGACGATAATGAAAGAACCCTATATATTCAAGGTTCTCAGTAGCATTCTTCCAGGCCCAATATTGGGCGGTAAGCTCGCAGTAGCGAGGATTTTTGTCGGAAATATTGTCTTTGGCGTCATCTTGAATGATGCCTTTGATTTTGAAATGCCCAGGTAGGCTAGAGCCGACTTGAATTGGAACAAAAACATCATCGTGAACGAAATCGGTTGGTTTGTGACACGAGATAAAGATTTTTAAATCTTGTGACATTTGTTGCTCCTAATAAGATTTACCACGAAGTTTTTTGAATTTTTGCCAACGCTTTGAACCATATGGAAAGGCTAGAGAATAAGTTTTGAGGACACCGGCTTTGGTTTTGTCTTTGACCTTGGTAGTAATTTGGCGTTGGCGCTTTTTAGTAGCATATTTAAGTTTGAAATTGGTGATTTGAGCGAGTAGTTCTTCGTAATAAATCGTCTGCCTAGCATAATGCCAAAACTCGTGAGCAAAATCTTCGCTAGGGTCATGCCAAGGCTTTTTGAAGCCGGCGTAGTGGATGATTTTGGGGTCTTGGCGGGCTAGTTTGTATTCTTTTTGGATGGCGTCGGGAGCAAATTCAATGACTTCAGAACGTTCGTGGTTGCAGTCAACTAGCATATTCCATTTCATGTCAATGAATTTGACATGGCCTTCACAATAAAGGTTGAGGACATCTTGATCATTATAGCGATAAGGTGTTGAAGCAAATTTGAGCCATTCGTTGACAGTATGGGCTTTGCGCATCTCGTCTTCATTGAATAGAATGACGCCAGCCTGGAAATAATTATAGGGATCTTGCATTTTGAATTTGGTCTGGATGTACTTCATGGTTTCTTGGTTGGCACCGTTGATTTGACCAAGAAAGTCAGGGTCGCGAGTGGCGGCTAGCATATAGCCGTCAATGTTGGTTTCAAAAAGTTCAGATATATCACCATTGATGACTAAATCGCAGTCAATATACAAAACTTTATGATAATCAGGCATGGCATCTTGAATCAGGAAGCGATAATAGGTTTCAACACTGATATGAGCGTTGGCTTTGAGTTTATAATCAGCTAATAGAACTGATGCATCGAAAAAGCGCAATGATAAGTTTTTGTGTGATTTAACCATGCCAAGCAAAATAGCTTTGTTTTCTGGGCTGACATCTGATTGAATTAGGATAACATCGTAGTTGTATTTAGGATTAATATGGTCAATCAATGATTGTAGGCAGGTGGCAAACATAGGGACAAAACTGTCATTGGCGGCAAAAACCACAGGGATGGTGTTGCTGTTTTGAGGGAATACTGGGCTGAGTGGTGTTTCGGGGTCGGTTTTGGTGTAGTACACGCATTGTAATTCTTTGACTTTGAGATTGGGATTTTCTTTTAGGATTTGCGTGAGAAAAATGCCAAAGAGACGCTCAGATAGGTGGCCGGGGGTACGCAAAGCCTCGGTGTTGTATTTGCTCATATCGGTGCGTTCGCAAAACTCTGCCAAGACCGCAAACATCCACTCAGAATATTTGAAAAAGATTTCTTTTTTGAGGATGTACATATTACAAAAACTAGAATAATGCCCTTTCAAAAATTCGTGAGCTGATTGACTGTATTCTGGGTATTTTTCTTCAATAATATTTAATAGAGTATGGATGTCTTTTTTATGAAGAAGCGGGGCGCGAGCATATTGTGCCATTACCGATGGGGCTTGACCGGGCATTTTGCGAAGGTCTTTGCGTTCGGTGATAATGATGTCATACTTTTTGACAAGCTCTGTGATAGTCGTTTCGTCTAGACCATACTTAGCGATGTTGTATTCGCCCGGGTAAGTTTCTACGATGTTACCGTAAGGGTCTTCTTTGTATTTTTTATCGGAGAAATTAAAGTAGCGTCGGTAATGACAGAAACCGTAGTAGTCGGCGTCGTAATTTTTCCAGGCCCAGTATTGGGCGGTGAGCTCGCAGTACATGGGATTTAGTTTGGAAATATTGTCTTTGCCGTCATCGTCGTGTAATATACCCTTAATGCGGTTTTTTTGATTGGCACAGCCAAGCTGAATCGGCTCCATGATATTATTCTTAATATAAGCCGTGGGTTTGTGACATGAAATAAAAATTTTGATATGGGGATTATTATTACTCATCTGGGGTAATTATAACATATTTAGCGGATAAAAACTAGTGTTTGCTACTTGGTGCTTCGCGTTTTGATGATAAGACAGAGAGTCGTCAGAACTGCGATAAAGGATACTGCGAGACCGATTTTGAGAGTTGGATCTGAATATTTAAATTCAATAATATTCTCTCCGGTAGAAAGCGGAATCGCCATAAGACAGTTGCCGATCAGCTGGGGAGTGGTCTTTTCGCCATTTACGGTTATATTCCAGTTTTTGTGATAAGGGATTGAGGTAAATAAGGTATCATGATGATCTTTGCTAACCTTTATAGCTACATGTTTGTTGGTAAAAGTTTGTAACTCAGCTGAGTGACTTTGGGTTTTGGTAGCGAAATCTTTGAGTGCGTCTAAATTTAAAGCGTAGAATTGTTCCGAAATCGCATCGGCGTGTTGCCTGTTGGCGGAAGAAACCTTAATAGAGCTAGAAGAAGCATCTTTTTGATTTGGCATATAAAACACCGATGGAGCTAACCAACGATTATAACCAAGAGTGTGGCCGTCTTCAAATTGAAGTTCTACTGATTCACTGCCACCAACCCAAGTAAGGTTACCATATAGTAGATAGTTTTTGAAGTCTTCAGGAGCGGACACTTCGTATTCAGTGTAATCATTGTGGGCGGATTTTTTGAAATTAACCTGAGAAAATAGGCTGAGTTCTTTGCCGGCCAGACCGCTATATATATTATTAATGGTCGTAAATGGGTTGTTTCTATCAACTTGAATGTCTTGGTATTGATAATCAAAAGCGATTGGCAAATAATATGGATTGTAATAGGTTTTGCGGTCGCCGTAATCTTTATTAAGTGGTTGTAAACCGTTTATGTCGTATTCAGACATAATATATTTTACCCCGAGTAGCGAGTCGGTAGCGAGGATTGAATTATTAGTGATATTAAAATTGTCGCCGTTTCTACGATAGCCAACATCATTTAAGAAGGTGAGCTGGCGAATGTCTGGACTAGAAGTGTAACCAGAAACCGACATATAGTTTTGAGCAAGACTCTCGTTATAATTGGCGATGAGGCCGTTTTCTGTCATATATTCGGTGGAGGTTTGAGAAATTCTGTAAAGGCTAGAGTCGCTGTTTTTGATGTCTTGAATCTGGTTGGTAATACTACTTGTGTAGTTTTTATATTCATTAACGCCCAGGAAGAGATGGTTTTTGGTAATAATAAAGGCGTTAAAAGTGAGTTCTGCGGTGGTCGCGATAATAAGAATGATGGCTAAAATTAGGCGTTGTTTGACCTGGTTTTTGATGATATTTCTGTAATAAAAAGTTAGAATCACCGAGATGATAATAATATCGGCGACAAATAAATAAGTGAGGTTTAGATTTACGGGGTGGACAAATTGTAAAATAATTTGGATTAGAGCTATAACTAGGCCGGCCTTGAACCAAATTAGGTAATCTTTGGGTTTTGAAACTTGGCCTCTGAGAGAAACAAAGGCGGTAGCACCCAAAAATACCAGAGTAAACGACCCGATATATGCGAAACGAGTATAATAAGAGCTGGCATCTTTGAGGAGCGAAAAGAGGAAAAATAGTGGCCCCCAACAAAGGATTAAATAAATGACGCAAAGAGAGGCTATGGTGATGATTTTTTGTCTTTTAGAAAATCTATGTCTACCAATAAAGATCGAAATGATACCAAGAAGACTGATACTACCACAGAAAAGAGATACTTCGGTTTGCGTATCAGTGGCGCCAAGGCGTAAGTTTTGAATCATTGCTGGTGCTTCGCTTCTAAAACCGAGCTTTAAATATTCAAAATCTATGCCACCACGACTGCCGCCGCTTAGTGCCGACAAAGTGGGCAGTAATATCGCTGTACTCATAGCGACGCCTAAGATAGCGGAGATAATAAATTTAAATAGATACTGCCAAATTTCTTTGAGTTTTTTCTGTGATAATGCATATTCTAAAACAAACCAAAAACCGATAAATACACAGTCAATTAGCCCACTATACCAGTTGAAAATGATAGCTAGGGCGATTGAGAGGGGTAAGATAAGATTAAACCGGTTCTTTGAGATTAATTTGTAGGTCCCTAGCGCCATAATCGGTAACATGTAGACGCCGTCTAGCCACATAATGTTGCAGTTTTTGGTAATAACATAGGCGCACAGCGCGTAACCTAAGGACAACGCAATCAGGAGTGGAGTGTGGAGTTTTTTAGAAAAGCGGTTATTTAGAAAAATCGCGCAAGTGACAGCCGCTAGAGAAATCTTAATAGCGATAAGAATATCAATAAAAGAGTGGAGGTCGGTTTTGTCAAAAAATACAACAAGTAGGCTGAGGGGTGACGACAGATAATAGGAAAAAACCGCAAAAGCATTATCGCCAAGTGTTTTGTCAAAAGTATAGGTAATATCGTTTTGGCCGGCTAAGACATCTTTAAAATAGGAGAAAAAATCAATGTATTGGATATAGGCGTCATTGACAGCCAGGCTGCGGTCATTACCAAACGGTGCACAGTGAAGTACAAAAAGTACCGATAAAAAGGCAAGGAATGTGATAATAAAAATAAGCAAATAAAGGAAAGCTGGTTTATGGAAATATTTGAAGGTGTTTTTGAATTTGCTCATATTATTTATCTTTGAGGTTACGGGATTGCTTCTTGTTGATAATATATAGTGGGCGACCTTGAGCTTCGGCGTGAATGTGCGATATGTAAAGCGCGATGGTGGCTTGTGATACCAAAATTAGACCGACCAAAAAGGTGATAAAGATAGACATTTGAACGGCACCATTCCAATAAAGATGTAGCGGATCGCCAAGTATGTACTGTTGGATGATAACAAACAAGCCAAGTAAAAATGAGCCTAACATGATGAAAGCCCCGACATACGCCAGAATAACTAGTGGAGTGGTAGATAATGAAATAAAACTATTGATAGCAAGGTGGAGTAGTTTTTTGAAATCAAAAGATGATTTACCGGCAATACGATCGTCATATTTGTATTCAACGATGGCCTGTTCAAAACCTAGCCAATCTATTAGCCCTCTGGTTATGCGGTTATGTTCTGATAATTTGTTGTATTCGCTTACAACATTGCGGTCTAATAATCTGAAGTCAGTAGAGCCAGGAATTGTGTTTTTGTAGCCCATTTTGTTTAATAATTTATAAAATAGTTTTGAACCTAGACGCGGAATTAGGCCATGACCTTTATTATAATCGGTGCGAATGCCGGTAACTATATCGGCACCATTTTCCCAGGCTTTGATAAAATCGTGAATGTATTTGGCGGGTTGTTGACCGTCTGAATCTATCATAATTACTGCTTCGCCAGTAGCGTGGGCGATGCCAGCAGATAGAGCAACCTCTTTGCCAAAATTACGTGAAAAAGCGATAATCCTGAAATTTTTATCTGTGGATGCATAGCCTTGGATGATTTCCAAAGTGTTATCCGATGAGCCATCGTCAATGAGAATAATTTCTTTGGTGTATTTGGAAATTTTACTGAGTTCTGGTAAAAAATGATTGTCTAAAAAGTCTTTAATAGCTTCTTGCTCATTAAAAACTGGAATAACAAAAGATATTTGAGTTGATCTCACCTTAACCATATAATTATAATAAACGATTATTCGGTTATTGTCAAATTGAGGTGGCTACAATCGCCATTTTTGGGCATTGGTATTATTGGCGGTATAAAGCTGGATATTGGTGCCATCCGTGGTGTTACCACCAGTAACATCAATAGCCAAACCAGAGCAAGCGGAGAAGAAAGTGTAGGTATTATCAGAATTCTTGATAACACGCCATTTTTGAGCGCAAGTGTTGTTAGAGTTGTAAAGCTGAATATTGGTACTATTAGTAACGCCGGCATCTGCAACATCTATAACTTTGTTGCTAGGAACATTGGTGATAGTGTAATAACCGTCCGAATAAGTAAATTTCCAGTTTTGTTTGTTAGACCTAGTTAAGTCGCTTAATTGGATGTTGGTTCTATTGTTGGCTTCGTTGATATCACCAGATATATCAATTACTTTGTTATTATCTAGGCTGGAGTTAATGCGATGTGTACCATCAGAAATAGTTTGCATAGAATTGAGTGACCATTTTTGAGCATTGGAACCGTTGAAACTCCAAATTTTGATATTGGTGCCGTTGTTGGTTTTGGCATTATTAACATCTAGAGCAAGGCCAGAACAGGCAGAATATAGACTGAAAGAACTGTCGGAATTCTGGGTAATTTGCCATTTTTGGGCGCAAGTGTTATTGGAACCGTAGAGCTGAACATTAGCGCCTGGTGAGGTTTTACCGTCAGCGACATCAAGAACTTTGCCAGTAGCGGGATTAGTGATTGTATAATAACCATCGCTGGTATTATAAGTAACTTTCCAGGTTTGTGCTAGGGTGTGATTAACCTTGTAAAGTTGAATGTTGGTTTTATTATTAGCGGTCTTAACGCCACCAGCAATATCAATTGTAGTATTATTTGATAATTTAGAAGTGATATTATAAACGCCGTCTGTTGCAGTACGGATGGGTTTTAATTGCCATTTTTGAGCTTTGGTATTATTGGAACTGTAAAGTTGGACATTAGTACTGTTATCAGTCTTACCACCAGCAACATCAATAGTCAAACCAGAACAAGCAGAGAAGAAGGTGTAAGTGTTGTCAGTATTCTTAGTGGCATACCATTTTTGGGCGCAAGTGTTATTGGGGGTGAAAAGTTGAATGTTGGTACCATTAGTAGTATTAGCGCCATAAACATCCAGAACTTTGCCAGTGGTAGGATTTTTAATGGTATAAGTATTATCGTTATTTTTGATAAATTGCCACCTTTGGGCGTTGGTATCGTTGGCGGTGTAAATTTGGATATTGGTTTGGTCATTGGCAGTATCGGTGCCACCAGCAATATCTAGCGCGATATTATTAGAAAGAGCCGAGGTAATGCTATAAGTGCCTTCTGGAATAGTGACATTGGTGTTGGGCGAATTGGTACGGGTGTCGCCGAACCAGTCGGTGAAGAAATCGTAAAAGTTGCGGTTGCCATAAGAGTAGCAACTGTATTCTTGACCGTTAACCCAGTAAGTACCAGAGCCGCCGGGCTGGTAAGGAGTGTAACGGTAGAGAGCGGCGGTAGCACGGTTCTCAATATAAACATTAGTGCCACCACAAGAGGCACCCGGACTGTATTGGACGTAGCTAGCACGACCAGAGTGGTAAGGGTTGTAATCATCGTTTAAAACGTCACGGAAGAGATCGGCGGCGTTGCGGATTTGGTTTTCAAGGCCGTAATATTCAGAATCGCAAGGCCTGGTATCGGGACAACCATAACCAGTAGCGGAACGGTATTGATAGTTAGTGTTGGGCCATTGGTCGGTAATGAGTGATTGTTCTTTTTGAAGCAAAACTAGGAGGACTTGAGGGTTGATATGATAATCTTGGGCGGCACGATAGATGATATGAGCGGCGGTTTTACCATTAAAACGCTCGTTGCCAAGGCAGATATATTTACCGCCATTAGCATGATAGTGATAATACTTATCACCGTAAGTGGCACCGTAATTAAAAGTGACGCCATAGTCATTACCAGCGCCAATATAGCCACCGCCAGAAACGCCTTTATTGCAAGAATTCTTGGAGTTAAGGAAAGATTGAATCTGTGATTCGTTCATGGTATTATAATTGCCCATAACATAGTCGCTCATAATATTGCCTGGGCGAAAGCCAGCCGTAGTGGCATCAGTGGTATTCATATTTTTAGCTAACAAAAAACTTAGCGTGCCAACAAAAGCAAAAGTAAAGCAAGCTAAGAGGATCTGTTTGGTGGTGAAATGAGGAGTTTTCATAGGTTAACCTCTCCTGTAATTATACCAGTTCTATCGCTAGAGGTCAACTTAATGTTTATGTTCCAGGTGCCACCACTGAGTTCGCTGAGTGGTATATCAAAACCGTCGCAAGTGGAAGAAGAGGGATTGGCGAGGATGTCGGCAGTGCGAGAGACGGTTCTGCTACCTTGTGTTAAAGTGAGCTCACAAGTACCAGAAGAGAGGTATTGATCAATAGTAGTACTGATAATGAGGTTATTGTCGGCGGGGCCAGCGTAAGTAATGACACCGCTGAGGTAATCAAGAGTATTGACGTCGGGACCTTCATATTGTTTAGGAGTCTTATCATTAGGATCATCAGTATTGTTGGTGGTGATTTCAGTAGTGGTTTGCTCGGTAGTTTCGGTAGTTCCCTTGGGTTCGTTGTTGACATTATTTTGACTGATAGAAGCGAGGATTTTGGCGGTGATAAGGGCAACGACGGCCATCAAGAGAATTAGACCAATAATTAGGGCTGGTTTGCGTTTAAAGGATGGTAGTTTTTTTGTTTGTTTTTTCATACGATACTCCTACTCTATATTATATCATAATTAATTATTTTCATTACCTAAAATAATTATAAAGTCGAAGCCGTCGGCTTGGACGGGTTCGGGAAGTTGGTCGGCAGTTTGAACTTGGACACCATAACGCTGAGCGAGAGCGTCTTTGGTACCATTCTTTTCACTGTTAAGAATATATATCATAACGCCACTATATTTATTGTCAGCGTTGCCGGCGTAGCCAACTTTATAGCCGTCGTTTTCTAGCTTACTCTTTTCGGCCTCAGCGACGCCTGGCTGACTAGAACCGTTGAGCACCATGATATTGGCACCTTCACGCACCGCTGGATTATTACTAAACATTTGTTTAATATAAGTATGGATATCGGTATAATTATTAACACCGGCGGCTGGTACTACAAATGAGACTCCACCGATAGTTGCAGTGGTAACATATTTGATATCCTTTTCTTGGTCAGATAATGGTACTTGACGGATGGCATTAAAGTCAATGTCTTTGAGCAAGTTGGCGGCAGTTTTAATCTCGTCAATATTAAAATCAGTGCGAAGATTATCGCCCAAAGCATTGACTAAGTTAATAATCTCAGTAACACCTAAGTCTTTATCTTTGATCTTTTGAGCGATGGCGGAGAGGATTTTTTGTTGGCTATTACCACGCGTAAAATCACCGCCAGAAGTACCATGACGCGCCCGAGCTAAGCCGAGAGCTTGTTCACCGTTTAAAGTAACTGGTTCACCAGCGTTGATAAAAGTATTAGTCCAATAATCGTTGATATCTTCATCAAGAGTGACTGTGATACCACCGATAGAATCAACTATTTGAATTAGTGAACCCCAGTCTACATGGGCGTAATATTGAATATCGATACCAAGGACATCTTCAACGGTTTTTTGGAGAGCCTCTGCGCCGGCTTTTTCATTGTCGCCGTTTTGATTATTACACCAATAAACTTCATTAATTTTACCGGCTGAGCAAGCATCGGCTACCTTTAAATCACGCGGGATGTTGACCATGGCGACATCTTTGGTTTCTTGGTTGAGACTAATTACCATGATTGAATCGGTAAGCTGAGCACCATCGTGGACACCATTGCCCTCGTCACCTTCCATATTATAACCGCTAGTACCAAAGGCTAAGATATTAGTACGGCCATCGGCATCAGTCTTGAGCGGTACATCACTCCAAAGGGTACCAATAGCATCAAAGACATTTGAATTACCACCGGTGAGCTTGGAAATAATCGCGTTACCCCAGATTAAAAATGCTAAAAGTAGAGCGGCAAGTACCGAAGCAATAATAGTTAAAACTTTGCGTTTTTTGGACCATTTTTTGCGCGGTTTTTTGCCCTTTTTGCCAGATTTTTTGATATCGTCCTCGGTGAAGTCAAAATCAAAAGCTTCAACTGGTTTCAAAAAATCGTCGGTGGCAGATTTGCGTTTTTTGGCGTTATCCTTAGCCATTTTTTCTACGGCGTCGGCGTCGATGCGCTTAGTTTGAACTGGAATGGTGGTTGGTTTGGCTGATTTAACTGGTTTTTTGACGGTTTTTCGGTGCAAAGAGTCAGCACTCGTCACCCGATTGCTGCGCGTCACCAACCCGTCAATTGATTTTTTCTGATTATTCATTTATTATATTATTATAGCATATGAGTATTAAATTAACCAAAAAGCAAACGCTAATTTTAGACTTTATTAATGATTTTACCGATGCGCATGGGTTTTCACCATCGTATCGAGAGATTATGAATGGATTAGGATTATCATCGGTGTCGTCGGTGGCAGAGCATGTTGATAATTTGGTAATGAAGGGGGCTTTGAAGAAGGTGCCGGGGACAGCGAGATCCTTAGAAGTAATAGACCTTAGTTTTCCGGAGACCACTACGCTTTTTAAAGCCAAGCTTAATACTGCCACAGAAGAAGAAACTGAAATACTAATGAAAGCAGCGAAAATTTTAGATTTAAACTTAGGCGATTTTGGAAATGATTAATTTGCGTTCTTTACCTTCACCTTCGGAGTGGGTGGAGATGTCCGAGTAGTCCTGGGCGACTTTGTGGACGATGCGGCGGTCGGCGGGATTGAGGTCGAGAGTCATAGATTCGCCAGTACTTCTAACTTTATTAATCCAATCTTCGGCGCGTTCAGCAATACGGTCTGCACGCTGGCGCTTGTAGTCGGCAATATCAACACTGACGCGAGTGATTTCGGCAGATTTAGCGGTAAGAGCGTTGGACACGATATATTGTAAAGCCCGTAAATTGTCGGCATTTCTACCGATTAATAATGAATTCATAGAGGTGGAAGGTACCGAAAGTTGGATAACTTCGTCTTCTACCGTAGAATATACTGCAACATTGATGCCGAAGAATGATAATAAATCTTCGGTAAATTTAGTTGCAAAACGAATTGATTCGTCTTTGTCCATAATTATTTTCTCCTTTTCTTATTATCTTTAGCGGAAATACGGGTGATTTTTGTGCCGGTTTTTTTGTTTTCAATAACCTGAGCTTCTTTGATTTTTTGGACCTTGGTAGCGGTCTTTTCGCCAGCGATGGCTTCGAGCTCAGTTTCATCTTTTTTAAAGATAAACTTTTGTTGAAAAGCGTTAACGATATTGATTAAGAGATAGTAAAAGACCAGGGCGCCAGGGAGTGGAATCATAATGAAAAGCATCATGATAGGCATAATTTTAGTCATTTGGCCGGTCATAGCGGAATTGAGCTCGGACTGGTCGGGTTCTTTGCCTTCGGCGGCCTCTTTCATCATCTGGCGGATGGTTTTCTTCTTTTTATCCTTACTAGAAGGCATCTGCTGGCGCATCACGAGCGTCTGGATGGCTGCAGCGGAGAGAGCAAAAATGAGGACGATAAAGGCACTGACCGAGATATTGCTAGAAAAGATGTCGGTAGCACGAGCATCAAGATTGACCAAGCCAAAGAGTTGGGGGTGAAAATCGTAAGAGTTGGTGGCGGTATCGGCGAGGTAAGCTTGTTGCTTGGCAATAACATCAGCAGTGTTAGAAATTTGGGCAAAAGGATAGGCGCGAATTTCAAGGTTGTCGGTAGGGGTAGGCATAACCATGACGCGGATAGCGGTGTAGATGGCAATAAAGATAGGAAGTTGAATTAAAAGAGTAAGAATGGAGCGAAAAGGTTTAACATTGTGGCGCTTGTAGAGGTCCATAGTTTGGATGGACTCCATTTGGCGGTTCCCTTTGCAATTTTTCTTGATCTTGGCGAGTTCGGGCTGGAGACTGCGCATAAGTTTGGTCTGGTGAAACTGGCGTTTCATTAAGGGCCACATACAGAGACGAACTAGAAGCGTGAAAAGAATGATAGCCAAGCCAAAATCACCGACAAAATTGTAGATGATAAAGAGGATGTTCGCAATCGGGCGAACGATAATTATATCGATGAATTCAAACATACTCTATATATTATATCACAAATTAGGTTTTAGGGGTAGTAGTGCGAGTAAGAAGCTCAAATATTAAATTTTGAAGTTGAAAAAATGGCATATCTAGGAGGTCTTTACTATTAATAATAAAGATACAGTCAAGATTTTGTTTGAAATCAGGGAGTAATAGACGAATAGCTTCATAAACGCGACGACGAATTCGGTTGCGACTAACGGCACTTTTGAGAATTTTTTTAGAAACTACTACGCTGAAACGCTGGTGGTGACGAGAATTGGGAGCAAAAACAAGGGAAATCTGAGCACCACGAATAGTAGTACCGTTTCGGTAAGTATATTTGATACCACCGCGAGAATGAAAACGGTATTTTTTGGCAATCATAATTCCCTTTTAATATTAGACGCTAAGTCGAGCGCGACCTTTAATACGACGACGCTTCAAAACTTTTTTACCAGCAGGAGAACTATTGCGTTTCATAAAGCCATGTTCGCGTTTGCGTTGGCGGGTATGTGGTTGATATGTGCGTTTTGGCATAAATAATTCCTATATAAACTTTTAAAATTGACAAATATTGTATATAGTATACCGTAGATTTCCACTATTTTCAAGAAGTTTTCCACATAAAAATCTGGTTAGTGGTATTAGTTGTGGAAAAAATGACCTCTGTTTAGTGTTGTCAAGTATTATAAAATATAAAATGAGAAGAAAATCCTGTGGAAAAGTCGGGAAAATTTGTTATAATAAGAGCAGTTATAAATTAAGTTGGTCAGGAGGTGAAATGTTTGATGTGTGGAAAAATGTGCTAGCTGAGGTAGAACAAGAGATTCCACACGCCGCCTTTTCAACTTGGTTTACTGGGGTGACTTTAATTTCGGTAGAAGATGGAGTAGTGACGGTGGGGGTACCAAATGTCTTAAAGGTCAAACAGCTGGAAGTAAAATATAATGATTCGGTAAAGACCGCCCTAAGAAATAATGGGGTGGATTTTAAAGAAGTGAGATATATTGTTCATACTAGAGCTAAAACTAAACCTAAATCGCGCGAGGTGACAGGTGAACCAATAACGATAAAGAAAAAGAAGCTAAGTATACCAAAACGGAAATCGGGAGAATTTCAAACGGGCCTAAACCCGCGCTATACACTAGATAATTTTGTGATTGGTTCAAATAATGATTTGGCGGTAAGTGTAGCAAAAAGCGTGGTAGAAAATCCTGGTAAGAAGGCTAATCCGTTTTTCTTATATAGTGGTCCTGGGCTAGGTAAAACTCATCTGGTACAGGCAATTGGTAATGCCCTTTTGGCGCGTGACCCGAGTTTAAAAATATTATATATACCAATTAGTCATTTTTATTCGGATTTTATCAACTCAATTCAAAATAAGACCAGTGAAGAATTTACAAAAAAGTTTCGTAAACTAGATGTACTAATAGTGGATGATTTTCAATTTATTGTGGGTAAAGATAGAAGTCAAGAGGAATTTTTCCATATTTTTAATGATTTATATCAGTTAAATAAGCAGATTATTGTGACAAGTGATCGACTACCAAGCCAAATTAAAACGGTAGATGAAAGGTTGGCATCAAGGTTAACTTGGGGTAATGCGATTGATTTACAGATGCCAAGTTTTGAGGATAAGTGTGCAATTTTGAAATCTAAGGCGGAATTTATGGGGGCGGAAATTGAAGATGAGGCGGTAGAATACTTGGCGGATAATGTACGAACGAATATTCGTGATCTTGAAGGTGAATTAAATCACCTACTAGCAATTGCAGATTTAAAAAATATTACACCACTTGAAGTAATTAATGATGGTTATATAAATACGGTAAAAACTCCGCATATGCAGACATTATCACCAAAGAAAATCCTAGAGAAAACAGCGAAATATTATGATTTAACAGTGAAAGAAATGTGTAGTAAAAGTCGGGTGTCGCATATTAAAAACGCTCGGCAAGTGGCGATGTATTTATTATCAGAAGAATTAGAAATGAGTACACCGAAAATCGCGCGAGAGGTGGGAGTTAAAGATCATACGACAGTAATGCATGGAATTAAGAAAATTAAAAACGATTTAAAATTAAATTTTAATTTGAGAGAACAAATTGCGGGGATACGAGAGAGGCTTTATGAATAAAATTGTGGATAAAATGTGGGGAAGTTTGTGGGTAAGTCTGTGGAGAAATTGTGGGGAAAAAATTAGTGGGTGGTGGAAAAATGTGATTTTTATAAAAAAATGTGAAAAAGTGGGTGGTTTTACACATAATGGGGGTGATTCTACACTGAGATTTACACAGGAAAATTACCTCTGTTATAATAGTTTATTTTCCACAATTTCCACAGGGTTTATTACTACTATAATAAATAATTTATTAAATTATAATATAAATGTGAGGAGGTGTATATGAAAATTGAAGTCACACAAGAAAAAATAAATAAAGCGTTAAACATCGTAAGTAAAGTGGCGGGTGGAAATAGAGCAACTTTACCTATACTAAATAACATTTTAATAAAAGTGGAAAAAAAGAAAGTTTCATTAACTGCGACTAATTTAGATGTGGCAATAGTAGATTATATACCAACTAGTAAATCAGAAGATGGTAATGTAACGATACCAGCAAGACTGTTGGCAGATTTTGTGAGTAATCTACCGAGGGGCGAGATGGTAGAAATTAGTACTGACGGTAATAAAGTGAAAATAAAATCGGGCAAGTACGCTTCAATTATTAATGGGACGCCAGCGGATGATTATCCAGAATTACCGGAAATTGATGAGAAAAAAGCATTAACATTTAAGATGAATGTGGATGATTTTAAAGAAGGTTTGGAAGGGATAGTATTTGCAAGTTCAAATGATTTAACTAGGCCGGCACTAACTGGGGTATATTTTAATACTAATGATAGTGATTTGTATTTGGCGGCGACTGATGGGTATAGATTAGCAGAACGAAAATTTATTAGTAAAGTAAAAAGTGAGGTAGAAGCAATTGTGCCGGCGGGGTCACTACAAGAAGTGTTGCGTTCAGTAGATGATGAGACTGAGGAAATTGAGATTTTGTTTGACGAATCACAAGTGAGATTTAGATTAGATGAAATAGAGATAACTTCAAAATTGATTGATGGGTCGTTCCCCGATTATCGTCAGTTGATACCAAAAAAATCAGATATAGAGGTAGAACTAGAGCGTGAGGAACTAGTGAGAGTGACGAAACTTGCGGCGCTATTTGCACGAGAGGTCGGGGGATCGGTGATATTGGAAACTAATAAAGAAAAGCAAGTTTTTACGATTGCATCGGTAGTAAATGAATATGGTGAAAATACTTCGGAAATTGAAACTAAAATAGATAAAGATGTAAAAGTGGTGCTAAATTCGCGATATCTACTAGATGTATTAAATATATTAAAAGATGAGAAGGTGGGACTGAGATTTTCAAATAAATTGGATCCGGTGGTGGTTAAAAATGCCTCTGATAAGGGTGAATATACACATATAATTATGCCGTTAAATATGAAATGATAATTAAGAGAGTAGAATTAGTAAATTTTCGTTGTCACACGAAGTATCAGTTAGAATGCGTAGAGATGACTTCGCAGATTTTGGGTGAAAATGGAGCGGGCAAAACTTCAGTACTGGAAGCGATTTATGAGGCGATGCGAGGTAAAAGTTTTCGGGCGGTGGATACGGAAATATTGAAGCGGGGAGAGGAATTTTATCGGGTAGAAATAGAATATAATAGTGGTGAGCGAATAGTAGTGGTGTATGACGGGGTAAAAAAGCAATTTTTAGTAGAAGATAAGAAATTTACTAGGTTACCGAAAAAAAATCGTTATCCAGTGATATTATTTGAACCGAGTGATATGGGATTAATAGGGACAAGTCCAACCAAAAAACGCGACTATTTTGACCGCTTTATAGGCGGTTTTGATGAGAAATATGTGTCTGATCTTAATAAGTATAAAAAGGCGCTCAAACAGCGAAATGAGACCCTTAAAAGTGATTTAGTGACGCGAGATGCGTTATTTTCGTGGAATGTATTATTAGCAAAACTGGGGTGCGAGATTGCAAAAAAACGGCGAAAATTAATCACAGAGGTGAATAATGAATTAACCGATTATTATCGTTCAATAGCCGAAAATAAGGATAAAGTATGGATAGAATATTTGAATTTTGGTGAAATCGAGGAGATTTTGATAGATGAGAGTCAGTATTTGAGACGACTGGAAACAGATTTTGAACGAGATAAAATATTACAGCATACGAGTTTTGGAATACATAAAGATAATTATAAGTTTATATTTAACAATCAAGATGCGGATGGTTCGGCAAGTCGGGGAGAGAGTCGTTCGGTGATATTAGCATTAAAATTTATTGAGGCGAAAAAATTGCAAGAAAATACTGGTAAAAAACCGCTGGTACTACTAGATGATGTGTTTTCGGAGTTAGATAAAAAGCGCCAAAAATATTTAGTAAAGAATTTTCAAAATCATCAAGTGATATTAACTAGTGTAACTAAGAATTTGTAGTGGGGGGAGGAGTATTTTCGCTGGCGGTAGCGGCGGGATTGGTAGTGATGAGAGATTCTTCGGTTTCGGAGGCGATAACTTGAATATGGACATGATTACTACCAGCAAAGAAGAGGCCTTGACCGACTGGGAAATTATTAAGGCGTTTGCGCTCTTCGTCGGTGAGTTTAAAGACATCAGAGAGAACATCAACAGCAGAGGAAGATTGTTTGAGAAGAAGTTGCATAGAGGAGTTATTAACAATGGCGCGACCCATCTTGGTAGACATAAAATCTTCAACGTCCTGAGTGATAGTAGTAAGGCCAAGATAGTACTTACGGGCGCGCTTAGCAAGGCTGAATAAGAAATTAGCAGAATCTTCAAATTGCATCAGTTGCCAGGCCTCATCAACGATAAGGAGGCGTTTTTTCTGCTCGGCGCGAACGACATTCCAAATATGGCTAAGAATAATATACATAGCGACAGGACGGAGTTCGTCTTCGAGGTCGCGAATATTGAAGACTACCATTTGATTATTAATGTCAACATTGGATTGTTGGGAAAAGATACCAGCAAAAGTACCAGTAGTGTATTTACGGAGGCGCTGAGCGAGTTCGGGACCAGAACCGTCCATGTGGGCGAGAGTATCATAGAGTTCTTTGATAGTGGGTGGTGGTGACTGGTGAGTGAGTGGATCAGAGGTGATACCGGCGCGTGCGTAGGTATCAATAAGGGCTTGATCGAGATCGGCTTCTTCGTTAGCAGAGAGAGCGGGAATAACCATACCATTATTAGAAGTGGTGGCGCTACCCATCATGAGGCGGAAAAGGCCATGGAGAGTAACGAGATTAGCACGCAATGCGTCGTTAGCGTCTTCGGAATCGATAACTTTGGGTAAGTCAAAAGGGTTAATACGAACGTCAGAGTTGAGTGAGAGGCGAATATAAGAGCCACCGACGGCGTCGCAGAGTTTTTGGTATTCGTTCTCGGGGTCGATGATGATGATTTCAGTGCCAATCATCATGGAGCGAATAGCTTCGAGTTTAACGGCGAAAGATTTACCAGCACCAGACTTAGCAAAGACTACCATATTGGCATTTTCAAGGGTGAAACGATCGAATATTACAAGACCGTTATTATGCATATTGATACCATATAAAATACCTTTTTCTTGAGTAAGGTCGGCGGAAGTAAAAGGAAAACTAGTAGAAATGGCGCCAGTATTCATATTACGACGGATTTGAAGTTGATCGGTGCATTGAGGCATAGTACTATTCATTCCCTGCTCTTGTTGAGAGCTGGCAACCTTAGAAAAAACCATTTGTTGACCAAAGATAGTTTCGATTTTGTGTTGAACGAATTCAAGTTCTTCGAGTGAATTAGCCCAGAGAGTAATATAAAGACCAAAACGGAAAAATTTCTCGGCACCGACTTGTAGTTGGTCGCGGAGTTCCTCGGCGTCACTAATAGCGGCTTCAAGCTCAGGATCGCGGATTTTACCCTTTTCGGAATTAATACTGTAAGATGCTTCAAGCTGGGTGACTTTTTTACGGAGGTTTTTCATAACGACGCCAGTATCAACTGGGTAGATATACATAGAAAGGTCAAGGACTTCGTCAATATTAATGATAGATGAAAGCCAACCAGTAAAGAGTTCGCGCGGATAACCATAAACATAGATAGTACGGCCATATTTAGTACCAAGACGGAAATAGCTAGAATGAATTTCAATAGAAGAAGGAGAAATCATATCGCGGAGAGTGGTAATACCCTGCTCGAAGGCGCGCTGAATCTCGGCATCTTCTTGGGCCTGAGCATTGGCAGCAATTTGAGCGGGGGTTGGCTGAGGTTGTTTTTTAGCCATTTTGAACTCCTTTCTTTACATAGGTGGTAGCAAGTTTATGAAAATCACCTAACGGTTCGCGAACGGCGGTGTCGGGATTATTAAAGTTATAATATAATTCACCGAGTTCCTTAGTATTAAGGCGGACGGACTGGATACCAATTTGAAAAAGGCCAGAGATGACAGATTCGACGCGGTTGTTAATTTCAGTGATAGCTTTTTCATAAGTGTCGCGATTAATGCGAGTGACTTCGGGGGCTTTGGTTTTACCGAAAGTTTTGAAGAAATTTTTGCTTTCTTCGAGGGATTTTTCGGCTTCTTTGGAAGTATAATATGGGATAACAATAAAGAAAGATTTATCCATAATATTGGCTTCTTGAGAGAGAATATCGATAAAGTTGATATAATCGTCCATGAGAACGCCAAGGAGCATATTATCATTATTGCGACGGATATTAGAAAGACGTTCTAAATAAGGGCCGATATCAACGCGTTGGGAACGGACAAGAATTTGGATAGTAAAAGTGAGAGAATTGAGAAAGTTTTGATAAGAATATTCGACGCCTTCGCGTTCGGCGGCAGACATAAGGTCGAAGTTGATAGATTTACAGGCGACGACGGCGCGGAACGAGCCGTCTTTCATGATGACGAGACTATCGCGAAGCTCAGAGATAAGTAGAGTGGACTGAGTGGCGACGGGGGAGTCGGGGGTGGTGTGAGTGGAGACGGGCTTTTGCTCGGGGGCGGCAGGCTGAGGAGCTGGCTGTTGTTGAATAACTGGTTGGGGTTGAGTAGCCTGGGGGGCAGGTTGCGGTACTGGTTGTTGGGTTACCGGTGGTTGTGGTACTGGTTGTGGTGCTGCCTGGGGTGCCGGTTGTTGTTGATAGGGTTGCGCTTGATTATTATCCATAAATTACCTCAAAGAAATATAAACTTCGTCCTTTTGATTAATACGATTAGCTTCTTTTTGAATAGTCTCGATTGAATAATCGGGATTATTAGCTAGTTCTATTATACTAGGTTTTGGTGGTTTTGTGCTAGTGGTTTTTGATGATTTAAGGTCAGGTTTAACCATAACATCGTTTTGAGATGTTATGGATTTTTCTTCAGTTTCTATATTTTTTGTACTAGATTCAACTTTATCTTTAGGAGAATTTTCGGATTTTTTGTTATGTTTTTCAATACTTGGTGGTGTTAAATCTTTTTCTCTTTCGATTTCTTGAATAGCAGTACGCATTTGGTTTAGAACTTCGCTTTTGTGAGCAGCTTGTTCTTGGTTAATCATGTAATCAATATTATTAGTGTTAGTATTATCGAAAATATCGGGGGCGTTGTTGGCTTCAGCGGCATAATCGTCACGCATAGAAGTGGTGTTTTTGATGGATTCACCCTCGGTATCGACGATATCAGCGAGGAAAGAGAGGCGGTGGCTGGCTTCTTCTTCGGAAATGTCGCGGACGCGGGGTTTCTCGACAACTTTGGGGGCGGTGATGGTAATAGTAGACTCGCGCTGGCCGGGAATCCAAAAACGTTTGCGGGGCTTGAGATAAAAAGAGACGAGAGCAGCGAGATAAGTCTCCATGGGCTGGTCTTTTTTAAGGGGTAGGGCAAGGATAGCGAAGAAGAAAATAATCGGAATAGGAATAATGGCGAGTAGAGGAAAAATCTGAAAAAGCCCAATAGCAATGGCAACACCAGCACCAGCAATTAAAAGATAGATGAATTGGCGGAACGAAAAAGGCCCGAGGAGTTTATCGTCGGCTTCGACGTCTTGAGGAACTTTGTATTGTGCCATATATTGTATATTATAGCATAATTTTTATGGTTGTTGAATTGGCCGAGTATGTATTTAGACGCCAAGGGCGCGACGGATACCAGGGCGCATACCGCTGAGGGCGCTGGGGTTGGTGGCTTTGATACGTTCGAGATCGGCGACAACACCCTTTTTTTCCATGATTTTACGAAATTCAGCAAGAGCGGCATTTTCGTCACCACCTTTTTGATACTGGAGCTGAGCAATGACGGCTTTGAAGGCATCAGTCTTGAAACCAATAACGTTTTCGGTAGTCATCATTTTAAGATAAATTTCAGTGCGGTCTTTATGTTCGGCAAGTTTCTCGGGGGTGAGCTTATCAGTAGGAATATCCCAAGTATCGGTTTCGGTGTGATATTTGGCGCCAGTGATGAAGTTAGCGGTATTAACCATTTGTTCGCTACCAGATGAGAAAGAACTGATAGCACTAATGAGACTAGGTGTCATGTTGCGGAAGAGGAGGTCGCGAGCTTTTTTGGCTTGACTAGCGCTGCCGTCAAAGTTTTCAGCAACTAAGTATTTGTCGATATCGTGTTCAAGGCCGCTATAGAAGGTACGATCAATTTCTTTGAGGCTGGTGCCTTGGAGGAGACCTTGGGCATTAAATTTAGTGGGCTGACCACTAGCATCTTTACCAGTAAAGTATTCTTTCATAGTGACGGTATTAGTGTCGCGATCACCGTTGGTGTATCTCCAAGTCTCGACGTTAATATGTTTGCCGAGACGGCCAAGGCTAGGTGCGGCATTTTTCATACCTAAGAGGTTAAGAGCAAGGACGTTAGCAAAGTCGGTGTTGAGTTCGAGATAACCCTCTTGGTCCATATATTCGCCGAGCTTCTTCTCAATTTTATCGTAATCGCCGCGTTTGGCGGTGATATTTTGAGCGGCGACGATACCCTCGATATTTTTGCTGGCAAGCATTTGGTCGTAGACTTTATCAACTTCAAAGCTGACTTGTTTGTCAAGGTAGGTAGTGTATTTAGCGGTATTGATAGCGCGTTCTTTTTCAATCATATCGTAAGCGTCGGCGACGACTGAGGTGGTAGCGTCAAAGCGAGTTTTCTCGGCATCAGCGCGAGCTTGGCCGGTGAGACTACTATCGACAAAGGCGTCAGCACCAGCACCGGCTTCGATGAAGCGACGATAGGCATCGGGATTTTTGAGAGTGCCATCGCTGTGACGCTCGGCGGCTTTTTGAAGTTCGCCGAAGTAGTAGCGCTTATCGCTGAGATCATTACGACGAGCAGCAGACTTCAGGGTTTCATTGTCGAGATAATTTTGAGCCTGTTGGTCGGCGATTGAGCGCAGACGAGTGTCAGTAATGTTGTGCTGAGTGAGATAGGTACCCATGGAGCCAATAGCATTTTCGGCAGCTTGGTGAGTATTTTCGGCATTAAAGGCGGCGGCGCGAGTAAGTAGATTATCACGCATGTAACGGTTGGATTTGACGAGATCTTCACCAGTTTTAGGATCTTTAGCATAAATAGCGCGGCCAGTTTGCTTATCAAAACCAGTAATTTGTTTGCCCATGGATTGAGCTTCGAGCTGCTGCTTGAGACGAACATTAGTAAGATCTTCGTATTGTTTGAGTTGCTCGGCATTTCTAGCGCGATAATTTGCGATAGCACCACTAAGAGAACGACCAGTAACTGGACGAACAAAGCGACGCCTGCCATCAGTGCCACGCTGAATAGGGTTACGAAAAGTTAGAGGATTTTGCAGGCCTTTGGCGGTATGGCGGGCGCGAGCGGTAGCTTGGCGACTGGCTGAAAAATTGCGGGCGCCACCATGGAGACTATTACCAGCACGATTAGCAAGGTTACCAGCGCGGTCAAGGAAAGTGCCAGAAGTTTTCATTAATGGAAGAGCGAGACAGAGAGGAATAATTTGAACAGCCATGCCAATAACAACCCAAAAAGCATTTTGAGCAGAGGAAATTAAAATCCAACCGATTAAACTAGAAGCGCCAAATAAGAGACTGAACATAGGATAAAAAACAAGCATGGTAGTGAAAAGTTTGCGCCAACTATCAAATAACCTACTGGTATTAGGTAGGAGATAAGCAACAAAAGCAAGGGGGGCAATCATGACAAGGATAACTACAAGAGCTTGACGCAAAGAAATCATGATAAGAGCAATAATAATAGAGATGATAGCGCCAATGATGACCGGAATGAGTAACCAGAGGAGGCCGATAATACCACCAGATAAGGAAGCGGCAAGAGCGCCAATGCCAACAACGCCAACACCAGTGAGTATTCCGCCAGCGATTTCGCTCCAAGATAAATGAGAAGCTTCACCGTTATTGCCAACGACGGTTTCGGTGATATGATCGAAGAAACCGACTAGACTACTACCGATGATATTACTAATATCGACAGCAAACGAACAGATGATATAACTGAGGTTGACGAGAATGGCGGCGATAATGATTTTAGGTAAAGTCTTTTTGACACCATAGTTACTGATACCAAGGCCGGTGATTTGTGAATAGACGATAATAAGGATAAAAATGATAAAAACGACATTAGTAATACCGCGAGCGTATTCCCAAACTTGATAGATAGGAGAGTCGGCATCGGTAGAGATGGGCTTGACGACGAGAAAATCCTCGATGATGTTGTAGGCAGCGTCAACGGCTTTGGCAATGGTTTTGATGGTAGGACAGACTATCCAGCTAATAGCACCAGCTTGATCATAACAGTTAGGGGCGGAGGAATTTTTTTCAGAGTTTTCTTCGGAGTTTTCTGTGGAATTTTCGTTATTAGTGTTATTAGCGTCGTTGTTATTGTTAGTATCGGTATTTTCGGTAGTATCGCTAGTTTCGGAGGTGTTTTCGGAATTATTTTCGGAATTGGTGGAGTTTGATAAATCTTCGGGAGCGGCAATAACAGGGGTGGACGAGAATAATACTAGAGAACCAAAAAGCAAACCAAGCAGCGCCAGGAATAACTTCGGCAGTTTAGTTTGTCGTTTTATCATCTCTATAATAACTCCTTAGAGCTTATATCTTAATTATAGCACACATAAGCAAAATAGTCAACAGTTATGACATATTTTACCCCAGTAAGTTTTGTGCTGGTATTTTAGAGAAAATGATGATATGATTATAACATATGAAACAGAAAATTCTGCTATTTGTTGGTATCGTGATAATGGGGGCGATGGCGTTTAGTTTGATACCGGAACCAGTGATGGCGGCGAATAGTTCTGGTGATTGTAAACAAGGTGGTTTTTTAGGGTTTAGGGCTTGGTATGATGGTCTGCCATGTGAAGACGGTGCAATTAAAGCGCCAAAGGGTGATACTAGTGGCGCTTCAATTGCAGGATTTGTATGGACAATTGTAGCAAATGTATTAGTAGATTTGTTTATGGTGGTAGGTTTCTTGGCCGTAGGTTTCTTGATGTATGGCGGATATCTCTATATCATGTCAAATGGTGATCCAGGGAAAGTAGCAAGCGGAATGAAGACAATTAAAGCGGCAATAATTGGATTAATTATTGCAATACTGGCGAACGTAATTATTAGAACGATATTGGTAATACTAGGAGTGTAAAATGGAAATAATGAAGTTTTTAGGAGATTTGCCAGGGCTAGGACCGATTCCTAAGAAGGATTGGAGTAGCGCTAGTGCAGTAACGACATTTTTCCAGGTAGGCATTGCAGCGGCTGGATTGGTAGCGGTGGCATTTATCGTAATAAACGCAATCCAAATGGCAACATCAAATGGTGATCCAGGAAAAGTAAAAAAAGCGCGCGAGGGGATTTTGTATTCAGTAATTGGCTTGATAATTGTAATAATGGCAGAAGCGATAATATTCTTTGTGTCAAGTAATGTGGAGTAAAAAATGAAGGAAAAAATTTTTGAAATGATGGCTGCTTATAAGGATCCAGCGTGCGATAGTTTAACAGATGAAGCACAAAAGAGTGCAGCAGGTTGTGATTTAGGAAAAAATGCGAATGCTTTTGCTTCTTTTCAAAATATAATTTATGTGATGATTGGTGTAACGGCGGTAATAGCGGTAGCTATGATTGTTATTGGTGGTATAAATTATACAACAAGTGCTGGGGATGGGGCGAAGGCTAAAAAAGCCAAAGATACGATTTTGTACGGTGTAATTGGTTTGATAATTGCGATTATGGCATTCGCAATTATAACCTTTGTGACAGGTGCGATAAAGATAAGTTAGGGTTGATTTTTAAATATAAGTGTGATATATTAAAAATAGCTAATAAATAATAGGAGTTACAAGACTATGAAGAAATTAATACTGAGCACAATGATGGCTGTGATGACAGTACTAGGCTTAGGTGGTGTGGCGATGCTTTCGCCGGTGTATGCGGCGCAAGATGGCGCCAAAAAAGGCACAGAATACATGGGTGAAGCTGGCGCAAAAGACCAAGAAACTGATGTCATGAGTATTGTGACGGTTGGTATTAATGTGGTGCTTGGTTTAATTGCGTTGGCAGCAGTAATTATGATTATTATTGGTGGTCTTAATTACACCACTTCGCAAGGCGAAGCGACTAAAGTAAAGAAAGCTAAGGATACAATTCTCTACGGTGTAATTGGTTTAGTGATTGCACTTCTAGCTTTCGCGATTGTGAACTTTGTACTTGGACAAGTATTTGGTAGTGAGATATAAAATATAAAAAATAAAAGCCCCGAAGAGTTTCTTTTGGGACTTTTTTGTGATATGATATTAGTATGAAGAAAATTATAAAAATAAAGACAATTTTATTAGTTTTAGCGATGATGTTTTTGGGCGCAGGAATAATGATTCCTAGTGTTAGTGCCGTAAGTTGTCCGAGTGACTCGATTAATGGTTCGGCAGATAGTTTGGCGGAATGTAACATAGAAAAAGATGATAGTTTTTGGCCAACAATAACAACCATTATAAATGTGGTGTTGGGATTGATAGCAGTAATAGCGGTGATTATGATTATCATTGGCGGTATTGAGTATACAGTATCACGAGGAGATGCGACTAAAACTAAAAAAGGTAGAGATACCATTATTTATAGTGTGATTGGCTTGGTGATAGCATTGCTGTCATTTGCGGTTGTGAACTTTGTATTAAGAGAAGTGTTTGATAGCGGCATCAAGAATAAGAGTAGTTACATAGAAGTTATTAACACAACAGAACGAATAGGATAGGTTCTCTTTTAAAATTTAGAAAAATACCGCCCTGCGAGGAGGCGGTATTTTGATATTTCGGCCTAGGTGAATTATTGAACCTTGATTTTGAGGGCGGGTTCAACACGTTCCTTTTCAAAGGTGATAGTGAGTACGCCATCTTTGAGTTCGGCTTTGACACTACCCTCGTCTTCTTTAACCTGAACTGGAAGAGCGATAGTACGGGAGAATTCACCCCAATAACATTCTTGGATGTGCCAACGAGTGGTGCGATCGTCTTCGCCACCGCTTAAGACGCCAGAAATCGTAAGGATGTTTTCGGCGATGGTGACATTGAGATCGGACTTGCTGATGCCAGCAGTGCGAGCCTTGACGATTAACTTGTCGGCAGTTTCGTAAACATCAACAGCTAGCTGACCAGGAAAATCGTCGGTGGTATCAACCCACTCTTCAGAATCGGCCGAATCTGGTTCGACAGGAGTTTCTTCCTCTGGAACTGTTTCGATGTCGGCATTAGCTTCTTGGTCGATAATAGTAGTATTGTCATTCTCTAAGAACGCGGCAGCTAATTCGTCCTCCATTAGCATGTCGTCAGTATCTTTGCGAGCCATATATTTTTCCTCCACTTTAAAACTCTTGTTATGCTTTATTATAAACAGGTTTTATAGTAAAATCAAGCAAATGAGCGACTTTATTGTAAAAAATACAACAAGTGTCAGTATCTTAGACCTGTTTTGCCCCCACTTCTGTAGGGGTTGTGGATGTCTGGGGAGGCCGTTTTGTAAGTGTTGTAAAAATTACATCGTTCGGACCTATGTTAATTATTGTCCGGCTTGTTATGAGCCGAGCGAGGGTAAATGTACGGATTGTGAATTGCCGTTTGACGGACTATATATGGTGGGGTGGCGAGATACGGAAATCGGTGAACTGGTAGAGGAATATAAATATCAGTCGGTGCGAAGTGCGGGAAGCGATTTGGCGGAAATGTTGGATGCAGTGATTCCCTGCTTAAAAGGTGAGGTGGTGGTAGTGCCACTGCCAACGATTCGTAAGCATATTAGGGCGCGGGGGTTTGATCATACTAAGGCGGTGGCGCGAAAATTGGCAAGAAGGCGGGGATGGAAAATGCAGAGTGTACTAGTGAGAGCTCAGGATACGGTACAGGTGGGAGCGGATAATGAGCAGAGAAAAAAGCAGGCGAGTGAAGCGTTTGAGCTGAAGGGTGAGATTTGTCGAGATGTGACTTATTTGTTATTTGATGATATTTGGACGACGGGGGCGAGTATGATGGCGGGGGCGGAGTTGTTGAAGGAAGGCGGGGCAACCAAAATAATGGGGGCGGTGATAGCGGTGAGCAGGATGAAATTAGTCGCCGGTGACGGTTTCGGTGGGAGCGGTGGTGTCGGTAGGACTGCTAACGCCGATAGCGTTGAGGACGAAGTTGACGATCGCAAAAGCAAGGATAGCGATAATTAGACCGATGATGGCGTAAAGGATGGTGTTTTTGGCGTCGGTGACTTTTTTGTTGTCGCCACCAGAGAGGATGTAGCGAATACCACCCCAGATGAGCATAATGACTGAGACAATACCGACAATATAAAGAATAGTGTTAGAAATCTTGGTAAAAACGCCGTCGGAGCCGATAAGAAAACGGGGCATGTCGTCACCTTTGGCGGCTTCGGCGCCTTCGCGAACACCAAAGGCCATAACTTTACCTGCAGTAAGAGTGCAGGCGGTAGCGACAGCGGTTGCGGAAGTGGTAATAAACTTGGTAATTTTTTTCATATGAAACCTCTTAGAGATAATTATAACACATTTTAATGGAATTCTAGAAAATGTTATAATTTAAATATGTTAATAAAGGAAAAAATTAGGAAGTGGTGGTGGGTAGTGCTGATGGCTGCGATGGTGGCAGTAGCGGTGTTTTTGGTAATGATGGTTCTAAATGGAAGAGGGGAGATGAAAGAAGAAGTAGTGCCGGTGGAGGAGATGGAGAGTGTCGAAGTGGCGGAGCCAGAAGAGCCAGAGGAGGAGCTGACGAGCGATTTACCGGCCAGCAGTACGGGAAATTGCACTCTGGAGTTTGGCAAGTTAGCAGTGGTGAATTATAACTTTACGGTGGATCCAGAATTTATTGCGAAGCGAGGAGAACAATTGGTGAATATTACGGAATTGTATGGAATAAGAGAGGCACATGCTTATAATGGAGTGCCGATGCTAGATAAAGAGGCGGGAGAGCATTTGAATGAGATGCTGAATGCGTACAAGGAAGCATATCCGGGGCACGAGATGCAGACAATGTCGTGTTTTCGTAGGGTAGGAACGCAGTGTGGGAGGTTGTGTGCGGAGACGGGAAAGTCAGACCATCACTTGGGTTATACTTGTGATTTGATAGATACGGCGTATGGAAGTGAACTGGACACTGATTATTATGATGTGCATGTGGATTGGCAGTGGCTGAAGGAAAATTCGTATAAGTATGGATTTATTGACCGTTATCCAGAGGAATGGGCGGGAGGCTCAATGTTGGAACCGATAAATGTGGACGAAAATGGCTCAACGGGGTTGTATGAAACTTGGCACTATCGTTATGTGGGGATAAAGGCGGCGACTGAGATAGCGGAGGGCAAGTATAATGACGGTAAATATGATTCGTTAGAACATTATCTAAAAGAGCGGGGACTGGTGACGGATTTGATAGGCAATGTGTGTAGATAATTTATTATTATAGTGTAATTGTGCTATAATGGTAATTATGGAGGGTTACCCAAGTGGCTGAAGGGGACGGTTTGCTAAATCGTTAGTCTGGGGAAACCTGGAGCGGGAGTTCGAATCTCCCACCCTCCGCCAAAAGTTATGACAGAAAATATTAACGATATTAGATGGGAAGCACACGAATATATCCAGCGTGATAAGAACGCAGGATGGTATGTGGCAATGGTATTGATTGCGGCGGCGATAGTGGCCTTGGCAGTGTGGCGAGGCTGGTGGACTTTTGCGGCCTTAATAGTGGTGTGTGTAATTGCACTGATTTTGTATTCGGTGCGCCCGCCCCGTAAATTGCACTATGTTTTGAATAAGGAAGGATTAAAAGAGGAGAATAAATTATATAAATTTGAAGATTTTAAGGCATTTGGAATAGATAAGGACGATAAATATTATGCGATAGTTTTGATATCAAAAAAGCGGTTTTCGCCACGCGTGAGGGTATATTTTCCTCAAGAAAGCGGTGAACAAATTATAGATATGTTTGGGATGAGGTTGCCAATGGAGGAGGTGAAGCCGGATTTTGTGGATAAAATTGTAAAACTCTTGCGCATTTAAAAAATATGGTGTATAATAAAGCATAAGTAATTTTAATAAATAAGGTGGGCTATGAATTCTAACGAAGATGAGCTTCAAAAAGCAATAAACGATATAACTAATAACATGTTGAATGAAACGCCGGTAGCACCGGAGGGTGTTGCACCAGCGCCGGTAGCGGAGACGCCTGCAGCACCGGTCGAACCGGTAACGCCAGTTGAACCAGTGGCTCAAGTGGCACCAGAAACTGCTAATATGGTACCGCCAACGGTAGCGCCGTTGCCAGATGCACAAAATTTGCAAACAGCGCCAGTGGCGCCAGTAGCGCCAGTGGCGGAGGCGACACCTGAGCCAGCTCCTGCTGAGGAAGTAGTATCTGAGGTGGTGACGGCGGATATTCCAGATTTGTCGATGCCAGAACCGGTGAGTGAGCCGGAGTCGGCTGATGAGCCAGCTAAGGAAGATGAGATTAAGAAACCGGAAGAAGTAAAAGAAGAGCCAAAGGAAGAAGAAAAACCAGTAGAAGGAATGACGATGGATTTCAGTGAAAAAATGGAGATAGAGCCGGGTGGAGTGAAAGAGAAGGCTTTGCGTGACTTGATGCCGATATTGAGCGGAATGAACAATATAGATGCCGAAAAGAAGTTTAAGATTTATTGTGATATGATGGAAGTGTTGGGTGAGAAAGATATCGCAAATGACGCTTATGAAGTGGCAACACAGATTGGTGACGACAACGTACGCGGTGAAGCCTTGCTTAAATTAGTTGATTTGTTAGATAAATAAGAATGTATTAAATAAAAATTAGGGCGCTTCGTGTCGCGCCCTAGTAATTTTTACAACATATTCGCGATATAAAAACCGCAAAGAGGCTAAAGCCTTGCGGTTTTTATTCGGAAATGTTGTTAAAATTGGGGCTCACTCAGAATGCCCTAATTTTTATTTAATACATTCCCATTCCACCACCAGCAGGAGCTGCGGGGGCTTCGGGTTCGGGGATATCGACAATCAAAGCGCCCATGGTGATGGTGGTAGCGGCAATACTGATGCTATTGGCGACCGCTTCTTTGGTGACCCTGGCGGGGTCGATGACACCGGCTTTCTTGAGGTCAATAAGGCCTTTTTCGGGCTTCATAACATTAACGCCATAGCCGGGTTTGGCTTTTTCAACTTCGGCTAAGAGAGCTTGAGAGTTGAGACCGGCATTTTTAGTAATATGAATAAACGGAGTTTTGAGGGCGTTTTTGACGATAATAGTTCCTTGGTCTTCGCCTTTGAGTTGATCGGCGAGGTTAACGAGGGTGACGCCACCACCGGCAACTACACCATCAACAAGAGCGGCCTTAGTGGCGGCGACGGCATCGTCAACGCGGAATTTCTTTTCGTTAATTTCAGTTTCGGTAGTACCGCCAACTTTAATAACGGCAACTTTGCCGAGGAGAGCGGCGGCGCGCTTTTCGAGCTCTTCGCGCTCGTAGTCGCTAGTAGCGAGGTTGGCCTGGGATTTGATGAGGGTAATACGCTCTTTAACAGCCTTGCTATTGCCAGCACCTTTGATGATGGTAGATTCGTCTTTGGTGGCAATAATTTTATTAGCGGAGCCGAGAACTTCGAGGCCGACATCTTCTAATTTAAGACCTTTGTCGGCGGAAACGACAGTGGCGTCGGTGAGGATAGCGATATCTTCCATGATTTCCTTGCGACGGTCACCAAAAGCGGGAGCTTTGAGTACGAGAGTGTTAAAGACGCCTTTGAGCTTATTAAGAACAAGTAAAGAAAGAGCTTCGCCTTCAACCTCTTCGGCGATGATAACGAGTTCTTTTTTGCCAGCCTGAGCAACTTTTTCAAGGAGAGGAACGATTTCGTTGGCTGAACCGATTTTGTTGTCGGTGACGAGGATGAGAGGTTTGTCAAAAATGGCTTCTTGACGGTTGACATCAGTGACAAAGAAAGGCGAAGAATAACCCTTGTCATAGCTGAAACCTTCGACGATTTCCTGTTCCATTTCGAGACCTTGACCTTGCTCAACGGTAACCACGCCATCGGGGCCGATTTTACTGATGACTTCGGCGATGAGTTTACCAATTTCGGCGTCGCCGGCAGAGATAGTAGCAACTTCGGCGACTTTGGTATCATCACCGGCGATTTGTTCGGCGGATTTTTCAATACCTTGAATAATTTGTTCGCCGGCTTGCTCAATACCTTTACGAAGCTCCATCGGGTTGACGCCAGCGGCGATAAGCTTGTTGGCTTCATTTAAGATATTATAGGTGAGGACGGTGACGGTGGTGGTACCATCGCCAGCGACCTTATTAAGCTTCTTAGCGGCCTCTTTGATGATACGAGCACCGATTTGCTCGCCGAGATTGTCTTCGGTGGCGCCAAGATCGACGGCTTCAGCGACAGTGACGCCATCATGAGTGATGGTGGGGGCGCCGTAAGATTTCTCGATGACGACATTTTGACCTTTAGGGCCAAAAGTGACTTTGACGGCGTCGTAAAGTTGTTTGGCGCCGCTTAGAACCTTGTCGCGGGCTTCTTCGTTGTAAAAAATTTTCTTTGCCATAATTGCTCCTTTTATATTTATAATGTGATTCTATAATGTAGCGAGGATATCTTTGTCCTCAACGATGATATAGGTGGTGTCGTTTAATTTAATTTCTGAGGTGGAATATTCTTTGAAGACGATTTTGTCGCCTTTTTTGATATTTTTAACATCGGGACCGACGGCTTCAACGACGGCGTAGGCGGGTTGTTCTTTGGCCTCGCCGAGTAGAATACCGGATTTGGTCTTGGAAAGGGCGGCCTCTTTTTGAGCCACGACGTGATTAGTTAAAGGTTTTAGTGCCATAATTTTCTCCTTTTACCCCTATTGTAGCACAGTTTATTGGCACTTGCAAGTGCTGAGTGCTAATTTTTAAGGTTGGTTTTAGTGTATAATAGAATTATGTTGAAAATTACAGATGAACCGGAGGTGGTGCTGGCGGAATTAGCGAAATCTAAGTTTAGAGCGAGTTTTAAATTGCCGAAATATCTGGTGAAATATGTGGATGAGAAGGGGCTGGATGCGATTGAGGGTCATGCGTATGATTTTATCAATAAACGATTGAAGCCGGCAAAAATTGTGAATGATGGGAGACAGACGCCGATGAAGAATCACCCGGTGTTTATAGCGCAACACGCGACGGCGACATGTTGTAGGGGGTGTTTGATGAAATGGTATGGAATACTAAAAGGGCGGGAGCTGACCGAGCCAGAAGTAGAGGCGATAGTGGGGGTGATAATGGCGTGGGTGAGGCGAGAGCATAATTTTCATGATATAATGGAGAGATGAAAGAATTATTAGAGAAATTACCTTTTTATAATCAGGCGGTGTTGCCGTATCATTTGGGACAGTCGGTGGTGGCAGGAACGAAGTATGGATGGCCAGCGAAAAAGTTGAAAGTGATTGGAGTGACAGGAACGAATGGCAAGACTACGACTTGTTTTATGATTTGGAATATGTTGAACGCGGCGGGGCATAAGACGGGACTGATGACGACAGTGGCTTGGGGGGTGGATAGATTGGAAAAGCAGATAGAGCATATGACGACAGTGGATGCGTTTACTTTAAATCACCGGATGAATAAAATTTTTGAGGCGGGGGCGGAATATTTGGTACTGGAACTGACTTCACATGCGTTAGTGCAGTTTCGGGCGCTGGGAGTACCGATAGAGGTAGCGGTATTTACTAATTTGACACACGAGCATTTGGACTATCATAAGACTTTGGAAAATTATCGTGACGCCAAGCGCAAACTGTTTAAGAAGGCGAAATATGGGGTGGTGAACGCGGATGATCCGAGTGGTAAATACTTTGCGATGGATGTGGACGAATATATCATGTATGGCATAAAACAGGGTGATTTGCGAGCCGAGAAAGTAAAACTAGAGGCTAACGGCGTGAAATATACGGCAAAATTTGCCGGGGGTAGAAAAGGTAAATATGCGTCTGGTGATATATTGATAAAGACGCGAATTCCGGGAGAGTTTAATGTGTACAATTCCCTGGCGGCGGTGGGGGTAGGCAAGCGTCTGGGGTTGACTAATAAACAGATTGCTGATGGGATTTATGGACTAAAAGATGTGGAAGGGCGGATGAACCTAGTAGACGAGGGGCAAGATTTTACGGTGATTGTGGATTATGCGCATACGCCGGATGCGATCCAGAAGGTGTTTGATTCGGTACGAGGTACAGGAAAACGAATTATTTCTTTGCATGGTGGAGCGGGGAGGCGCGATGAAACTACGCGACCGGAGCGCGGTGAGATACTTGGTAAAGAGAGTGATATTGTGATTGTGACTGAGGATGATTCGCGTGATGAGGATGTACAAAAAATAGCAAATGGGTTCGTAGAAGGCGCTGAAAAAGTTGGAAAAAAGATGGGAAAAGATTTGTTTGTGGAATTAGATAGACGAAAAGCGATTCGGAAAGCGTTTGAGATAGCAAAGAAAGGTGACTTGGTATTGGTGCTTGGTAAAGGGCATGAAAAAACTATTTTGCGTGCGGATGGGGAGCATCCGTTTGAGGATCTCAAAGTATCGCGAGAAGAGCTGAGGAAGTTGAAAGAAGCAAAATAAGCACTTTTGTTCGTGGACTTGAAACGAAAAAATCTCATACACTGGTAAACGGCAGGAATATAGATTTTTTCGTTTCAAATCTGACTTAACAAACTACTCACAAAAGTGCTTATTTCTGCTTCTTGTATATATTTTCACTCTTCGTAATTAGCGATGCCAGTGGATATGATAGTGGTGGAGATTTTGAGGGCGCTGGCGATGCAGGCGGCGCAAGCCATATAGGAAACGGCAGGTTCGCCAGTGACGAAAGTGGCAGTGGAGAAATTTTTGAAGCCGATGGCGAGATTGGCCTCAGTCCCCTTTTTATAAAGCGTGAAATCGTCAATGCGGACGGTAGCATCTTCGTCGACGCCATAAGTGTAAGTGTCTTTGACGCCATGAAATTTGGCGAAGTCAGCAAAATGACGATCGTCTTGATTTAGAATAATATAATTAGGGCGCATTTTGAAAAGAGTAGTCTTAGCGGAGAGGTAATTCTTGGCCGAGATGGACTTAAGGGTGGAGGGGATGAAGTTAGTAAGAGCGGCGACGTGGATGGGGAGGTCGTAGAAAGCGTTGTCGGCGAGGGCTTCGGCAGGGGTGGTGATGATAGCGTAATTGGCGCCGTTTTTCTTAGCGTCGCTGAGGAACTTGTGGATGATGCTGGCCTTAATATTGCCATCAGAGGCGAGAACGGCGGATTTGATGTTGGCGGACTGGAGGATTTCGTGAACATAGCGAGCAACGATGGCTTTGCCAGTAGAGCCAGTGATGCAGATGAGCTTGAGGCTCTTGGCAGGGTGACCGTAATAGGCTTGGAGAATCTTGGTACGGGCGCGAGTGCTGCTACCGTGAAACTTACTGTTATTCATATTTATATTATATCACATGTGGTATAATGAGAAAAAGGAGTTACACTATGGCAAATAAAAAGAATGAAAAGGTTGGGTTGAGCACTGATGGGGCGGTGATAATTGGTGCGGTAGTGGGGGCGATATTGTTTCTTGGTGGGGGAGCGGGGCTGTTTTTGCTGACTGGATTAGTAAAGTTTAACTCTGGCGGGTTGGATTTTTCGGGGTTTGAAGAATTAGGCAGAATTATAGAGGAAAATACTGATGTTGAAATTGAGAATACGGGTGGCACTAACACAGGTGGTACGATTACTGGTGGTACTAGTGAACCGAGATTGGTTGACAACCCGAATCCGCGCGTGAGAGTGAACGGTAGGTTGGCAGAGGCGAGAAATTTGGAGTTTTATCTGCCTTATGCGTTTTCACCAGCGAGTAATAATGGCAAAGGTGGTGTATATACCTATAATTTGATTAATGATGACGGTTGGGCGGATGTAAAGGTGTATGTAGAGAAGAGTTCGCTGTCGCCAGAGAAATATTTGGCAAAATTGAACTCGTCACTAAAAGTGACGGACAGAAATTACAGAATAAATGGTACGAGCTGGGTGCAGGCAGAAAACGGCTCGGTGTTGGCTTATGCGACGAATTTTAACGGTGATATATATGCGGTGGTATATGGGGTGAAATTGGAATCGGATGCAACTAGCGAGGCGATGCAGATGATACCAAAGACCCTGAGAATGAAGAAAATCTATCAGTAGGGTGATCTGTTGAATAAATTATAAGTTTGGCTTCGGTGAGTCTAGCTGACGCTTAGTTGGCGGATAAGGGGAGATGTGGTAAAATAAGGGCGGAAGCGTGGCCGAGTGGTTGAAGGCGCACGACTCGAAATCGTGTAACGGTTCTAAGCCGTTCGGAGGTTCGAATCCTCTCGCTTCCGCCATTTTTGTTTCACAAAAAATGGCTTTAGCGACACGTCCCAAGGGGTGAGCGCTTCCGCCAGGACTCTTTGGAGTCTTTTTTGTGATATAATGTGTATTACGGTGGGGGTATCTTTAGAGGGAGGTGATTTCATGTCAGTAGTATTAAAAATCAAAGTTGAGAACTGTATCGATTGTCCCTATTCAGAACGGCATCAAATGGTGACTCCTGATTCATTTGAACATGATGTGGGCGTATTTTGCTCGAAGGTAGAAGATGATGAGCGAGAACACCATACTTATGATGGGATAATAACCAAAAAATTGATTTTTAGCTTTGAATGGCCATCAGAAATAGAAGTCCAAGAGATTCCGGACTGGTGTCCGTACAAAAATGACGCAGGAAGATAAACCTCTCCCACTAAAAGCCCCACAAATGTGGGGCTTTTTAAACGCTTCTGTCGCTTTTGTTTTTATGATATAATGAGAGTAATAAATGGTGGGCTTAATTTTTAAAAAGGAGGGCTCACGTGGGCAATAAAAATTCACGAATACAACCGTTTGAAGAAATTCGTCAAGAAAATGAGAAAATCGGCGAGTTTTGGAGTGCAAGAGATTTACAAAAAGCACTTGGGTATACTTCATGGCAAAACTTTACGACAGCCATCAGAAAAGCAAAAGAATCGTTTAAAACTAGTGATTTAACAGCAAGAACAGAGATATCTGACCATTTTAATGATATCATTAAAATGGTTCCTACGGGGAGTGGAGCAGAACGCCCGGTAAAAGATTATTTACTTTCGCGCTATGCTTGTTATTTAATAGCGCAGAATGGCGATCCGTCAAAGGAACCCATTGCGCTTGCGCAGGCTTATTTTAATATACAGACTTTTCGACAGGAGCAGTTTGAAAAAATGTCTGATGATGAGCGTCGGCTTTATGCGCGTCGCTGAGTGACAGATGAGAACAAGCGATTGTTTGATGTCGCAAAAGCTAGCGGTGTTAGAGATTACGCTAAGTTTAGTGATGCCGGGTATATCGGCCTTTATGGTATGAAGAATAAAGATATTGCGAAGAAAAAGGGGCTTGGTAAAGACAAATTGTTAGATAGGGCTGGGGCGACTGAGCTAGCGGCAAACCTTTTTCGGATTACTCAGACGAAAGATAAATTACAAGGTGAAGTTGATAGCGGAAGGGTGGTTGGTGAGAATAAGGCGGCTAACACGCATTTTTATGTAGGTAGGAAAGTAAGAAAGACTATTGAAGAAATTGGTGGAACGATGCCAGAAGATCTGCCTCCCGAAGAAGAACATATAAAGAAGTTGGAAAAAAGAGCAGAGAATAATAAGAAGTTATTGTAATTTTTACCACAAATTAAAAAAATGTGGTATAATATGATTGTTACAGTATATCTGTAATGTTCGTTTAATTTCTAGGTGGGTGTGCGAGTTGATCAAGCATCCACATATGTGCCCGTAGCTCAGCTGGATAGAGCGTTGGCTTGCGGAGCCAAAGGTCGTAGGTTCGAATCCTGTCGGGCATACCAAAGTTTAAAATCGGGACTTTTGTCCTCATCTGACCTCTTTAAATCGCAGGTTCTACCCACCGTCAAATCTTCATTTGCCTTGGCGGTGGTTTTTTGTATCGGAATCAGGTACTTATTAGGGGTAAACTGAATGGTTCTACCCGAAAGTTTTAAGTTTTTGCCCAGGGCTTTCATGACATATTGTTTTTCCTCCAGGGTGCCATTGTCAAATAAGCCTTTAGCCTTATTGGCAAACAATAATACATCATTAATGATTCGCTTCCAATCTTTCGCTACAGTTTGTATGTTGGCTAATTGCTGATTAACGTCGGCTATTTCCGCCTTTATTTTTTCTGCGTCCATATTAAACTCTTCGTCGCTAATCATGTCATCACACCGCATTCTGCGCAAATTGGCAAGACGTATTTCACGCTTTTTCAGTTGCTTATTCAGATTTATTATCTTGCCATCTTGTTTTGAGGCTTCCAGCTCCTCTTCCTCGCATAAAGCCTCTACAGCCAAACGGTAAAAGTCGTCGTCGATTGTATATTTAAGAAGCTCGTCTTGCACTTGCGTTATCAAATCTTCTTCCCTTACGAAGATATTTCTTTGCGGGCATTTAAATTTTTTACATTTTCCGCTGCAGTGACAATACGTAAACACGCCCTCATTACCATTTTTGTATTTTTTCGTTTTTCTTTCCGTAACCACGGCAAAACCGCATTCGGCGCAAGTCAATGTTCCTCTGAAAACAAAAGGGTACAGTTCAGATTTTGGTCTAGTAACCCGCTCCTTTTTACGTAGTAACTCCTGAGCTCTATCAAATTCCTCCTTTGTAATCATTCTTGGGTGCTTGCCATCGTGCAAGACGCCTTTCCAACGAAACTTACCATAATAATATGGATTCTGAAGCATACTTTGAACGCCAGTATAACTCAATGCTTTTCCACCAGATTGAAGCCGTTGGTGTGTCTTAAGATGTAATGTTTTATCGGCATACCTTGTCAATTCTGCAACCGTAGTATTACCATCCAAGAATTTGTCCCAGACCATCCTCACCTTTTCCCAGGTTTCAGGGTCTTCCACGATAGTTTTCATATCACGATTATTCAGGTAGCCAATCGGAGCTGGCATTGGCTGCCAACCACGTTCCGCTTTTCCGCCTAAACCCCTTCTAACGTCCTGCATCAATCTTTTTCTAAATTCGGCACTCATACTCCCCTCAACGTCAAGTGCAAGACCATCTTCTTCGTAATAGTCCTTGCCGTTCGTCAATATGAGCAACAACTTTTTATCATCCATCAGTTGATGTATATACCCAGATTCTTGCGGGTTTCTGCTGAGCCTATTGAACTCCCAAGCTATAATACCCTGCACTTTCCCATCTTCTATCATCTTTATCATCTTATTAAATTCTTCCCTAGCCCCTGGATGTCCAGCAGACTTGGACTCTTTAAAAATGGCTACAATCTCTAATCCCTCTTGCGCAGCTCGTGTTTTGGCATATTTCAGTTGGTCGTCTAGCGATTGTACTTGTCGTTCAGATGATTCCATACTTTTACGTGCGTATATGGCGTATTTTATCTTTCTTTTGTCTATTTTTTCCATTTTTACCTCCTAGAGGAACATTTGACTTTTTATGATAACATTGTATAACAATTAAGCCAAAATGTCCCTCCGATTTTTAATTATTATTGATAAATCTTTTTTATTAAATGTGCTAACTCATACAATTCCCGCTTGGCTACCTCGTATTCGATATCTTTGCCAAACTTAGTTTTGTATAGTCCTCGAAATCTACCGACCAAATCTTGCGAATACTCTACCATCTTCGTTCCTACTTCTTCCCAATTTATGAATAACCCACTATAGTATCTAAAACTAATATGATAACCTAAACTATCAATTAACCTATAACTATGTATACAACCTATATTTCCTATTAAAAGAATCTATAAGTATATAGTTATAATCTATAATATATATAGATATAATCTAGTTAATCTATAGCGAGTTATAAAAGTACAAATTTTTTAGAAGCCAGCCTCCGCTAAAGCATTCTTGATGTCGGTGCTATCGTCTAAAAACTCGTCTGGCGATTCCTGACTGTTTATGGAATCGGTATTTTTGCGGTTTTCAGCGCATTTCTCGCGCGACCCGAACAAGTTGTCGATATCGACGACAAAAGCCCTGCCATACTCGTGCAAACGGCCAGTAGAGCTATAAAACTCGTAGGCTGAATGACACGCTTTTTGAATTGCCTCAACCATCTTATTATCTTTTGGATGAGCAAACTCTATAAAAGATTTATACTCACCGCTTCGGCTATCCCGGCGTGACGGCGGAAATGCCACCATCCTTTCAGGATTTCCGTACGTATTTGTCACTACATAGGAATTTATATTGAATAAATTTCCAATAGCCACGTTGGCAAAAGCCTTCTTGGCAGTCATTCCGTCAGTGACGGCATATATTTTTGCCTTTATTTCAATCTTGGCGCTCATTTTAGACCCTCCAAGATTTCGCTTTTTATTGCATTAATTTTACTAATCAATGCCGTTTTTTGTGCTTCTAAATTCGTCGCATCATTAAAATCGACGACAAAATCTTTTAGTTCCGTCCTGACACGATAGTCGGATAAATCACTTATCGCCATTTCAAGCGTCGGGTAATGTCCAATCGGTGTCCATTGACTACCTTTTGGTTTTAAAACTTTATATTCTTGCTCGGACGAAACAATCCGATATTTTTTAATAAAGACTTCCATGTCTTTATTTCCTTTCTTAGCCCTCGAAGTGTCTTTGTCGTTTCTTCGATTTACAAGGAATTCAAAGAAGGAATTACTAATATTGATGTTTTACTCGTGCCCCCCAAGAAACCGAAATTCCCACTGCAACGGGCAAAAACTCTCCTTCCAAAAGAAGAACTCTTGTATGTTGCAGTGGGTTGTGAAAAACACTATTGTGTATCTACAAATTGTTTTTGTAAATAAGTTGCTTCCACATATGGGTTTCGGTCCCATTTCTTAATGGATTAATACTATTGTAATACACTTTTACTGGGATTTCAAGGGGGGTAAGAACAGGGGTAGAACAAAAAATCTTTTACAAAATTACGTATTTCTTCGTTCATTTTCGGTTAAAAAAATGGTATAATTAGAATGCTAAACTATAGTCAAAATCATTATCTCTATTCGAGGTAAGTATGCGGCCATTTGCCGTTCTCGAATAGAGGACTATAGTTTAGCGACTTGGCAGATGGTCGCTTCTTTTGTGTATAAAATCATAGTGGCGTGCCAGATGTCGGAAAGTTGCTAAACTATGGAAAATAAGTCGCTAAATGAATACTCAAAAGAAGAATTGATAAAGATAATCAACTCGCTGAAAAAGCAAAAGAAATTTGGGCTTGTATGGGAAGACAAGCCAGAAAAAGTCGCCATTGAATGCGAGCAGAAACTTCCAGTTTTAAAAGAAGTTGAGGAAAAGACGATAAATGGAGCCAACAGCTCTGCCCCGACAAATATCATCATCGAGGGCGACAATTATCATACCCTTTCGGTCCTAAACTACACCCACGCCGGCAAAATCGACGTAATCTATATCGACCCACCATATAACACCGGTAATAAAGACTTTATCTACAACGACAGGTTTATAGATAAGGAAGATTCTTTCCGCCATAGCAAATGGCTTTCTTTTATGGCTAAAAGGCTATCATTAGCAAAAAATTTGCTATCGCCAAAAGGGGTTATATTTATTTCGATAGACGACAATGAACAAGCGAACCTACAATTGCTTTGCAATAGTATATTTGGCGAAGACTGCAGAGTAGCAAATATGATTTGGCGAAGAAAAACTGGTGCGTCCGACGCTAATGGCTTGGCGACAATCACTGAGCACATACTTGTTTACACAAGAAACAGTGATAAGAGTACGTGGAGTACCTTTTTTAGAGGGAATAGTGATTCTTATGACAGAAATCGGTATCGTTTGTCTGATGAGTATAAAAATGAACGAGGCAATTATTACACAGACAGTTTAGACAGGGGCGGTCTCAGATATTCCGATTCGCTTAATTACCCAATAGAATGCCCTGATGGCACTAAAACATACCCAAATGGTCGCTTATCTTTCGCCAACGACGGTTGGACCTGGAAATGGGGACAAGAAAAAGTTAAGTGGGGGATAGAAAACGGTTTTATTGTATTTAAAAAATCGAAAAACAAACCATCTGGTTGGACGGTACAGTACAAGAATTATATGTTTGTAGATAATAATTGTAATCACATTGAGCGAGCCGCCCCATTCAAAAATCTAATACTTGATATCTTAAACACAGACGGCGCAATGGAACAAAAAGCTATTTTTGGCAAAAAAGTTTTTAATAATCCTAAACCAGTGAAACTAGTCAAATTTTTAACATATCTCGTAAAAGAAAACAATATAGTCCTAGACTTCTTCGCTGGCTCGGGTACTACTGGTCAAGCCGTGATGGAGCTCAACCAAGAAGATGGCGGCAACCGTCAATTTATTCTTTGTACCAACAACGAAAACCAAATTGCCGAGGAAGTTACCTACCCGCGCATAAAAACTGTTGTTACTGGTACTCGCCCAGATGGAACTAAATACTCCGATGGCATACCTGCCAATGTTCGCTACTTTAAAACTGATTTTGTCGAGAAAGACGACACCCTGGACAAACTTCGCCGTAAACTGTCGCCTGCTTGCGAAGATATGATTCGGATTCGTGAGGGGGCATACGAAAAACTAATTGATGACGATATGTTAAAGGTCTATAAGAACTCCCATGGTCTAACCGCTATCGTATATGACCGTTTTGAGCTAGAAGAACATCTAGCGAAAATTGAAGAACTGGAAACCGATTCACCCGTCAATCTTTACGTGTTCTCCTACACCAAACACGACAGGCTAGATGAAATCGACAAACCCCTAAAGCATACTTACATTAGCCAACCAATTCCCGAGGGAGTACTGGAAATCTACAAAAGAATTTTTAACCAAAAAGGAGGTAACCGGTGAATCTAGTTCAATATCAATCCGAAGCAGTAGAAAAACTGGTGCAAGGGTTTAAAGAATTGACTTTGGCTGGCAATTCAAACGCCACTATAATACTAAAATCCCCCACAGGCTCAGGCAAGACCGTAATGGTGGCGGCAATGCTAGACCAACTCCGTCAGGAAAATCTACCTAGCGAATTCGTTTATATTTGGGCTAGTATGGGCGATTTAGCCCACCAGAGCTATGATAAGCTAAACAACCACTATCTCGCCGACAGCGAGTACAATATGCTAGAAATTAGCGATATTGGTTCGGAACCATTACCCGCCAATACAATTCTGTTTTGCAACTGGGAAAAGATGTTTAAGACTGGTAAAGGTACAGACGATGACGGCAACGAAATCGAAATCTTTGCCAATGTGTTTGTCCGAATCGGCGAAGATGGCAGAAACCTCCAGGAAGTCCTCGAAAAGACACGTGAGCAAGGTTTAAAAGTTGTACTAATAGTTGACGAAGCTCACCGAACATACCTTGGACCAAAATCGCAAAAACTGGTGGAAGAAGTCATTAAACCAAACCTCACTATTGAAGTTTCCGCCACACCAATCCTAAAACTCGAGCAGGGTTATCACGAAAACAATACTGGACGTTTTATCGAGGTCAAACTTCGCGACGTAATCGACAGCGGGCTTATAAAAAACAACACTATCATTAACAACGATATTGCTGGCGTAATCGACAAAAATTCTACTGACGATGTTGTACTTGCCGCCGCCCTGAGACAGCGTGATTATCTTGTGAGTGAATATAAAAAACTGGGCTCAAATGTAAACCCACTTGTACTGGTACAATTACCAACCGAATCTGCTGATAAAATGAGCGAAGCCGACCAAACCACTCGTGAAAAAGTTGAAAAGTTTATGGAATCGCAAGGTATCACGTACGACAACGGAAAACTGGCGATTTGGGTTTCTGGCGACCACTACCCAGAAGATGTAAAAGAAGTTACGCCTAAAAACGATTCGGAAATTGAAGTTTTGATTTTCAAACAGGCGATTGCTACTGGTTGGGATTGTCCTAGAGCTTCAATACTTGTAATGCTTCGTGATATAAAATCGGTTGTATTCGAGATTCAGACCGTGGGACGCATTCTACGTATGCCCGAACTAAAACACTATGAAAATTCCGCCTTAAATACCGCTTTTGTATATACAAATATCAACGATATGGCTTTGCGTGAAGACGAGGATACGAGAACATTCTTCAAGACCCACACTAGCCATAGAGCCAAAGACTTTTCCGATAATTTCGTCTGGTCGAACGTCTATCGTAAGCGGATAGTCGGCTCACGCCACCGTTTGAATAGGAATTTTAGACGTATATTCTTCCCCCTGATGAATGAGTATTTTTCCATCAAACAAGATGACGACAAGGAAACCCGTGTCGCCAAGCTCGACGACAAACTGGAAATCTATGCCGACGAACTAGCAATTCCAATTCTGTCGGACATCAGTTTTGAGCATTTAGATTCGGTGGACAAAACAATTCTAGAAAGTGCCAACCAAGTGAAATTGACTGCCGATAAACCTTACATAGAGCGAATCTATAATCTATTTCTAAAGTCGGCTTCTTCGCCATACGCACCGCACGATTCTAGTCGTATTCTAAAGGACGCACTCTATAAGTGGTTTTCCGATAATGGCTTTGATGATGAAGCCGAGGTCCAAAGAATTATCGCCTGCTCTAAAGTCAATCAAGATGTTCTAAATGAAGTAATTGACGCTGCCAAAGAGAAATTCGCCGAAACGATGGACAAAGAAACCGAACTAGCCTATACGACATTTTCAATTCCTAAGTCTCAAGAATTTGGTGACGGCTATGAAATGTATGGAAGCAAGAAACAGGTTATGGAACCCTATTATCACCCAATCAAAATGTGGACTACCGAAGAAAAGTTTGAAAAGAAACTGGACGAATCTGAAAGTGTGGATTGGTGGTTTCGCAATGGCATCAACCAACCGAAGTATTTCGGCACACCATATCTCAAACTCAATAAGGACGGTATTGAAGAAGAAGCCATCTTTTACCCTGACTACATTGTAAAGTTTAAGGACGGCACCTACGGCGTATTTGACACTAAATCAGGCGACACTACCAGACCAGGGACCACACTTGGTGGCTCCGTGGACGAAAAAGCCAACGGCTTCCAATCCTATTTACGACAATATGATTTTATCGCTAAAATATGCAAAGAACGTTGCGGTATTGAACCAACCGACGGCAAATGCATATGGGGCGGACTAGTAAAAGTTGTGGACGAAAACCACTTTGAGTTGCAAGCCGATGCCATCACTCACGAAATGGCGCTTGCGAGAATGACAGGCAAAGACATAGAAATACCAGAAGTAAATTACGACCCCAATGAGTGGAACAAACTGGTAATTTAAATAATTTAAGGTATCATAGCAGAAAGGAATAATCTATGGACAAAACCAACAAAAACCTAACCGAGAAAATCGCAAAGTATCTAGAAATACGTCAAGCTGAACTAGAACAGTATATCGAGGACTTCAACCGCCAAACCACCGAAGACATAGAAACAGGTGCTTTTCTAGGTGGTGGCAACCAAAAGTTTAACCCCTCCGACCCAATAGTTCGTAAAGCCGTTGAAATCTGTATAAGTAAAGGTAAGTTTTCGTCGGCTATTCTGCAAACTTATTTAAGTAAACGGCACGGGTATATCGCTGGTCTTGCCATCTGGCTTGAGGAAATGGGCGTTATCGGTCCAATGAACGGAAACAAGCCACGAGATTTGCTGATAAGTTCAATGGAAGAATTCGATAAAAAAACGGCTAATGTTTCGGGAGAATAAGATGGGCAATACTTACGAACAAGACCTCAAGAAAGCCGCAGAAATACTGACATCCCAAGCCGACAAGGGCGACACAGGAAAAGCGCTCTGGGCGAAAATTAAGCCTAGTTTGGAATGTAGCGATATTGAAATTACGCAAATTGTCAACGACCTAGCGAATCTCGGCATAATTATCGTCCTACACAATGATAGCTATGAAATAGCCGTATCAAAAAATGAGCTAGATAAAGTCTGGGATTCATATTTATTTAAACGTCTAATTTCCATTCGCGAAAAGGAAATTGAACTTGGCATATTTGATGCCGATAAATCCATAAACTTCTTTAGAACTTTTAGCCCAGACAACCAGGACGTTCGCAAGGCAGTTGAGGTCTGCGTTAATGCAAAAAAGTTTTCTACGGCTTTAATAATGTCTCACATTGGCAAAGGACACGCCTGGACTAATGCGCTGGTAAACTGGCTTGAACAGATAGGCGTCGTCAGCCCACTTGACGACAAATTACACCGTAAACTTTTGATTACCTCAATGGAAGAATTTGACAAGAAAGCAGCCGAAGCATTGACATAATCAAACAACTAGACAATTTTTACTAATATCTTCTGTGCTTTTTCTCTGCTCAGAGAAACTTTTACCCTGTTGTATTTTCCATCTAAAAATGGTAAAATGTGCTTATGACAACCAAAGAAAAAAGAATGTATGCAAATATAGAAAAATGGCGCAACTTATCTAAAACCGAGCGTCGTTCCATTTTGCGTGCCTCAAATGTCAAACAGGTTGCGAGTTCAATGGCAATGGAAGGTGAGCCAGTTTCCGACTTATGGCTACAGAAGAACGCCCGTTAGAAAGCACCACTAGAACCTTTGATACTACCAAAGGCAAACTTACTTATGCCGAACTTTCAGATTTAATTGCTCCGAAATTACTACAATTACTAGACGACATTACAGACGGTAAGTTCATAAATCAACCTTTTGATGAGGAACTAATCAGGAACTTCCATTTTCATATTATCGGTGATATTATGCCTGAAATTGCAGGCAAATGGCGCACCGTGCCAGTTCAGGTTGGCAACTGGTTTCCACCCGAGCCATACGAAATACCAGTTAAAATACACGAATACGTTGCTAATATGCAGGCTCGCCTTAACAATTCCGCTACGCTAGACCTGCAAATTGAAGCCTTAGCCTATGCCGAGGGCGAATTCTTACATATACATCCATTCCAAGATTTCAATGGTCGCACCATTCGTGCCATTCTATCTGAACTCTTAATGCGATTTGACTTGCCACTAGTAGATACTGCCGTAAAACGTGAAACTCCCGAATTCAAAAAGTACCAAAACGCCCTTGCCGAATACGACAACGGACGAATCGCCAGCTTAATTGAATTCTGGCAAGACCGCCTCAGCGAGTAAGACCGTCAGATTTACTTTTGCCAAAGTTCGTGATATAATTTAACTAGATTTCCAGAGGTTTTAACAACTAAAGGCGAAATCTACATTTACGCCATTAAGCAAGTCTTCCTTTATTTGGGTTACTACTTGTTTAACTTCGTTATACCATAAAAAATCCCCTTCGGGGCTTTTTTATAGCATGCTTGGATCGTCCCAGGAGGCAAATGGGCATATTTTTTTGAAACCCCTTTTTGGGTTTTTATTGATGAGCTAGTGGCAGCACCAGCACTAATACCTTTGGCGCTCTCTCCTTGGCCTATGGTGGTTCTGGTTGGAATCAGACTGATATGGCGGTTAATCAACGTTTTCGTGCTTATCCGAATAATTTCCTCTCTTCCGGCTACGTTAACGGTTCCTCGGTGAGCAGCCGTGGCTCGATCGGGTACTGGTGGGCTAAGTCGGCGTACTCGGCTCCGAACGCGTACCGCTTGAACCTGGCTTACAATGGCAACGTCTACCCGTCCGGCTACGACCGTAAGTGGCTCGGATTCACGGCGCGCTGCCTTGCTGGCTCGTAGCTGAGGGTTGGCTGGGGTGGGGGTAAGAGGGAATAAAATTCTTAAAGCTTAGCGGCCAGTAGAATCGGCTTTAGCGTGCTCGACCATTAATTTGATGGAATTAGATGCGTTAATAACTTCGAGTTTGATATTTGGGTGAGAAATGTTAAAGACCCGAAAGATTTCGTCGGCAAAGGCTTGACCGATAACGTTGATACCAGCGAAATCAAAGATGATTTTTTTGTATTTTTCGAGACCGGCGAGAAGCTTCTTGGCCTGAGAGCGAGAAATCCAAATGTCGCCTTCTTCGAAGAGCCTAACGGGGATGATGGTAGTGTCGATGGTAGTATGTTGGTGGTCGAGTGAAAATTCGCGAAAGAGTTCTTGTAGAGATTTGGTGGTGTGAACATTGATTTCAAAATATACTTCGGTGCCGATTATCGGCTCGGTGAGTTCAGAGATGGTGTAATCGTCTAAACTGTTGGCGATGGCGAGTTTTAAGTCGTAACTTTTAAGTTCGAAGTAATCAGCTACCTTGGATGTCCAGAAGATGCCTTCACCAGAGTGCCAGCGTGGTGCGGTGGTGAATTTGCCTTTGACAAGCTCGAGGATGGCGTCGGTTTCGGAGTTTAAGTGCTTTTTAGTCATGATATTCCTAAAAACGCCGATGCCGCTATCTTTGACAATGAATTTGAGGGTGTCGTCTTCGAGCCAGATTTTGACATAGCCGAACCCAGATCGAGAGTGGTCGATGGCGTTATTAAGCATCTCGGTGAAGGCGAAATATAAAATGTTGGTGGCGTTCTCGGAAATGTTATCTAGAAAATTGGTGCTTCTGATAAGTTTTTTCCAGATTTCGTCTTCGTGGAGACCGGGTAGCTTGAGGTTTTCTTCGAGGGCGATGATTTTATCTGAGACGAAATAAATTACTTCTCGGCCGTGCTTTTCTTTACGTACTTTGCCTTCGGCGATGAGAGTAGCGAGGTTTTTGCTCACGTATGTACGATTACCGACAGGGGCTTTTTGGCTAATTTGTAGCGCTGAGAGGCCGGGATTATTCGAAAGGATTTCGTAGATTTTGTCTTTATAGGTCATGTATACATATTAACAAATATGTATAGTTTTGTCAAGGATATGTATAGATTATGTATAGTTTATGTGAGTTTTTAGTAAATGGGCATAGCGGCACCACCAGCACCAACTCCTTTGGCGCTCTCTCCTTGGCCTATGGTGGTTCTGGTTGGAATCAGACTGATATGGCGGTTAATCAACGTTTCCGTGCTTATCCTAATAATTTCCTCTTTTCCGGCTACGTTAACGGTTCCTCGGTGACCAACCGTGGCTCGCTCGGGGACTGGTGGGCTAAGTCGGCGTACTCGGCTCCGAACGCGTACAACTTGTACCTGGGCGGCACTGGCAACGTCGGCCCGTCCGGCGGCAACCATAAGTGGGTCGGATTCACGGCGCGCTGCCTTGCTGGCTCGTAGCTGAGGGGGTGGCTGGGGGTTGAATAGAAAAGGTCTTGTTATATTTTGGCAATTGTGATATAATAAGGGTAGAGGAAGTCAGCCCGAAAAGTGTCCGTATGGACGCCTGCTCGAAAGAGATAGGGCTGATTTCATTTTATTTTTGGTTTATGCGCTTTATCTTAATGATTTTATTCTTAATAATGTCAATATAGACTTTGGCATCTGTTTTGTCTGTCATTGAACGGTTAATGGAACCAGCGATTAGGTCGGCTAGCTGAATTAGATTATCTTCTGTTGAGTCTTCGAATTTAATTGTGATTTTCTTCACGCCATTTCTATTGATTTCGCGACGAAGATAGGTCGCGGTTTTGCGCATGTTTTGTTTGCTTGAGCGCCCGTCAATCTCAATCTTGGCTTCTTCTATTGGGATTATGTCTAAGAGCTCTTTAATCGTCCAGTCGTAGAGTTTCTGCTTATCGATGATGGCGGATGTCTGGCGAAAGCTGGCTTTATCAACATAAGTGGCATAGATCTGAAAGTCATATTCAGAAATGATTTTTAGAAGGTCTGCGATAATATCTTTGCGTATTTTGGTAAACTTGAATTCGTAATCGTTGCGCCACCCAAGGGACTCGCGATATTTTGTAATGCGCTCTGATAACGACATTGCTATTTCGGGATCAATAAAAAGTGCGGCCGCTATGACAAAATTGCTACTAGAGGCTTTTTTAAACCCTGGATCCCCTGAATCGTCTATGAATATCAGCTGTTTGCTCATTGTTAGCAATTATAGCATATGTATTTATTAAAAATACTATAGTGGCACCACCAGCACCAACTCCTTTGGCGCTCTCTCCTTGGCCTATGGTGGTTCTGGTTGGAGTCAGACTGATATGGCGGTTAATCAACGTTTTCGTGCTTATCCTAATAATTTCCTCTTTTCCGGCAGCGTTAACGGGTCCTCGGTGCTCAACCGTGGCTCGCGCGGGCGCTGGTGGGCTAAGTTGGCACTCTCAGCTCCGAACGCTTACGACTTGGGCCTGGACGGCGATGGCTACGTCGGCCCGTCCCTCAACACCCGTAAGTGGTACGGATTCACGGCGCGCTGCCTTGCTGGCTCGTAGCTGAGGGGTGGGTGGAGTGAGATAAAACTAATAAAGTTTTAGCTAAATAGTAGAATGTAAATATTAGGTTGTGCTATAATTACTGCAAAGCATTTAAAGGAGATATTATGGAGAATGACTCAACAAGTAGTGCCCGACATGAAGAACAACCTGAAGACCTACCATCATCCACTCTTTCGGATTTACCAGATTACGAAGAACACATAGCAGAATTAAAACGAGGCTCCAAAGTCCTTTCAAGTACCAGCTATGAAAGTCGTCACAAAAGTGTAGAATCTAGTTTCAATAAAGCTCGTAAGCAAGGCGAGAAGCTCCCAGGTAAGAATAACGAACGTCGTAATTATAGCTACCTTAGTCGTCTAGAACAATTAATCGCTAAACATGGTAATCCTATAGAAAAGAAACTTTGGAAGGAATCTAGCCGCAGATTAATCATACAGGAAGATGAGATTCCAGAAAGCTATTGGCGATCCCAAGAGCAAATACTGCGAGACGAGGGGCACGGTGATTATGGCATAGATAGAGTTGCCAAGACGGCAGAAATACAAAGATTACAAGAAGAGTCTTTAGCATCTTGGGCTAATTATCTCGGCAGCGAGAACTCTCCTTATCCCACATGGTTTAAGGTTTATGCCTGGGATGGTATGAGCAAGATGGGCGTCTTTGACAAGGATAAACAACAATTTGCAAAGCGTGATAAACACACCGTAGCTCCTTATCCTAAGCTGAATCCAGCTGTACTAGCTAAAACTTACGGCCTAGTTAAAGACTTCTATGATCAACCAGACAATGATAGACATCATCAAGAAAGATCTGCAGAAGACGCTGAGCTAGAAGCTCTCGTTAAGTCTGGTAATTTCAATAAACTCTATTCCAAGATCCTATTAAGTGAAAAAGCTATCCCCAAGACCCCAGAAAGGACCGAGGATGTTCATGGTGAATGGGTAGAATACTTACCAGGTGAAGAAGAACATCTCGCTAGTGCTGCCGAAGGTACCCCTTGGTGTATCGCAGATTCTGGTACTGGACGTAACTATCTAAAATATGGCAATTATGGAGGCTATTATGAATATAATGGTCCTGGAAACAACAGTGCCAGCAATCAGGCTAAATTCATTCTCTTCCATTTACAAAACCCAGAAACCAATACTTTATCCGAATCAGCCTGTGCTTCAATTCGTCTAGGCACCGATGGCAGAGTCGCCGAAATCTCTGGGCTAAATGAAGGACAAGCTCTAGAAGATTCGCTAGTACCAATCGTAGAAGAAAAAGTACGCTCACTACCTGGTGGCGAAGATTTTCTTGAGGCCTTCGCAGATAAGAAACAGTTAATAGCCTTAGATCGTAAGATGCAAAACAACGAAGACCTAACAAAAGAAGAATTAGAATTTATCTATGAAATAAATCGTCCCATTAAAACTCTTGATACCTATAACAAAAGCGACCCTAGAATTCCTGAACTACGCCAAAAATATGGAATTGGATATGCCCTAGACCATGGGGTTAATATTGATGGCCTTGTCTCGCAATTAGACTCCCATCAAATAGCCAAAAACCTAGACGCTCTCCTAGACCATGGAGCTAATATTGACAACCTTGTCTCGCAATTACTGCCCCATCAAATAGCCTTTAACCTAGACACCCTCCTAGACCATGGAGCAAATATTAATATTAACGACCTTGTCTCGCAATTACTGCCCCATCAAATAGCCAAAAACCTAGACGCTCTTCTAGACCATGGAGCTAATATTAATATTAACAACCTCATCTCTTATTATTTGGACTCATATGATATAGTCTATAACCTAGACACCCTCTTAGACCATGGGGCTAATATTGATGGCCTTGTCTCGCAATTAGGCCCCTATATGATAGCCAAGAACCTAGACGCTCTCCTAGACCATGGAGCTAATATTAACAACCTCATCTCTCGTTTGGACTCATATGGTATAGTCTATAACCTAGACACCCTCCTAGACCACGGAGCAAATATTGATAACCTTGTTTCACGTTTAGACCCTGATGATGTACTCAAACATCGCGAAACCCTTATTAAACACGGAGCCAACATCTGACCTTAGATTCTCATTTTTAAACTATTTGCTGTAATATAGGCACGATTGCCGACAGGGGCTTTTTGACTAATTTGTAGGGCTGGTATAGTTTAGGTTGTGGACTTGGCGAAAAAAGAGCACAAAATTTAAAATGTTGTATAATAAAGATATGAGCAGTATTTTTAGTAAAATCATTATGGGTGAAATTCCCTGTTATAAAATCTATGAAGATGATAAGACCTTGGCGTTTTTGGACATTAACCCGGAGGTGATGGGGCATGTGCTGGTGGTGCCGAAAGTGGAGGTGGACAAGATTTATGACCTGAGTGACGAAGATTATCAGGCGCTGATGGCGACGGTGAAGAAGTTGGCGAAGCATATGGAGGAGGTGCTGGGTGCGCGAACGCTGATGAAGGTAGTGGGGACGGATGTGCCGCATGCGCATGTGCACTTGACGCCACTAGATGAAAAATGGGAATATGGGAAGACTTTGAAGCCAACAGAAGCTGAAATGCAAGAAATGGTAGAGAAGCTGGCACTAAAATAGGTGTATTTCGCGAATTTTGGGGGATTAGAGCGATTTTTGGCATAAACATGAAAGGGTATAAAAAAGGGTAAAGGCCCGCGGTACATGAATTCGCGAGCCTTTTGAAAGGAGTGTGACTGTGGTATGATGTAGCTTAAATTTAAGCAGCATACACATATTCGGGAAGAGTCTGAGTAAGGAGCTTCTCTAATTTGAGAATGAACTTACCAGCTTCGGCAGAATCAAACTCATTAATGTCTTTTCTGAATAAAAGAGTGAGTTTGCCATTTTCTTTGGCGGTGAATTCTTCGAAGTTTTGATTGTTTGGGTCGGGAGTGACTTGCAAGACTTGATTGGTGCCACAGAAAACTTTGGCACGTAACAACTCCCAACTAGTGGCGCCGATATCGCAACGGACGCCTGGACGACAACGGATGACGAGGTAAAAATCTTTGCCGTGAGACAAAAGTTCAAGAAAGAAATTTTCTTTGTGGCGCTGATTCCACCCCTGGATGTAATAATTAACTCTCTCCATAATACAATCTCCTCTGAAAGGTGCATAAGATATAACTAGTTAAGTGCGGCAATAACTTACTCTATGATTATAACATGAATAAATGAGGAAGGGAAGGTGGTGTGGTGGCGGTGTGATATAATGAGGGTATGATGAAATTTGCGAAATCTTATGAACCGGGGGATAAGGAACCAGAAATTTATGCGGCTTGGGAGGCGTCGGGGGCGTTTCGGCCGAAAGTGCCACAGTATCCAGTAAATGATGCGTCTTCTCGGGGTGTTGATGCGGAAAAGGGGTTGGATCAGAGTAAGTATTACAGTATAGTGATGCCGCCACCGAACGCAAATGGGAATTTACATATTGGCCATGGGCTGACGGTGGCTTTGGAAGATTCGCTGACGAGATATTATCGGTTGCGTGGTAGATCGGCTTGGTATATACCAGGGGCGGACCATGCTGGGTTTGAGACCTGGGTGGTGTATGAGAAGTCGCTAGAAAAGATAGGTAAGTCGCGATTTGAATATTCGCGAGATGAGCTGTATGCGCAGGTGTGGGATTTTGTAGAAGAACAGCGGGGGAATATGGAGTTGCAACTGAGGGCGCTGGGAGCGTCGTGTGCCTGGGATGATTTGACATTTACGTTAGATGAAAATGTGGTGGCGAGAGTGTATAAGACATTTGAAAAAATGTGGAATGATGGGATGATTTACCGAGGGGAGAAGTTGGTAAATTATTGCTCGAAGCATAGGACGGCGTTTGCGGATATAGAGGTGGAGCACAAGGATGAGAAAGGGATGTTGTGGGAGATTGCATATCCGATAGTAGAAGATGATTCAAATCAGAATTTTTCGGAGGCGCGTCCGTCCGGCCCGTCGTTACGGGCGGACGGCGCTCAAGCTCGCCGCAGCTCCGCATCCTCCGAAAAATTTGATGTTGAATCATCTTCCGCTCTTGTCGTGTCCACCACTCGTCCTGAAACGTTATTTGGGGATGTGGCGGTGGCGGTGAATCCGGAGGATGAGCGATATAAGGATTTGATAGGTAAACATGTGAGGTTGCCCTTGACAAAACGCGAGATTCCTGTTATAGCTGATGAACATGCTGATATGGAGTATGGAACAGGGGTGGTGAAGATTACGCCAGCGCATGATTATGATGATTTTGAGGTGGGGGAGCGGCATGATTTGCCTAGAGTACAGGTGATCGGTGAAGATGGTTTGATGCTGGATGCGGCAGGGCCAAATTATGCTGGGCTGACTACCGAGGAATGTCGTAAAAAGGTGTTGAAAGATTTGAAAGAACAGGGATTACTGCGGGGAGAGAAGAAGATTGAGCATGCGGTAGCGCATTGTTATAAGTGCGGTACAGTGATTGAGCCAATGCTGAAAGAACAGTGGTTTATAGATGTGGAGAAATTGGCGGAATTGGCAATAGAACGATTAGAAAAGGGTGAAATTAAGTTCTTCCCTGCTAGTAAGAAAAAGGTGCTGGTGAATTATCTAAGGGGGTTGAAAGATTGGAATATTTCACGGCAGATTCCGTGGGGGATTGCGATACCGATGTTTAGGAAGGTAAATGAAGATGCGACGGATTCGCCGGATTGGGTATTTGACACGAGGACGAATTTGACAGAGATAGAGGTAGGTGGTGTGAAATATATGCGAGATGAGGATACATTTGATACATGGTTCTCGTCGGCGCATTGGCCGATGGTGTGTACGGATTGGGTAGAGGGGGTGCCGAACCCGTATTATCCGCTGAATGTGATGGAAACAGGGGCGGATATTCTGTTTGCATGGGTGGCGCGGATGATTATGATTGGCGTGTATGTAACAGGTGAAGTTCCCTTCCGCGAGGTGTATTTGCATGGCTTGGTGCTAGATGAACATGGACAAAAAATGAGTAAATCAAAGGGGAATGTGATAAACCCGATGGAGCTAGTGACGAAATATGGATCAGATGCGTTTAGACTGGGGATACTGAGGGGGCGATCGGCAGGGATGAATCAAGCGTTCTCAGAGAATTCGGTGGTATCGGGGAGGAATTTGTGTAATAAGTTGTGGAATGTGGCGAGGTTGGTGGATGATATTGTGAGTGAAGACGACGACTTTGATACATGCACCACGCTCAACACTGGGGAGGATTGGATTTGTAGAGAGCTGGATGTGTGTCGGGAGAAAGTGGAATTAGATATGCTGAATTATCGGTTTGCGGAGGCGGTGGAGACGCTGTATTCAACGATTTGGGATAAATATGCGGATTGGTTTTTGGAAAGTCAAAAGATTTATCGTAATTCCCCACTCTTGAAGAAAACTTTGGAGATGATTTTGGTGATGCTACATCCGTTTGCGCCGTTTGTAACAGAGGCGATTTGGCAAAATTTGTCGTGGACGGAAGATATGATTATTACGCAAAAATGGCCAGCAAAATTAGAGTATGACCCGATGACAGCAGGCGAATTTGAACGAATTCGTGAAGTAGTAAACGAAGCAAGAGCGACTTTGCAGGTGATTGAAGGTGGTAAACGCTGGAAAATTTTGTATGGTGATGATTCCCTGGTGGCGGAAAATGCGGAGCTGATCTGTAAGTTGACGGGGGTACCGGCGGTAGAATCGTGTGAAGGACAACCGAGGGGACTAAGGTTAGCAACCATGAATAGCGAAGCGTACTTAGATGTGCCAGAGAAGGTGGTGGCGAAGTATCGAGCGACTTTAGAGGAGAAAATTTTGGCGGTGGGGCGTGAATTGGATGCCCTAAATGCGAGGATGATGAATCCGGCGTATGTGGATAAGGCGCCGGTACATCTAGTGAAGCAGACGCAAGATGGGATTAAAGAGAAACAGGCGCTGATAGAGAGACTTAAGAAACAACTAGAGGTAATATAAGAAATAAATTAGTCTTTACTCAGACGACTTGAAATGAAAAAATGCTCCCTAAAGGGTGGCATTTTTTCATTTCAAATCTGGACTTAACAAAGTCTTCGTAAAAACTAATTTATTTCTTATTTCGCTCATATTTCCCTGTTGAGTCCGTGAAATTTTTTGACTGTTTGGCGGTTATGGTTTGTTGTGGTTGTCAGCTTGAGTGTTTTATGACATAGCCATAAAAGCTAAGCTGTGAAATAGTGGTATTAAAAACTTAGCTTGGCATATCAGTAGGTGCTCCCAATTACCGCCCACTCGCTGGTAATTGTTATGGCTAGTTTAGCATGGGCGGGTTGCTAAGTCAAGTGGTTGCTAAATATAAGGGAATTAAAATAAAAAACATGAGCTGAATTGTGTAAAACTTGATATAATGGAGCTATGGCTTATATTAGAAAATTTGAGACGGGATCGGGGGCGACGGGGGTGCAGGTGTGCTATAAAGAGAAGGGAAGAGTAGTGAAAACGGTGCATGTGGGGTCGGCGAAATCAGAAGTGGCGCTGAAAAAGTTGATGAAGAAGGCGCAGGGAATTATTGATGCCGAAAAACAACCGCTGTTTAATTTGAAAAAATATGATAAGTAGAAATAAGAAGTAAATTAAACACTTTTTGTTCGTGACTTGAAATGAAAAAATGTCATACATTGGTAAACGAAGGTCGCGTCCCAAGGGGCGAACAAGAATATACATTTTTTCATTTCAAATCTGACTTAACAAATACTTACAAAAAGTGCTTAATTTACTTCTTAAAAATCCAAGAAAAGTTAATTCATGATTTTACGCTTGATTCTGTTCAAAACGCGGAAGATTTTGTAGAGAGTATATCTGAAAGGTTTGAGGATGAGGTCGTAGGTGCCGGAGTAATGGACGGCTTGGCCGCCGAAGGATTTTTTGAAATCGGTGAAGCCGGCCCAAGGATGGCTTTTTGGGGCGCCGTCGGGGGCGATGCCCCAAAAATCAAAATTCTTAAGACCTTTGTCTTTGGCGTCAAAAATGGCGGTGGTGAGTAGGGCAACGGTGGCGGGGAGTTTGCGATAGTCAAGATCGGCGGCGGACTGCATGTAGTAGCGGGTGCTAGCGTGGTCGAAAAACAGGGAAGCGGCGATGATTTTATCGGTTTTTTCGTTAGAAGGAGTATAGTGGACGAGGTAGAGGGTGGCGAAATCTTGCTCGAGTTCGGTTTTTAAGTAGTTTTCGGAAAAAGTGCCGATATTTTTGGATTTGGCGAGTTTTTGCTGGAGAGCGACGAGATATTTGATGTCGGCGGGGTTTTTAGAAGTGGTGACCGTGAGACCTTTGCGCGCAAATTGGTTGTAGCGGGTGCGGGTGCCCTGTGAAAAACCGCTGATGATGGCGGGTTTATCAGGGGTGAGGTCGAGAACCCAGGTGTCGGCGGGGTCGAGGTCGTGGGATTTTTTGACTTTTAAGGGTCTTATAGGTTTGGGGCTGTGTTTGGCGGATTTTTTGGTAGTCTGACGCAAAAAATCGGCGTCTAAGGGCATTTGAGGCTCAATTCGGATAAACATAGCCTTTTTGGCAGTTGCGAGCTTATGGAGGCTTTCTAGAGCCTTTTCAAGGCTATTTTTGTGTGGGGTATAAGGGCCGTATGGTAAATAAAGGTAGTCACCTAGTGGAGTGGATTTAAGTTCAGCAAGATAGGTAAAATCTTTAGTTTGTTTAAAAAAAGTGGTGGCGCCGGTTTGCTCTAAGAATTTTTGCCAGTTTTTGGTCTGTTGAAGAGGAATTTCCATGAAATTATTATATCACAGAGTGGATATTGAGGGTAAATTTGACAATCTAACAGGGAAGAGTGGAGTTTTCCACAGGGGTTATTGGGGCTGTGGAAAACTTTGTGGATTTTATAAAGAGTGGTGGAGCGCGTAGTCGGAAATGGCGCGGAAATTGGGGTCGTAGGGGTGTTTTTGTTGGCTGAATTTGAGCCAGATTTCAGACCAAGAGGCGCCGTCTTTGAAGAGTTCTTGGACGATAGGGTCTTGAAGGGCGGAGGGGTAGGTTTGGTCGGTAAGGTTGACAGTGTGCTCTTCGTCGTAAAGTTTGCATTGGAGATCGCATTCGAGTTTGTCGCAAGCGTGGGCGAATTTGGCTTCGGGGGTTTTCTGGTTGTTAAATTCGGTGAATAAATCTTCGAGTTGTTGGTGATTTTTGAGTGGTTTTAAAACTTGATGGACGGCTTTGAGTTCGAGTTCTTCTTTGGTGGATTTGTCAATCTCAAATGGGGTGTAGTCGCCGATGAGGGCTTCGCCAAGTTCGTGGATGGCAAGCATGAAGAGAGCTTTACTGAGGTCGAGATGGTAGTCAAATTCGGAGTGAATAGCGATGGCGAGCATTTGGGTGCCGTAGATGTGTTCGGCGACAGATTCGAGACGGTCGCGATTAACACCCCAGTTTTGCCAACCGGTGCGGATGGTGTCTTTGAGTTTATTGCAGATGAGGTAGAATTCAATGACGTTGGCGACGTCGGTAGGTTTGATGGTTTTAGTGGGTTTTGCGGTTTTTGCGGTGGGCATTTTTAGATCCTTTCTGTGGTTTGGTGAATTTAATTAAAGCGAAAATTGCTACTAGGCCCCAGATGACTTGAAGTACAAAAGAGAACCAAGCGTTTTTAGGAAACAGGCCAATGGCCATAAGGAGGGCGGCGAGTAGGTTGAGGGATTGATATAATTTGCCGTTGGTGATTTTGCCAGTGGAGAGCAAAAGGTAGGCTAGCAATACTAAAATCATACCAATCCAACCGACGATGTCGAAAAACATAAGACCATTATAACATTGTTTTATGGGTGGGGTCTAGGGTTTGCGGAGTTTAGGGGTTTGTGGTATAATTACAGGGAAGGCTAGGGGCGAAAGAGCCTCGTATTTTGACATTAGTGAACTCGAGATTGATGGAGGTGAGGAAATGTCGCAGATGTTGGATAGTGATAAGTTGATTTTGGAAAAGTTGGCAAATGCTTCAGGAGTGGACGATTGGTTAGAACTGCTGAATACTATAGAGACGACCTTAGAAGATGTTTGGTGCATACAGAGAGACGAACAAACGCAAATTGTGTTTTCGTATCATCTTTTGGACTTTTTGAAAGCCGGAGTAAAACCTGCTAGAGTGATTGCTTTGCTAAATGGCGATAACATCGTTAGATGGTATCCGGAGTTGGTGGAGTATGGCGCCGAGATAGATTTGGAAGCGGTTTTTAAAGAGGTAAATGCGTCTAAACGCGCTGGTTGTCTAATTCCCATGGCTGAAATGGTAAGGCGAAATGCTTATAGATTGATTGATACTGGTGTTGATGTCGATTGGTTGGTGAAAATGAGCCTTGGCAATATTTATAGTAATGAATTGGCGAAAATAGTAGTATTTAAAGGATTGGGCGCAAGTGACGAGTGTTTGCTGGAAAAAATCAACGAAGAATATGCCTACAGAAAGTTTGATCGTTTGGTGGATGTGGCTGGTCTTGACCCGAAAGCGGTGTTTGATAAAGTAGAACCCCGGTTGAAAGAAGAAGTAAGTCGTTTTGGCATGAGTGAAGAATGGTATGATAGAAAGAGTATTGAGAAAGGACTGAAGTTTTTATACGAGAAAGGGGTGTTGGACGAAGACGCGATTTATGGGGTTATCAAAATTGCAGAAGGTGAAGATATTTTGGCGTTGATGAAGAATCACCGTCGTAAAATTGCTGGCGTGAAAGTGACGCCTGAGTGGTTGTTTGAGAATACCAACGTTGCGGAGAGTATTTATCGTCATCTACGAGACAAAAATAATTACGTAGAAGAGGCGATGGGGTATGTTGAACAGCTGGGCCTTGACTATATGTATGTGATAGAGCATCTTTCCGGGAGAGATTTATTCTACGATTTCAGGGGACACTTGGAGAAGTTCGACAAGTTTTTGCGCAACCTGAGTGAGGATGCAGTTAAGGCATTGGGTCGGCAGTTTTATGAGTATTGTCGCAATAACCGAGAAAGTCTTGACGGCGGAGGCTGTCTTGAAATGATGTTAGCGCTGTTTTGGCATGGTGCCGAAATAGAGCCAGATTTGTTTTATAAGGCTTTTGATTTGTGTTTTGGTCACGAAACTGACGTTTGGTCTGATTACCATGCACGAGTAGCGTTACAGATGCTGGATGCTGGAATTAATCGTTTGACGGTTGATGAAATTGCGGAGCATTTGGACTACGAGCGGTTGGTTAAGAGCGGCGAACGGTTTGAGTTTTATCGGGCGCTGGAGGCGCACGGTGCGGATGAAAAGTATTTGAAGAAGTTGAGAGTTTGCTAATGTAGTGAAGGGCTCCTTTAGAGGGGCCCTTTGATATGGTATAATTTTAGTAGTATGAAGATATTGGCGATTGAGACGTCGTGTGATGAAACGGCGGTGGCAGTAGTAGAGGGGGTGGATGGGGAATTGGAGATTTTGAGCGACGTGGTGGTGTCGCAGGTGGATATTTTTGCGGAGTACGGTGGTGTAATACCAGAGGTGGCGGCGCGGTCGCACCTAGAGGCGATGATGCCGGTACTAGATAGGGCGATGGAGGGGATTTCTTGGAAGGAGATAGATGCGATTGCGGTGACGCATACGCCGGGGTTACTAGGGTCGCTGCTGATTGGGACGCTGACGGCGAGGCAATTGGCGATACTGCACAACAAGCCGCTTTATGCGGTACACCATTTGAAATCGCATATTTATGCTAATTGGGTTGGTGTGGGGGTGAAGGAGAATAAACACAACGTGCCCTTCGGGCACGTTCCGGGCCACTCGGGCCAAGTCTTTACGTCCCGTAGAGCACATAGTGTTTATTCTCCTTCACCCACCTTCTCGCTGTTGGCACTAGTGATTTCGGGTGGGCATACGCAGATTTTGTATATGCGGGAGCATAACCAGTTTGAAATTGTGGGGACGACACGAGATGATGCGGTGGGGGAATGTTTTGATAAGGTGGCGAAAATATTGGGATTGCCGTATCCGGGTGGGCCGAGTATTGCAAAGGTGGCAGAAAACGGCGATGCGTTTAAATATAAGTTGCCGCATCCGCAGGTTGAGGGGTTGGACTTTTCGTTTTCGGGGTTGAAAACTGCGGTACTGAGAGTGGTACAGAAGGAATTAGGGTTGCCGATTTCGCACCCGAGCCACGATTTGAAAAATCATTTGAACGAGCAACAAGTGGCGGATTTTGCGGCGAGTTTCCAGAGAACAGCAGTGGATATTCTGGCCGAAAAAATGGAGATGGCATTGAAAAAGTTTCCAGAGGTAAAGTCAATAGTGGTGTCAGGAGGAGTGTCAGCAAATGAAGAATTGAGAAAAGTGTTTAGAGAAAAATTTGGCGACATGGTGTATTTTCCGGAACCGAAGTTTGCGGGTGATAATGCAGTGATGGTGGGGGTGGCAGCGTATTACGAGATTTTATCGGGAGTGAAACCGGTAAATCCGTATCATTTAGATATTATGCCGAGAAGCGAGATAAAATAAGCATAATCGTGGTATAATAGAGGAAAAGGAGGGAATTATGGATAACAATCCGGAGAAAACTGGTGCATACACTGAGGTGAAGGGCGAGGGGAATGGAAATGATGCTAGTGGTGCGGAGATTTTGAGCCAGAATTCGGGAAATATGCCGCCGTTTGAAGAGTGGCGTGAACAGCAAGACTCAGAAGAAGATGAAATTAGGCTTGAAAGAAGCGAGTTTAATTCGGGTGTAGGAAAAATAGATTCGGAGCTAGAGGAAGGTTCAGAAAACGAAGTCAACGAGCAGTTTGAAAAGGCGACAGAAGACAAAGAGCAAAAAGTGGAGATGGTTGAAAAGGCGGCAGAAAATGATAAAAAAGCGTTTCCGGAGGAGATGGAGCGAAATGGATTGAATTACCACCTGGTGAGTTCGGGTGAAGAATCGGCGCTTTATAGAGCAGAAAAAAAAGATGGTGGGACGGCGGGACTTCTGGAGACTGAATATTTTGATAAGGCACATGATTTTTTGAAGGCACATGATGAGATAAAAAATGAAACGGGGGCGATGAGAATGTTTGAAATGGAGAGTTTGGCGTTTGATTTGGCGCTGATTGATGCGGTGGGTGATAAGTATTTTGATGATGGTAGGGGTGCTAAGTCGTTAGAAGATTATGGGAAGTTACAAGAGTATTTGGATGATCCTAAGGTTGATAAAACAGAAAAGGCGGCAATTAAAGAATATTTAGACGAAGCGATGAATGGCGAGGCGATGCGACTTTTGAAATCAAAATATGAAGAACAGGAGGCGGATAAAAGTGCTGAGACGCAAAATGATGAGGAGACTGAAATTAATGATGAAGAATTGGAAAAAATCAAAGACCAATTAGATGAGACTAGGCGGAAAATAGAGAAACAGCAGGACTTTATAAACGGCAGTGCGATGAAATTTGATGAGTCGTTTGAGAAAATAGAAGAAGCGTTAGAAAATCATTCGCTTGATGCAGATGAAATACAGGCAGAACTGAGTAAATTGGAGCGGGCGACCGAAGGGTTAGAACAATCGATACACATGAAAGAGGATTCCGTTGATGAATACATGACTGATATTTTAAGGCATCAAGAGCAATTGGGTGATAAGGAATTTGGTGAGCGGCTTTTGTGGGCGTTGAACCAAGACGAAGAAGCGCTAAAAGCAAAACGAAGAGTGTGGGCTATGGATGAGTATAGGGGAAGAGTAAGGAGTTATATAGCGGACGTAGAGGATGTGCTAGAGCGGATTAGAAGGATATAATTAAGAAGTTGAGAAAACGACCACCTTTACTGGTGGTCGTTTTTGAGTTTTAGATGGTGTATTTGCCGTTGGCGTCGAAGATGAGGTTTTCGCCTTTGCATTCGCTGCCGTAAGCTTTAACGGCGGCAATAATGAAATCTACAAGCTCCCAGATGCCGAGAGTGAGCCAATTGAATAATAATTTGCAAACGCCGGTGCCGATTTGGCCGCGAATGAAGCGATCAATGCCGAGGCCACCGAGTAAAAAGCTGAATACCCAGACAAAAAGGTGCTTATTGACTTCTTTGTTGGTTGATGTAGATTCTGTCATAGAAAACTCCTTAAAGTTTGATTTTGGTCAATTATATCACAATATGTTAAGGTGTGATATAATGATGATATGCGGAAGGGTGGCCGAGTGGTTGAAGGCGCACGCTTGGAAAGCGTGTAAGGGGGCAACCTCTTCGCAGGTTCGAATCCTGTCCCTTCCGCCATTTTAACGGCAATTTGCCGTTTTTTCGTTCTCGCTGGTCGATTAAGACCCGCTTCGAACGAAGAAAACGGGCAACTTGCTCGTTAAAATTGGATATTTAGGTTATTTTTTAAGGTCTTTTTCGAGGTCTTTTTTGATGTCTTTTTCGATGTCTTCTTCGATTTCGCGGTTGATTTCTTGGATTTCTTTCTTAAAGTTGTCGGAGCGTTCGGCGCGGTTGAGTTTATTGACGTATTCAGCGGTGATAATACTGGTAGGGAGGGCAACGATAGCAAGGCCGAAAATAACTGAACAGACAGCTACAATGTGGCCACTAACGGATGATGGGTCGATATTCCAGACGATGACTGCCCAATACATAGCGTCGAAGATAGAGTCAAAATTTTCAGGCTCAGCGTTAAAGGCGATAAGACCAGCGATAACGATGTAGGCGGCACCAGCGACACCGACAGCTAAGAGGGAATGGTAAGATTTTTTGAGAATGCCGAGGATGATCTTGAAGCTGCGAGAATAGCGAAGGAATTTGGCAATGCGGACGAGCTTGGCAAGGCGAATAAGGCGGAAGAGTTTGAAGGCGTTATTGATGACAGTAAGAGAGGGGAGGATAGATATAAGGTCGATGATAGCCATAGCGGAGAAGGGGTAGTGAATAAAGGCGCGACGGCTTTTGTCTTTGAAGCGGTAATCGGCGGTGAGCCAGCGGAGGATGTAATCCATAATGAAGATAGCGACGCAAATTTTGTCGATGACAAAAAGGAAGCCGACATCATCTTTGAAAAAGAGGGGGATAATGCTAAAGATGATGACTACAACCATAGCACGGTCGTAAAAGCGGCTGAGGCGATCGGAGCCTTTGTAGGGCTCGATTATAGTAAAAATGCGACGGCGGATACTAGTATCGGTGGGTTTTTTGTCGGAAGTGGGGGAGTTGGAAGTTTTGTCAGACTTGGTGGATTTATTGGGCTTTTCGGGGGTGATGCCTTTGATTTCGACTTTGGACTCTGAGTTGTTTCTGCTCATGATTATATTATAGCATAGTTTATTAGTGGGTTGTGAAGTGGTAATTGCTGTGGTATAATGGAATTGTTCTAAATTCAGATTTTGTGATTTGGTAGAATATCTGGTTTAAAATTCAAGTCAATGTGGAGCACTCGCTCCAGTCGGCTTGAAGCCAGATTGCAGAATATGGATTTAGAACACTCATAGCGAGTGTTCCACTTTTTTCGGAACTGATTTATAAATAAATGGCATAAGGCCGGAGGTAAAAATGGAATATCCAAAAGTAGAGAAAAATCCAGAAAACGCAAAATCAGAATTAGCCAGTGAAAAAAAAGATGTACTGTCTTATGAAGAGCATATGGCGGAAAAACAGACTTATGAAGAAGTGTTCAGAAAGGCTAAGCTCGATGGAACTTTACCAGAAGGCGTGAGAGATGCCGTTGACTATCGTGAATACATGGAAGAGCATCAAGCGCATACTAATGAAAAGATAAAAGCCGATAAAGAAGCAGAGGCGGAAAAAGTTGAAAGAATTGGTACTTTTGAAAAACGAGTTGAAATGAATAAAGACTTTTATGACAAAGCTGCATTTACGAGAGCTTATTCAATCGCAAGAGATAATGAAGAATATGAACGACGAGAAGGTGGAGGGGAATATTCTGGCTTTTTAATGAATATTTTGTATAAGGGCGTAGTAGATAATGACATTGAAAATTCTATTATACGAAAAGTTTGGCGAGATGGGCATGGTGAGCAAATTTTGGTAGAAAAAGATTTTGTTATGGAAAAAAGTGATGAGAAAAACTTCAGTACTATATACGAACGCTCTGATGTTGGACTTTTTGGAGATAGGTATGAAATGTCAGACTCTGATAGCGAAGCGATGAAGCATGCAAGAGAAATGATGGACACAACAGAGTATGAGAAATCATTTGATAAATTTTTAAACAAGGACCCAAAGAGTATTACGAGATATGATATAGAAGATATAGAGAAAGAAATATATGATTTGAATAGTCGTAGCGGTAGCGCTATTTTTTCATTTGGAAAAGATGAATGGTCTGCCTTAAGAAAAAAAGACGCTATTATTCCTACTTTGGAATCACGCCTTCATCTTGAAGAGCAAATTTTGCTAATTAAGAAAAAAATTTCTGAGATTATAGCACAAGTGACAGAACGAGAATATCAAAAAGAGGCTGATAGCATTCAGGGTAGGCGAGTAATTATGCGGTTAGAACAAAATTTGTAAAAATATGCTGACTTAGACTATGATGAAATTCGGGATATTTATGATGCTACCCCTGAGGGGAAGAAGGAGTTGAAGGAGCGTTATGGTGTTGTGTAAATTTGCGGTGCAGTCCGGGGTGGCGAAAGAGCTGTAAATTTGCCCTACTCTTGTGGTATAATAAGAGAATGAGAGAATTGTCAAATGAGTTAAAAGTAGGAAAGAAAAACGTAACTGTGGCGGGGTGGGTGAATTCGCGACGCGACCACGGGGGGTTGATATTTATTGATTTGCGTGACCATGAGGGAATTATACAGCTGGTGGTGACGCCGGATACTGAGGAAGCCTTTAAGCTGGCGGAGACGGTGCGCGACGAGTATGTGCTAGAGGCGACCGGGGTGGTGCGCGAGCGAGGTGAAAATTTAAAGAACCCGAATATTGAGACTGGTGATATTGAGCTAGTGGTGAATGAGCTGACGGTATTGAATAAATCAGAAACACCACCGGTGAATACACATGATGATGGGGATGAGTCGGGTGAAAAATTACGTCTGAAATATCGTTTCTTAGATTTACGTAGACCGAAGATGCAGAAAATTTTGAAGCGGAGGTCAGAATATATTAAGTACTTGCGTGACTATATGTATGAGCAGGGATTTACTGAAGTGGCGACGCCGATATTGGCGAATTCATCGCCAGAGGGCGCGCGTGATTTCTTGGTGCCATCGCGCCTTCATCCTGGGAAGTTTTATGCGCTACCACAAGCACCGCAACAATTCAAGCAACTACTGATGGTAGGGGGACTGGATAAATATTTCCAGATAGCACCATGTTTCCGTGATGAAGATCCGAGGGCGGATAGGTTATATGGTGATTTTTATCAGCTAGATATGGAGATGGCATTTGTAGATGATGGTGAAGTGGTGCGCCAGGTGATAGAGCCACTATATAAGAAATTAGTAACGGAGTTTGCGGGGAAGGAATTGGTGTTTAAAGAGGTGCCGAGAATTAGCTACCGTGAGGCGATGGAAAAGTATGGTACTGACAAACCAGATTTGCGTTATGGAATGGAGATGGTGGAATTGACCGAAGTATTTGCTAAAACTGATTTTAAGGTGTTTAAGCAGCCGTGTGTGAAGGCGCTATGCGTGAAAGGTGGAGCGACTTTGAGTCGTTCGCAAATTGACGGGTTTACTGAGCAGGCGCGCAAACTGGGTGCGGGAGGATTAGCCTATATATTATATGAGAACGGGGAGGCAAAATCGCCAATATTGAAGTTCATGAGTGAAGAAGAGATTGCGGCAGTGAAGAAGCTGACGGGGGCGAAAGATGGCGATGCGGTGTTCTTTGGTGCGGACGAACGAGCGAAGGTAAATAAGGTGTTGGGGCAACTGCGCATAGCGTTTGCTGACCATTTTGAATTGAAAGACCCGAATAAATTTGCGATTTGTTGGGTGATTGATTTTCCGTTTTATGAATGGGATGAGAATAATAACAAATTGGACTTTGGGCATAACCCATTCTCGATGCCAAAGGGTGGCTTGAAGGCGTTAGAAGAAACTGAAGATAAACTAGAAATTATGGCAGACCAGTATGACCTAGTAGTAAATGGTTACGAGATTGGTTCGGGGGCGGTGCGAAATTATAACCCAGAGATAATGTATAAGGCATTTAATATACTAGGATATAACAATGAATATGTAGAAGCGCGATTTGGTGGGATGCTGAACGCGTTTAAATACGGAGCGCCGCCGCACGCGGGCTGTGCGCCGGGGGTGGATAGGATGTTTATGGTGTTAGAAGGGCTAGATAATATCCGCGATATTGTGCCGTTCCCAAAGAATGGAGCAGGGGAGGATTTGATGATGGATTCGCCTTCGGCGGTAGATGCGGAGCAATTGGATGAATTGAGAATAGCAATAGTGCCAGAGGAGGAGTAGATGCAAGAGCTTAAAAATTCGTTGGGTGATATAATTAAGGAACTGTTTGGGATAGAGATTGAGCCGGAGGTGACGGTGGCGCCAGAAGGAGTAGAAGCGGATTTCTCTTCAAATGTGGCGATGCGACTAGCGGGACAGTTGCATAAGGCGCCAATGGAGATAGCGGAGCAGATAGCGGAGAAGGTGGATTTTACTGGAAACGTGGAAGTATCGCGACCGGGGTTTTTGAATTTTATATCACCAGATGAATATTTTGTGGAAAAACTGGGGGAGATGAGGGGTGATTTTGCTGGTGCGATAGCCTGCGACGAATATGCAGGCAAGACAGTAGTGTGCGAATTTAGCGATCCGAATCCGTTTAAGGTATTGCATGTGGGGCATTTATATACTTCAGTAGTAGGAGATGCGATTTCGCGCTTGATAGAATTTGCCGGGGGTAGAGTGATACGTGCGAACTTTGGTGGGGATGTAGGGTTACATGTAGCGAAGACTATATATGCGCTGAAAGATAAGAATACTGATAATTTAACGATTGAGGATATTGCTAAATGTTATGTGGAGGGGACTAGGGCTTATGACGAGGATGAGCAGGCGCATAAAGAAATTGTACAGTTAAATAAAGAGATTTATGCGATAGCGGAAGGGGATTTGCATGATTCGAGAGTTGCGGAATTGTATTGGCGAGGTAGAGAACTAAGTTATAAATATTTTGAAGATTTTTATGCGAAAATTGGTTTGAAATTTGATAAGTATTATCCGGAGTCCGAGGTGGCGGGGCGAGGCTTGAAGGAAGTACGCAAGGGTTTGAAAGGTGGCGTATACGAAGAGAGTGATGGCGCAGTAGTATATAAGGGAGAGAAGTGTGGTTTACATACCAGGGTGTTTATTAATAATGAGGGGTTGCCGACTTATGAAGCAAAAGATGTGGGGCTGATATTTACGAAATGGGATGATTGGAAATTTGATGAGTCGGTAGTGATAACAGGGAACGATATTGTAGATTATATGAAGGTGGTGCTAAAGAGTGTGGGCGAGATGAACGCAGAATTGCCGAAGCGAACGACGCATTTGACGCACGGTAATGTAAAATTGCCAGGAAGCGTAAAAATGTCTTCAAGAAAGGGGAACTTCTTAAAGGCGGTAGAGGTGCTGGAAATGATTGCGGAGGCCTTGAAGCGTGATTACAAATCGGAGGACTTTATGGTGGCGCTAGGGGCGACGAAATATGCGTTTTTGAAATATAAGATAGGGGGTGATATTATCTTTGATATTGAAAATTCGGTGAAGATGACGGGGAATAGTGGGCCGTATTTGCAATATTCGTGCGTAAGGGCGAAGAAGATTTTGAGCAATAAAAAAGGCGAGGTGGAGCTGAAAGATATTGCGGGTGAAGAGAAGGCGCTAGTGAAGAAGATTATAGAATATAAGGGTGTGCTGGGTGAGGTGGTGCGCGAGAAGGCGCCACATAAATTGTGTAATTATTTGTATGAACTGGCACAGGAGTTCTCGCGATTTTACGAGAAATGTCCGGTGGTGGGGAACGAAAGAGAGGGCGAAAGGATGGAGATAGTGGGGGCGTACTTAGATGTGATGACGAGTGGACTGGATCTACTAGGGATTGAAATACCAGAGGAGATGTAGTGAGCAAAAAAGCGACCTTATTGTGGATTGATTTAGAGATGACAGGATTAGATCCGGTGCAAGACCGAATTTTAGAGGTAGCTTGTGTGGCGACGGGATGGGATTTGAAACCTTTGGCGGAGATGACCGGAGTGGTACAGGTGCCAGCGGAATTGATGGAGGAAAGAATGGTGGGGGAGTTTTGGGAGAAAAATAAAGCCTCGCGTGAGGCGCTGATGAAGCAGAATGTGGAGGGGGTGACTACCGAGAAGATGGAGCAGATGGTGCTGAAATTTATAGAGGAAAATTTTGGTAAGGAAGTGATACTAGCGGGGAACTCAATTCATCAGGATAGAAAATTTATTGACAGAGAATGGCCGGAGGTGGCGCGAAGACTGCATTATCGGATGCTAGATGTGAGTGCATGGAAGGTGTATTTTGAGGGAGCGCTAGGGAAAAAGTTTACGAAGCGTGAGGCGCACCGGGCGCTAGACGATATACGGGGTTCAATGGAGGAGTTGAAATGGTATTTGACATTCATGAAGTAGAGGGAGTCTCGGATTTTGTAGAGAAAAAACAGGGGGAGGATATATTATATATGGTGGGTGAGCGAGCATTTTTGGTAGTACATAAGAATACAATAGAGGTGCGAACGGATGAGAAATTAAGAGGGGTGTTGTGCGAGAAATACGAATCGGTGATGGAATCGCGGTATTTTGGCAAGGGAGGAATTGAAATTGTAATGAGTGGGCAGTTGGCTTTAAGTGAGGTGCGGGATTTGGTGCGACTGAGCTATAATTTGACGAAAGTTGAATAAATATTTGTGAGCATGGTATAATAAGGGCAACTAATTAAGGAGGAGCGTTATGGCTACTACAAAAAAATCAACTGTAAAGAAGAGCACACCAAAAAGTGCGCCAAAGACTAAGACAGAAAGCGCTTCTCAAGGTGGTACTGGTTTGACTACGGCGGGGTTGGTACTGGGTATTATCGGTGTGGTATTTGCTTTTGTGCCAGTGGTAAATATCTTTGTTGCGTATCCACTAGGTGCACTGGCGATTATCTTTGGTGCAATTGGGATGTATAAGAAACATGGTGGCAAGGCAATTGCGGGGTTGGTACTAGGTATAGCGTCGATTGTGGTGGCGATACTAATGAATATTTTGGCATTTAGTGCGGCGAATGTGGTGGTCGATGAATTGGCGGATTATGGCAAAAAGGTTTCGGGTGAAGCCACTGAATATATCTTGGAGAATGATATTGATGTGACGATTGGTGAATTTACGGTGAAGGATGATGGTAGTTTTGCGAATACGGCTTTGCCGGTGACTGTGACAAATAAGACTGACAATACTATTTCGCTAGATATTAGAATTAAGGCGAAGAATGATGCTGGGACGATTATTGACGAAGAGAGTGTGATGATAACTAGCCTCGGTGCAGGCGAAACGATTGAAGAAACCGCTTTTCAATATGTGTTAGATGAAAATATAGCTGATATGAAATCGGCCACTTACGAGATTACTCAAGTATCGGAGTGGTAGAATTTGAAAGTGCCGAGGGGTTGCGGCACTTTTTGATGATTTTTTGAATAAAATATTGAGGATATGCTTGACTTGAGCTAGGCGAGTGTGTTAGGGTGGTGGTGCCTTGGTGATTTTGTGGGAAAAATCGGCGAAATAAGGTATAATATAATTAACAATTAAGGAAGGTAATATATGGCAAAAAAAGAAGCAAAAAAGACTGAAACGGTGGAGAGTGGAAAGAATCAAGCGCTGGAATTGGCGGTGGCGCAGATTACTAAGCAGTTTGGTGATGGGTCAATCATGCGACTGGGGGAAGCGAAGAAAATTGATGTGGAGCTGTTGCCGAGTGGCTCATTGTCGCTGGATTTGGCACTGGGTGGTGGTTATCCAAAAGGCAGAATTATTGAGATTTATGGACCAGAATCTTCGGGTAAGACGACTTTGGCCTTGCACGCGATTGCGGAGATGCAAAAACAAGGTGGGCAGACAGCGTTTATTGATGCGGAGCATGCCCTAGACCCAGCTTATGCAGCAAAAATTGGCGTGAAAACTGAGGATTTACTGATTTCGCAACCAGATAATGGTGAACAAGCGTTGGAAATTTGTGAGACATTGGTGCGTTCGGGGGCAGTAGATTTGATTGTGGTAGATTCGGTGGCGGCTTTGGTGCCACAAGCTGAGATTGACGGTGATATGGGGGATGCGCAGATGGGCTTGCAGGCGAGGCTGATGTCGCAAGCGATGCGTAAACTCACTGGTATTATCGCAAAATCAAAGGCGACGGTAATATTTATTAACCAGATTCGTATGAAGATTGGCGTGATGTTTGGCAACCCAGAAACGACTACCGGTGGTAACGCGTTGAAATTTTATTCGTCAGTGAGGGTTGATATTCGCCGAATTGGTCAGATTAAAAATGGTGATCAAGTGGCGGGGAATCGTACCAAGATTAAGGTAGTGAAGAATAAGATTGCGGCGCCATTTAGGACGGCGGAGTTTGACATTATGTACAACGAAGGGATTTCTAAGACTGGTGATATACTGGACTTGGCGGTACAATATGGAGTGATTGATAAAGCGGGGGCGTTCTTGAAATACAAGGGTGAGACGCTTGGCCAAGGGCGTGAAGCGGTGAAAAAGTTGCTGAAAGAGAATCCAGAATTGATGGCGGAGATTGAGGCGCAAGTGCGCGAGAAAGCCAGTGAGTAATGCATATTGACGAAAAGTGGCAAATATATGCGTCAAATGGAGAGCCGATTCCGGGGGCTGGGTGGGACTCGGTACTTGATAACCCTAAGGATGAGGCGACTGAAATTGTAGGGATAGCGGTGGTGTTTTTGTATCGCTTTTCTAGAGAGGGAGAGTTGGAATTTTTATGGCAAAAGCGCTCTGATAAGGTGACGCGATTTCCTGGATATTATGATATTTCGGCGGGTGGGCATGTTAATCTGGGTGAGTCATTGGTAGAGGGGGCGATACGAGAATGTCGTGAAGAGATAGGCGCGGAGGTAACTGCAGAAGATTTACATTTTGTGACGATGCGACCGTTTAATAAACATCGATTTGCTTGGGTGTATGCGGTGGATTGGACTGGCAAGCCAGATGATTTTAAATTTGATGACGAAGAGGTGACGGAGGTGAGATGGGTACCTTATACGGAGATGGAAGGATTTAGAAAAAAACACGCAAAGCCGGCGCTTAGGGGTGATGATTTAACTTTTGCGTTTTTGAAGGAATGGTTGGAGATGTGGGGGCTGGTTGAGGATTGATGTTTGATGGAGATATATAGCTTAAAAGATGATGATGTGGAGATTGAAGGGGGAAAGAACCATGATGGGTCAAAATTTGTAGTGACGGAGTTGAAGCAGGGGGTAAAAAATCCGAATCGGGTGAATGTATTTATTGATGGAAAATATGAATTTTCGTTAGATGTGACGCAAGTAGTGGAGTATAAGTTGAAGAAGGGGATGGAGCTGACGGCGGAACAGGTAGCGGAGTATAAAAAAGCGTCGGAATACGGAAAGTTATATCAGAGAACATTGGAATGGGTGCTAAGTAGGCCACATTCAGAAAGAGAGACAAGAGATTATCTCAGGAGAAAATGTCTGAACAATTTTTCTCGAGGGCGCTCCGGGGCGCTAGCCCAAGTCTTACCCTCTTCGAAAAATATTCAGACATTTTCTAGCGGAGCTGATCGTTGTAACTGCGGATGCCCCGAAAAAGATGTTCTGCAGCTTCCTCTTGATGATGTTCAGACATTTTCTGATGAGATTATTTCGCGTCTAAAAACAAAAGGTTATTTGGATGATGAGAGGTTTGCGGAGTGGTATGTGGAGAATCGGTTTGTGAAAAAGGGGGTGTCGCGAAAACGATTGATGATGGAACTTATGAAGAAGGGAATTAAACGAGAATTGGCGGAGATAGCGATAAATAAAGTGGGGCGAGATGATGAAGCGGAAATCAAAAAAATAGTCGCTAAAAAGCGAAATAAATATGACGAGGAAAAACTGATTAGTTATTTGGTGCGTCAGGGGTTTGATTATCAGTTGGTGCGAACTGTGGTTCGTGAGAATCAGTGCGAAACGGATTGACAAAATTGGGAGTGAAATTTTCGGTGGTGGATTTTTTGATGAGGGTCTTTTCGTCGTCTTTGACGATGATTTTGAAATCATTAACTTCAATAATTTCGCTACGGTGGATGGTGAGTTCGGGGTCCATGAAGGATTTGAGAGTGGGGCGCTTGACGATGATTTGTTGGGTGGTGAAAGTTTCGCTATCAATGATAAAGCTGATGACTTTGCCGAGATGGGCGCCACGCTTGCTTTCAACTTTGAGATCAATAAGGTGAAAATTAAGTGACATTGCTTTGTCAATTTTGATGACATCGGTGCGGGAGACGAGCTCATCGGCAGAGTCAATGATTATACCAAGGTCACTGAATTCGCGGATGGAGCGGGTGTCGAGAATGTCGCCGATTTCGCCGTTGCCGATATCAGGGCCATCAAGGGTGAAAGCAATAATTTGGAGTTGTTCGGGATCAATGACAGGAGAGACGGTGCGGGCGATGGGGGCGCCAAGGTGAAGGCTGAGGACTGGACAGTTGATGACTCGGGAAACATCGATTAACATAAGTTAATTATACCATATTTTGAGGGAGGTAGGCAGGTGGTATAATAGATATATGAAAATTGTGACGGTGTCGGGAGGCGTGGACTCGATGGTACTGCTGGATATGTGTGTGAAAAAATTTGGGCGCGATAATGTGGTGGTGGCGCATTTTGATCATTGTACGAGGCCGTCGTCGGAGACGGATAGGATGTTTGTACAAAAATTTTGTTTGGATAGGGGTATTAAATGTGAGAGTAAGCGGACAAAGCGGGAGATGAGTGAGCATCTACCAGAGAAAGAAGCGCGCAATATGAGGTATAATTTTTTTGCTCAGGTGCGGGAAAAATATGGTGCAAATGAAATATGGGTGGCGCATCATTTGGATGACTTGGTGGAGTCGGTGGCGATTAATTTGCTGCGTGGAACGGGTTGGCGGGGGCTTAGCGTAATGAATAGTAGCGGGGTGAAGCGGCCGTTGATAGATGGGGAGTTTGGTAGAGTATATGACAAGCGGGATATTTTAAAATATGCGGCGGATAACGGGGTGTGCTATCGGCAGGACCCGACGAACACTGAGGATATTTATCTGCGGAATCGGGTGCGACGGGTGACTTTTGAACTACCGAGAGAGGTGAAAGATGAGCTGTGGGTGTTGAGAAGTAAGCAATGTAAATTGAGGGTAGAGGTGGCTGAGGCGGTGGACACAGTGATAGGCTTATTGGTGGGGAACGGAGAATGGCGCGAAGTGGAGGGGACACTGGCGGTGCCGAGGGGGGTGTTTGGTGAGATGGATGATGCGGTGGCAATGGAAGTAATCGAGGTACTAGTGAAAGAGAGGTTGGGGGCAAAGTGTACTAGACCGCAGTTGAGGGACTTTTTGGGGGCGATTCGGGAATATGCGCCAGGGAAGGTGTTTAATTTGCCGAGAGGGAAGTTGGTGCGGATGGGGAGAGAGTTTTTTGTGATATAAACATGGGCAAAAATGCTGTTGCCAAAGTAGGCATGAGCGTGGTATAATGAAGGGGCAACAGTTCAGTTAATAAGAACACTCATCGGGTTTTTATTAGGACTTTATATTAATTTGTTGAGTTCGGTCAAGAAGATGGCACCGTAAGGGCTGTTTAGTTGACCGAACCACTGGTGAGTTAGCTGAACTGTTGCACCCCTCGCGGTGCCGTTTTTATAGCATCTATTTCTCGTTAGACTGTTCTAAAATCGGCACCACGAGGGGGAAGAGGGGGATTACGAGAACAATAACAAAGAGAGGTAAGTATGCTAAGGTCATATCAAACTAGAAAACAATTTAAGATTAACAAGACTACTACTATTGGCATAGTAGGATTTAGTAGCTTAGCAATACTTTTACTAGCTCTTTTTGTCTTACCTTTATTCTCTGCTAGTGAATCTACTCATGCCGCTTCGCCTACTGAGCCTACCATCTCCATCATTCCGGCTTCTGGTATTACTATGGATATGACACCAGCTGGAGGTACAGCTGGTAGTTTTGGTACTGCTACAGCATCTGTTACGGTAAACTCTACTAATGTCAGTGGTTAT
>JAFRJZ010000006.1 GCA_017431945.1 Candidatus Saccharimonadota bacterium
ATCCTTGGTAACTTGTTATTAAAATGCAGCTTTTCTTTCAGTATAATCCATTCACTAAAATGTTTTTGATCTAGTTCACCATTTTTCATATGCGGGGCAGTGTAGCAAAAATAATCGTAAAAATCAAGCACTAGCCCGATATTTTTTTGGAAAAAACGGCAGTCAATATGCAAAACCTCGTGCTAGTTGCTCCACCCGACCATTTCGTGCTATAATATACACAGTTATCTATCAAAAAACAAAAGGAGTAACATGGCTAAAAATCTATTTTTAATCACCAACCCAGGCAGTAGCTCACGCAAATACGCTTTGTATGACGACGACCAGCCTATCTGCACTTTACATTTTGAATACGAAGGCGATTCGGTTATCTGTACCGTCAAGACTGAGGACGGCACCAAAAAGAAATTAGACCAAACCTTCGCCGATCTCTCAGGCACCGTCTCTCACCTCGGCAAAATCTTAGAGGCTGAAGGCTATCTCGGTGGTGATACCAAGCTAAAGGCCATCATTGCCCGCGCCGCCGCCCCAGGGGATTACTTTACTCAGGACCATGTGGTTGACGACGAGTGCCTTTGGCAACTTGAGCTCGCCAAGAATCGCGCTCCACTCCATGTCCCTGTCATCGCTAAGGAGATTGAGCAACTCGTCTCGGCTTTTGAAGGCACTCCGGTGCTCGCCGTATCTGATTCGGGCTTCCACAACGACCGCCCTGCCTCTACTATCTACTATGCCATTGATACTCGTCTCGCCGACAAGACCGAGCTCAAGCGCTACGGCTTCCATGGTCTCTCGGTCGGCTCTATCGTTGAATACATGAAAAAACAAGACATTTTACCAGAGAAGCTCATTGTCTGTCACATCGGCTCTGGTAGCTCCGTCACTGGCGTCTTAAACGGCAAATCTTATGACACCACCATGGGCTACACCCCACTTGAGGGCGTTATGATGTCCACCCGCTGTGGTAATATGGATGTTGCCGCTGCCTTTGCTTTAAAGCGCCAACTCGGCATTGATACCGAAAACGGCTTCATTGAATACCTCAGCCAAAAAGGCGGTCTGCGTGGCGTCTCCGGCAAGACCGACGATATGCGTGAGATTTTGAAGCTCCGCGACGCTGGCGACGAAAAGGCCCTCCTAGCTTACGAAATGTATGTCAGTCGTATTCAGTCAGCAATCGGCCGTATGGCTGCTATGATGGACGGTGTCGACTCCATTGTTTTTACCGCCACCATTGGTGAGCGCAGTGATGACATGCGCGAATGGGTCTGCCGTAAGCTCCACTACCTCGGCTTTGAACTCGACCAAGACAAAAACCTCGGCAAGATGCCCGAACGCCATACCAACATCGGCACTAAAGACTCCAAACCCATCTGGGTCATTCGCACCGACGAATTTGAAGAAATGATCCGTCGCGCCAAGCTGTTATTAGGATAGAGTAAATTAAGCGAGAAATAAACTAGCCTTTACGAAGGCTTTGTTAAGTCCTAGAAAGGCGAAATAATGGGGTTTTGTGAGTATTTGTTAAGTCAGATTTGAATTAGAAAAATGCCACCCGAAGGGAGCATTTTTCTAATTCAAGTCACTCACAAAACCCCCATTATTCGCCTTCCTTTATTTATTCGGTAGCAGGCTCTTCAACGACTGGATTAAACCCCTGCCCGAGGATAGAGATAAGCCCACTAAAATCAGTCCCATCAGCAATCTCCGCCAGCGGGCTGATATTAGAAATCTCCGCCGAGGCCAGGATATCACCAGCTTGGTCTAGCACTGCTTCGCCACTTTCACCCCCTGAGCTGACAATGATACCAGCAAAGGTACAAGCCTCAGCGCCTTCAAGCGCCGGAACCGGAGCGTAAAAAATGGTAGCCGGGACATTATTATAATTGGTGGTGATATAGTAAATATCCAATCCAGCAATATTAGCCTGACCATTAACAGCCTCAGAGCCAGTCTGGGCATTTAGTAACATCATCTCATTATCAAGCGCGCCCTCAGCCGAAACCGTAGTAAACAGCGTACTGCTCAGGTAGGTCAAATCCATCACCCAATCATTGCCACTGGTAGCAATTTGGAGGGCGGGGCTACCGTTGATATCGGTAAAGAGCTCCATCGTGTATTCACTTGGTATCTCAAAAGAATAGCCACTCAGCAAAGCCTTATTAGCGGCAGAAGCAGGCTCCTCCACCGCTGGTGCGACCGGAGTATTATCACTAGTAGTACCATTATTGCTACCAGAAGGTAAGACAAACATCAAGAGAACAACTGCAACACCGATTAGCAAAACGGCGATGATACCAATAAGAATCATAGTGCGTTTGTTCATCTTAAGGCCCTTACTTAGAACGGGCTTTTTATCCTTTATGGGAGTGGGTGGAGTATCAGGGGTGATGGGTTCGCTATCGGGAATAATAGGTTTACTATCAGGAGTGATAGGTTCACTACCTGGCATACTAGGAGTAGTCTTACTAGCGACTAGTGGGTCAACTAAATCGGCAGGAGTAACCGAATCTATCGACGAAGCAGGAGTCGGAGCAGGCGTAGGAGTCGGTCTACTAGCAATAGCACCAAATCCATTTACCCCCGAAGACGGACCATTAAGTGGTAGTGTAACTGGAGCAGATGCCCCAGCCGGAGCGGGTGGTATCGCTGGTGTAGCTGGCGTCACTGGTGGAGTAGCGGGAGCAGGTGGCTCCGTCGGCGCGACCGCCGAAGGCGTACCACACTTAGGACAAAAAGTCACATTGTCCGCCATAATAGTTTTGCAATTTGCACACTGTTTCATATTTCTCCTTTCAATGACCCTATATAAGCGCCAACCCACCCAAGAGTTCGCACTAATTACGAATAGATGTATATATTATAGCATAAACACCATAAAGATAGTGTTGTATTTTTTACAACACTATCTAATAACCAATCAAGAGTAATTAGCCCCAAAACCCACGCTTTTTACTATCAGCAAATTCACGCAACAGGTCTTTTTGTTTCTTAGACAAATTCTTAGGAGTATCAACTATAATCGTCACAATATGAGGACCACGATCGCCATCTATCCGCATCGGCACACCATGCCCCGAGAGTTTAAATGGTGTGCCAGACTGGGTACCAGCCGGCACCTTCATAGTGAGGTGACCATCAACAGTTTCTACATCAATCTCGGTGCCAAGAGCAGCGTCAACCATACTAACATGCTCTTCCGACAGAATAATCGCGCCCTCGCGCGTGAGATGCTTATGAGGCTTGACGCGAACTTGCACATAAAGGTCACCTTTTACACCACCCTCAGGGGCAGGGCCACCCTTACCAGCAAGGCGAATCGACATACCATCGTCAATCCCAGCCGGGATTTTGATTTTAAGCGACTTACCTTCAACGCTGATCTGCTTAGTAGTGCCAAATACCGCATCCTCAAAACTAATTGTGGTACTCACCCGGTAATCATGCCCACGACGCTGGCGTGGTGCACCACCAAAACCAAAGATAGAACCTAAAATATCATCAAGCGGGCTACCAGCCCCACTACCAAAATCAAAGTTAAACGACTGACCATTAAAGTTAAAGGTCCCGCCCTCAAATGGATTACCGCCAGCACCACCAAATTGGTTACCACCACTAGCTCCACCAACCCCGGCGTGACCAAATTGGTCATAACGCGCACGCTTTTGCTTGTCCGAAAGGACTTCATGGGCTTCGGCGGCCTCCTTAAACTTGGCCTCGGCCTCCTTATCGCCCGGATTTTTATCGGGGTGATACTTAATGGCTAGTTTACGATAAGCCTTTTTAATTTCATCATCAGAGGCGTTTTTACTAACGCCCAAGATCTCATAATAATCTCTTTTTGCCATAATATATATTATACACTAAAATAACGAATTAGGCGAACGCAGGGTTTTTGCATTTTGTAAAAATTATTCATAAAAAGGCTTGTGTTAAACTTAAAAATGGTCTATAATAAAGTATATACATGAGTGGAGGTAAAATGTCCCAGGGGGGTAGTAAGGACAAAGGTCATACTGGTCGCAGTATTCATGTAACGGTGATAGAAGATGAGGTCTACTACCCGTTTGTATCTGTTTTGTCCACCAAGACACCTGATGCGGTCGAAATAGCTGAACCGGTTGAGCCAGCAGAATCGACCGCTTTTCAGGCTGTAATCACAAATACAAACGAATCGGCTCCCAAACGATCTGGCTGGAAAAAATGGTGCTCGCGCCTAGCCACAGCAGTCGTGGCCCTAGTCGCAGTAGTAGCGATAGGCCTAGTGGGGATGCGCCTAGCCGGATTTAGGACCTTCACAGTGATGTCCGGCTCCATGGACCCCGAATACCCCGTCGGGTCAATGATTTATGTTCAGCCAGTAGATTACCATAGCTTGAAAGTTGGTGATGTCATATCCTATGTAGCTAGCGACGATAAGGCAGTCGTCACACACAGGATTGTCGCAATTGAAGCCGACGAAAACGATTCCAGTATATTACGCTTCAAGACACAAGGCGACGCCAACGCTTCTGCCGACGCCAAGCTAGTACATTACAAAAATGTACTAGGTACGCCGGTAATTACTGTTCCGCTTATTGGCTATTTTGCACATAATATCCAGCAACCGCCTGGTATATATATCACACTAGTAGTGGGTACTCTCCTGCTAGCGTGGACATTTTTGCCAGGTACCCTGGAGGAAAGGAGGAAAACTGCGAAAAAGAGTGTAGCATGAGTAAAGGTTATATAAAATTTAAAGGTAGAGAAAGGAGGTGAATGTATCACAAAATTAGAGTCGCAGTGGTCTCGTTGGTAGTGTTGTCAGCGATAATGCTGAGTTCAACCGGAACATTATCGTATTTCACAGACACTGATTCTAAGACGAATGATTTTGCGGTCGGAAATGTGTCAACAGTATTGTCAATATATAGCGATGCGTTCGGTAGCAGTGAGCTTGATGTCAATGCTGATGAATATAAGTTGACAAATAACTCACCAAAGCCGTTTTATCTACAAGCGACAAACGACGGTAATGTTTCAATATACCAAAGATTCCGCGTAGTGATTCCAATTACCTTGGCTAGCGTAGTAACGCTAAATCTACCAACAATGGATAACGATTGCGTAGTTGAAACTGCGTCTAATCATACCTGCGAAAACGCTGATTATACTGTCATTTATAATCCGTCTGTGGAAGTAGAAAATACACCTACTTACGCAGAGTATTATATTATCAGCAAAAGCGCCCTAGCAGTAAACGCAACGACTAGCGAGTGGCCCACCGAAGCCATAGAAATTGGTGATATTTCTGGTGTGGACGACTCATTATTTACTTGCGCAGATAGCAGTGGCAACAACTGCGTGTTGGGTATCAACGCCTATTCGGATGCGATTCAAACTACTGGTTTTGCAGACGCGATAAGCGCTTTTACCAACATGGCAGAAACATATTAATTTCGTTTAATAATAATTAATAATAAAAGGAGTTACAAATGAAAGTAAACAAAAAAGTAGTACTCTCTACCGGTATTGTAGTCGGGGCGATCGCATTGATTGCCGGTGGAACAATTGCATACTTTACGGATTCTGATACTGCAACCAACAACTTTACAGTTGGTGATGTTGAAGTAAAGCTGTATGAATCACAATTACATCGCGTGAATGCAAATGTGGGCGTTTATTTCAATAGCGATATTGCTGCCGCATCTGCTGATGATTTTCATATTTGTGTGCCATACTTAAAAGACAATGTTGAGGTCGTGAATCCTTATTGTACGCCAAATATTGCAGTGAGTTCTAATCTCTCTGACGTAAGTGCTTGGCAAAATGGCCATGTACGCGCACAAAATGTGGCTGGTCAGCAAGGCTCAGGCCAACGTGGTGTATATAGCGATACCCAAATTATAGCCGATAGCGAATCTACCGCCGAAGCTACTGCCACAAATCCTGGTGGATACGCTGATTATGTAGCCGATGAATATGCTAATCTTGTGCCAGGAAAACAGGTACGCAAATTCGTATATGTAAAGAATACCGGCGAGAACCCTGTTTATGCTCGTGTTAAGGTAACAATTCCAGCAGAAGTGGCTAATCTTGTCACAGTGAAAGCTCCACACACTCCGCAAGAAACCTCAACACCAGCTGGCAATAACAACATTAATGGCGTTGCAATGAATTATGCCTATGTAACCGAAACGGATTCTACGGATGCCGCAGGGAACAAAATAATGACTTTCGTCTTTACTGACGCGCTCAAAAAGAACGAAATGACTTATTGGAGTCCAATCACTACGGTTAAGATTAACGAAACTGCTACGGAAGCTGATTTTGCTAACCTTACCGCTGAAAATCAGTTTGGCATTACCGTTGACGTAGAAGCTATTCAATCCGAAGGCTTCACTAGCGCCGCGGATGCCTTTAACCACTATAACTAGTGGCAAAGACAAGCACCAGGGTCGGTATAAATCTCAAAGTTTATCCGACCCTGGGGCACCATAACTTGCTAGTATTATAAGGAAAGGAAACTCCAGTGGATATTGATATAGTAGAAATGGTGAATGACGGGAGCGGCAGTCTTAAGCCATGGCAAGACATCACTGATGCCATGCCAGGGATGACTTACAGCGCAATACCGCGAGTCAAAAACAACGGTTCGATGCTGGCAGAAGAGGTACGAATGTGCCTTTCTGAATCAGCAACGAACTCTGGTGGCGGCACCATAGTGTTACCCGCCAACACCTTTGGCATTAATATCAATAGCACAAACTGGCTCCTAGATAACGACGGCACAGCAAATCCTGCCGACCCAGCCACTGGAAATTGTTATAAATACAATTCAAATTTGGCATCTGGCGCCATCACTGAGCCTTTATTTAGTGAGGTAACTTTAAGTCCAGCGCTTGGGAACGAATACCAGGGCGCGACTTTTAATTTGCATATTGAGGCTTGGGCAAAGGCTGATTCGCCCGACACAACCAACACAACCGAAAACCCCGATACGGGGGTAAACACCGCCGAAGGTTCTTTTGTTAGCGCCATCCCCTACATCCTAGGTGGCCTAGCACTCCTAGTAGTTCTCATCCACCTATTAAGAGTCGTTTTTCGCAAGGGCAAAAGAACAAATTAAGCTTTTTTGTTCGTGACTTGAATTAAGGAAGGCGAATAATGGGAGTTTTGTGAGTATTTGTTAAGTCAGATTTGAATTGAAAAAATGCCACCCCGTAGGGGAGCATTTTTTTAATTCAAGTCACGAACAAAACCCCATTATTTGCCTCCTACTGCTTATTTTCTCGGCGCACTAATATTAGCCCCTCGCCCATACTCAGGCACAATAACAGGGTGTTTAACACCATGATGGTCATACAGCGGTATATTTAATTCATGCGCCAGCGTATTTACCACCGTCGCTCCAATGCGCAACCCCGTAAACGACCCCGGCCCCGCAAAAAAAGTAATCTTAGTAATATCCTGCCAGGTCTTACCGTTTTCAATCAGTTTATCGTAGATGAATTTTTGTAGCCCCTCAGCCAGCTCATAGCCAGACTCCCATTCATAAGTGTGGTCATCTAATCGCAATTTGCAAACTGGCGTGCTAGTATCTAAATACAGTTCCATAGTATTATTATATACGATTTTCAAGAAATTATTGAGGATAAGCTTGATTTTCGCTAATATTTTTGCTTTAAAGTGCGGTATGCTGAAAAAAATCCACCCGTCTTGGTATGTTGTCGCACTAGCAGTGGCGGTCATTCTTAGCACGATAATTATCGTGATAGCTGGCTGGGATGGTGTCGGTGAGCAACTAAAACAATATGTCGGCCAAACCACCGAACTCACAGGCAAAGTCAGCGAGGATCCCGATACCGATGACAGCAAAACCGCCCTGAGATTAAGCGAAATTGAGGCCGGCGATACCAAAGTCAGCGGTACAGTATATGTTAGCATGGCCAAAAACTCAGAAATCAAGCGCAGCGACCGCGTAACTCTAAACGGTAGTATTAGCGAAGGCTTCGGCACCTTCGCGGTCAGTATGTACCGTCCCAAGTTAGTAAAAATCGAGCGAACTCCAAATGCCGATATGATGCTAACAGTGCGAGACAATTTCGCTGAGATAATTACTAAATATATCCCTGAAGCCGAGGCAAAATTAGGACTAGCATACCTACTAGGAATGAAGGGCGGACTTGAAGATGATTTAACCGAAACTTTGAGAGTAGTGGGGTTAGTCCATATCGTAGTAGCATCAGGCACCCATATGTCAATATTAGTAGGAATAGCTCGGCGAATTTTTGGCCGAGTGTCACGATTCGCAGGGCTGGTATTCGCCTTAATCTTAATATTAGCCTTTGGCGGCGTAGTGGGCTGGACAGCTTCAATCACGCGGGCCGCACTAGTTTCGGGGCTATCGGTAGCGATGTGGTATATGGGTCGGCGGTTTGAAGCGTGGCGACTCATATTAATCGTGATGGCAATTACGCTAATTATTAATCCCATGTATCTCACCAACCTCGGCTGGCTACTATCGTTTAGTGCCTTTGGCGGCATATTGATATTAACGCCAGTCCTAGCAAAACTATTATATGGTGACAAAAAACCCAATTTCGTCGCCGAAACTCTGCTCGCAACAATCTCAGCAACGGTAACTTGCCTACCGATCTCACTCTACTTTTTTGGTACAGTGTCGCTAATCTCACTAATAGCAAACTTACTGATTTTACCAACTATGCCCTATGTAATGGGACTGATATTTATGACCGGCGTGATGGGTTGGTGGCCGTTTGCGGGGGAGTGGCTCGGTAGGTTTTCTACTTGGGCCCTTGACTATCATCTGGCGGTAGTCAACTTTTTCGGCGAGCAAAAAATGTTTCTCATTGAAATCGCACCCCAAAACCCTCTAGTATTTTTATTGTATATACCAATTGCGGGGCTGGTGATTTATGCTACAATAAAAAGATGGAAATTAAGTCCGAAACAGCGCTTATCGAGTACGGAAAAAGATTGGCTGATGGTTTAAAACCACCCGCGGTGATTGAGCTAGTAGGTGATGTAGGTGCCGGCAAGACCACCCTCACCAGGGGAATTGCCAAAGGTTTGGGTATCAAAGAGCCAGTCACCAGCCCCAGTTTTACGATTTCAAAACGATACAAGTTTGACGACGGCGTACTAGTCCATTACGATTTCTACCGCCTCGCCGACCCCGGCATCATGCGCGCCGAAATCGCCGAAACCCTCCGCGACCCCCACGCCATCGTGGTAATCGAATGGGGCGAAAGTATTGCGGACCTACTCCCTAAAAACCACATAAAAATAGAGATAAATCTAAAAGACGATGGCGTGAGATTGTTAGAGGCGAAATAATGGGGTTTTGTGAGTATTTGTTAAGTCAGATTTGAATTGAAAAAATGCCACCCCGTAGGGGAGCATTTTTTCAATTCAAGTCACGAACAAAACCCCTATTATTCGCCTCTTTTATTTATAGCGAGAATAGACAGAGTACTATAATGTTCGCCACCGCAATACAGGCCACCACTCTAATCCCCCACTTAAACCAAGTCGTATAATCAACCTTGGCAAGCGCCAAGCCACCCATAATCGCCCCACAGGTCGGGGTGATGAGGTTTACTAGACCATTGGCCGCTACAATCGTCATCGCCGCCACATTAGTACTGTAACCCAAGTTCGCCGCCAATGGCGTAATAATTGGTGTCGACAAGGTCGCTAGACCAGACGAAGACGGTACCAACACTGACAATACTATATGTAGTAAGTAATTCAACGGTACAAACGCCATCTCTGGCATCGTTGCCAACCAGTCTGACGCATTGTAGATGATAAAGTTGTCCATCGCGGTCTGCGCCATCAATACCGAGGCTCCACGCGCCACTGCGATTACCAGCACTACCCCAATCATATCACCCGCACCTGACACAAAGGTATCTACAAACCCATGCTCGCCTTGGCGGTTGATAATCGCGATAATAATTGAAGCGATCAAGAACCACAGCGCCGCTTCATAGAACCACCAGTTGCCCAGCGACGCACCCGTCAGCCAGCCTGTCCAATCGTCAAAGAAGGTTATACCAAACTCACCCCAAGGTATAAACCCAACAATCATCACGATAAATGTTAAAGCGAATACTATTAAGGATACTTTTTGCTTACCAGTTAATTTTTCACCACTATCATTTGCTTCAAGGTATTTAGAGTATTTCTTTTCCGCTGCTGCTTGTTCACGCAAACTTAAGAAGGTAGAGCCCTTGTCGCGTTGCACCTTGCGTGCGTATTTTATCACAAAGAACGCCGAAATCGCTAGGGTCGTCAACCACAACACCGTTGCAATAAAGATGATAGTCCCTTGATTATATTCAACCCCGGCATCTTTCATCGCCGATAGTGCTACACCGGTCGCAAACGGGTTAATCGTTGAGCCTAACACACCTGAGCCCGCACCAAGCAAGATAGTCGCTACACCTACCAATGGGTCCATTCCCGCTGCAAACATCGTTGCCGCTATCAATACATAGAACCCGACACTTTCTTCCAAGAATCCATAGGTAGTACCCATCACTGAGAAGATTAGCATCAGTAGCAAGATCAGGATATATTCTTTACCACGCAACTTTTTCACAAGTACACGAATACCAGTCTCTAACGCTTTGGTCTTAGCCATTACCGCCAAGAATCCACCTAGTATCATCACAAAGATACATACATCTATCGCATCACCAAAACCAAGAATCGGTGCTATTAGTACTTGGTAGAGTTTTGCTCCTACCACGCCCGAGCCGTTGACGACTTCACAAGCCTCTTCGCCATTTTTTTCTTCACAAGCTTCGAGGGAATCATAAGTAACCGCCTCGGAACTTTCCTCGGCGGCTTCCTCAGTAGTAGTAACCGCTACGCTTTCGGTGGTTTCGTTACTATTCTCTGCTATCGTTTCGGTCTCAGTAGTAGCTTCGCTACTTTGGCTTGTAGCCTCGGTTTCACCTGTAGCTTCAGCTTCACTTTCGGCTTCGCCCGCGGTTTCATTGGTGACAGCTTTTTCGTCACCTACTGTTGGCTCCACTGGTTCCTCGGCCGGGCCACCGGTCGGCGATTCACCTTCCCATTCACCCGCGCCTACCTCTACGCTAGCCTCAGCATCCTCTTCTGGCTGTATTACCTGATATTTCGCTGGTGGCAAGAAATGGGTCAATATTCCCAGCGCGATAATCAGTATCATTATAATTGAGTACGCCGAGAGCATTGCCCGGGCTTTTTTACTGTGTATTCTTCTCTTTTTTGGCATTTAAACCTCCTCTCTTACTAACGCCATTGACATACAATGCGAGCCACCGCGACCTCTCGATAGCTCTGAGCTTGGTATTTCGATTACTTTTATGCCATGCCTTCTCAATGTTTGGTTAGTTACATAATTACGATCATAGGCGATTACTACGCCCGGTTTAATACATAATAAATTCACGCCATCGCTCCATTGTTCGCGCTCGGCGTCAATTCGGCGGCCATTACCACATTTTATCAAATCGACTTTGTGTAGGTGCAGGTATTTTTCTAGTACTTTTTGCAAGCTCTGACGAATCTCCACGATTTCCACCTCACCACCACGCCCCGGTGTAATTTCATAAATTGTTGAGATATCCATAATTGCATCTTGTACGGCAAACTTATCTACATCCACCTGCGTCATTACCGTATCTAGATGCATAAAACTGCGTTCATCGGGGATGTCAATCGCTAGCACATATTTAAACTCATTACTTTTATCTTTAAACAAATCTTTCGCAAAATTAGCAATTGCGTCTGGCTCGGTGCGTTGCGAAATGCCAATCGCCACCACCTCTTTTGATAATACCTGAATATCGCCACCTTCAATTGAATAAGGCTCGTTGCGATCATAATAAAGTTTGGTATCCTCATAAAATGGATGGTATTTATATATATATTCAGCAAAGATTGACTCTCGGGTGCGCGTCACCGACCACATTTTGTGTATAGTCGCACCATGGCCTATCGTCGCCATTGGGTCACGCTGGAAATAAATATTTGGAATCGGATCAATTATCATCTTGCCCGTATCTCGCGCCGCATAAAAGCCCGAGATGGCTTTGAGCTTTCTCAGTTCCGATATATCCACGCCCGCAATACATTTTCTCACCATGTCACGCGTGTCTTTAATTCCGTTCAAGAAATCAAAACAATGTTTAGCGACTTTCGGCGAGGTCACACCTGCTTCAGCAATAAACTGTTCAAGGAACTTTCGGCGTACTGTACGCCCACCTGCTTCAATCGCTTCGGCGGCTAAGTCGGTTAGGTACACTACCTCAATGCCTTCATTTCTCAGCGCATTTGCATAAGCATCATGTTCTTGCTGAGCGATTTTAAGGTAGGGAATATCATCAAACAGCAACCTTTCTAATGTATTGGGTGTCAAATTTAGGAATTCATCTCCTGGGCGATGCACTAACACCTTTTTTAACGGTGCAATCTCGCTAAAATTTGTGATTGAGTACCGCATTATTTTTCCTCCTTTTTGTTTAGCGTTAAGAACATCACAGTTTTGATTGTGTGCATACGATTTTCGGCTTGGTCAAACACTATTGACCGCTCCGATTCAAATACTTCGTTGGTTACCTCCATCTCGGTCAGACCGAATGTCTCATGGATATCCCGAGCGATTGAAGTATTAAGGTCGTGAAACGATGGCAAGCAGTGCAGTAGCACCGTTTCGGGCTTAGAGTTATCCATCATCTTCATATTCACCTGATAGGGTTTCAGCAGTTCAATTCTCTCGCCCCACTTTTCCTTGTCTTCGCCTAACGACAGCCACACATCGGTATATATCGCATCTGCTTTGCCGTTTAATGCATCTACATCGTCAGTTATTGTAATCGTGCAGTTATTTTGCTCGGCTACCGCTCGACATTTCTCCACGATTTCATCAGTCGGTCTCAGGCCATCTGGTCCGCAAGCGATAAAGTTTACTCCCATCTTAGCACTCATCGCCATTAGAGAATTACAAACATTATTATGTGTATCCCCCACAAACGCCAAAGTCAAGCCTGCAAGCTTGCCAAAATGTTCTTCTATTGTCATAAAATCTGCCAGCGCCTGTGTCGGGTGACATTCGTCGGTCAAGCCATTCCATACTGGCACATCAGCATATTTTGCCAAATCATCTACTATCTTTTGATCAAAACCACGATACTCAATGCCATCATATATCCTTGCTAGCACGCGCGCCGTATCAGCAATTGATTCTTTATGCCCCATTTGCGAACCGCTTGGATCTAGAAATGTCACGCCCATCCCGAGGTCATATCCTGCCACCTCAAACGAGCAACGCGTCCTGGTAGAGGTTTTTTCAAACAAAATTGCGATGTTTTTGTCTGGAAACACTTTGTGATTAATCCCCGCCTTTTTCATTTTTTTGAATTCTTTTGCTATCTTTAGCATATAGTGAAGTTCTTCCTCACTAAAATCCAGAATTCTTAAGAAATCTCGTCCATAAAAATTCATTTGATGCCCTTCATTTATATCACTATTATACCATAAGCATTAAAAATAAAACACTATTTATATTTAAAAGGCTTAGTTAAAGAATTAAGAAATAAATTAAAAGTAAGAATAGGTGAAAGGAAACAAAAAAGGAACAATCCTATAAAATAGTAGTTAGCAATAACAACTAATTTATAGAAAGGATTGTTCCTATGAAAAGTTTAACAG
>JAFRJZ010000007.1 GCA_017431945.1 Candidatus Saccharimonadota bacterium
ATCCTTGGTAACTTGTTATTAAAATGCAGCTTTTCTTTCAGTATAATCCATTCACTAAAATGTTTTTGATCTAGTTCACCATTTTTCATATGCGGGGCAGTGTAGCAAAAATAATCGTAAAAATCAAGCACTAGCCCGATAAAATATCAAAATTACAGATGTCGCGACAGCAGAATATCCAAGTAAGCAACAATAATACTAGCAAGCAACACTGGCGGTTCAATTTGTAATATAAGGTCGTGAATCTGGTTGGCCAGAGCATCAAACGAGAAAAAGAACGACAACGGCTCCGCTAGCAAGGTGGCGACAACAATAGCAGTCATAATAGCTTCAGCAAAGCGGAGAATCCCCGAGACACCCCCGCGAGAGGATTTCAGGAACAGAATCAGTGGAAACCCAACGACCAAGATACAATAAATAATCATATTCACAAGATTTGGATCAAGATTACCAGCTATCTGGGGCACAAACCCAGCGATAGTATCGTGAAACATGGCGTAGATGCTAAGCCCAGCAAGCATTGCGAGGTGCATCACACCGGTGTGTTTGCGGATGATAAAAACTATCAAGAAACTCACAATGAGAGTAATGATAATTGCCATAAGTACATTATAACACACCCCCGCCTAGCGCGCCTTTATCGCTTCGCCACCAACTTTCTATCATCGTCATTTTCAAAATCATCCACCGGCTCCTCACCCAGCAGATACTTAATCAGCGCATCGTAGGTCAAAAGCCCCACCACTCGCTCATCATCATTTATCACCAGGAAAAAGTAACAATTGGTGCGAATAAACGCCGCCACCGCCTGCTCCAAAGTATAATCACTACGCACATAATACACCTTTGGGTCCAGCAAATTTTTCGCGGTATCAGTTTCTTTCACTTTTAGGCTGTTCAAGGCGTCAGTGTGTAGCACGCCGATAATCTCCTGCCGACTATCAATCACCGGAAAATGCGAAAACCCCGACTGATACAGTTTATCCAGCACCAAAGGCCCCAGCACCTCGTTTGCTTTCACATACACCATTTCGTGCTCCGGCACCATCAGTTTATTTACATATTGACTATCAAAACTCATCGCCGCCGCGATAATATCGCGCTCCCGCTCCCCTAGCACCGATTTCGGCGTCCGCCTCAGCACATCTATTAATTGCTTAGCGTCTTTCGGCACAAACGCCGGCTTTTTCGGGCGGTATGGCTCCAATTTCGGATCCAGCCATTTTACAAATTTTAGTTTTATTTTCCTCAAAAACGCATCCATATGATATAATTATTATAACATAAAAGCAAAAGGAGTAAAATGAACAGATTTATCGGAATCGCTATTGCTGTGGTGGTCGTGGGGATTTTGGGTGTTATCACCTGGACGCAATTACAGGGCGCAGACCCATCTAGTAGCGCTAATTACAAAGATTATGACCCCAATACTATCATTGGTGGCAACGCCGACAACGGCAACATCCCTGATCATGTCAAGGGCAACAAAGACGCTGATATCATGATTTTTGAGTACGCCGATTTCCAATGCTCAGGCTGTGCTTCAGTCCGTACCAAGGTTGACGAACTCGTCAAAAAATACAAAAACGATATCGCTCTTGTCCAGCGTAGTTATGTTCTACCGTATCACACCAACGGTAAAGCCGCTTCGCAGGCCGCCGAAGCCGCCGGCTTGCAGGGTTACTGGAACGAATACGGCGAACTTCTCTTTAAGAATCAAAATGAATGGTTCTCCTCTGACGCCACTGAGCGCACTGCGTTCTTTACCGATTATTTCAAGAAAGTTACCGGCGACAAGGGTGATGTCGATAAGTTCCTCGCTGACTCCGAGAGTCAAGCCACTGCTGACAAGGTCAACTTTGACATCGCCATGGGCAAAAAGGTTGGTGAGATTTACTACACTCCCGCCTTCTTTATTGACGGCCAGTTTGTTGACTGGGCCAACACCAGCGAGGGCAAAGCCCCCATCATTAACACCGAAGGCAAAGATTTCGTTGAATTCATGAGTGGCCTTATCGACCAAAAGCTCGGCAAGTAATATTGCTATTTAGGTAAATAAAAAAACGCCAGTATCTTTTCCTGAGGGAGTAAGACTTGGCCTAGCGGCCTGGAGCGCTCCCGAAGGAAAACGATACTGGCGTTTCTGTTATAGGCGCACCTCAAATTTCAATATACTCTTGCCAAGGGGCAGGAGGAAATTGCGCCTTTTTGCGAGCATGCGCTCGCTTGAAGGTGATACGCATATGTATCTAAAATCTCCTTATTAATATTCACACTCTACGGCCAATGTTATTAAAGAGTGCTACTCTATGATACCAAACATCCCTTTGCGATGCAAGCATAGCATTATGAGCTATAAAATCCAAACTATGTTTTGTGAGTATTTGTTAAGTCGGATTTGAATTAGAAAAATGCCACCCGAAGGGAGCATTTTTCTAATTCAAGTCACGAACAAAATATAGTTTGGATTTTATTGTCTTATATGATATAATAGCCTAAGTGGACCGGTAGCTCAGTTGGTTAGAGCACCTGCCTCTTAAGCAGGGTGTCGAGAGTTCGAGCCTCTCCCGGTTCACCATTTTTTATCTCACGCTCTTATACAAAGTATCTTCCCCTAGTGAATCCTCAATAGTCCAAATATCACCGTTTATCACTACGATAATCACTACTATTGCCACAATCACCGCCACCACAATCGCCACAATCCCAACGATTATTGGGGTTTTATTTTTCATACCACACTCCTTATTTAAATTATTCATATTATACCATGAAATGCCGCATTTTTATTGATGGCTAGAACTCTTTCCACTCTGTAGCTTCATCGCTTGGCGCCGTAATGGCTATCTGCCTAAACTGGCATTCTCCTGGATCTAAGACAAATTCGCCTGACTTGTATTTCTGTTCGGCCGTTTCATAGGCTTCTTCGGCGCCGTCGGCTTCGACTTCGAAATCTTTAGCGACGGTTTCTTCTATCGTGATTGTATATTTCATGATCGGATCTTATGATCATTTTCGGCAAAAGTCCACAATATTCCACCGTTTTATGTCAAGAAAAAATCCCACCCCTATTTTCTGCACAATAACTTTCAAAACCCGATTGTGTCCAAGTGGACGCTATCTATTGACTAAATGATAGAATGTTTTATTAGAATCATTGCCGTAATGGTTAATATCTTCCGGTTCGGCCCAAAGCGAAAGCTTGTGGACGCGCCATTTTCCAATGAAGAACATCTGAATCATTGCGTCATTTACGTCGCGGTTATTTAGCGCGCGTGGAATGTATGCGAGGGAAAAGTAGTACCATTTGTCATCTTCGGCGTCCAACCTCGCAAAAACGCGCTTACCACCCCTTGGGGCGTGGAAGGCCGAAGGCCTACCGCGCCCAAAAAGGCGCACATCGAAGCGCTGTGCTATTGTTTCTCGGGAATAAGTCTTTAACTCGTGGATCGCGTCGCGGACGGGCGATTCCATTAGTTCCATACGCTCGAATTTATCGTAATCGCGCGAGTTGAATCTGCCTTTATGTTCAAGCATAAAGCTTTCAAGTTGCCGAGCGGTAACCGGTATCGGTTCGCCGGGTTTTACTTTTTTGAATGTGTGGCGTTTTGCCATAATGACCTCGTTTCTTTAGAGGGAGTGCGTTTCGTGACGATATGCTTTATAGTTGCCCTAAAACATATAAAGACATATTACTTTATGTTTTTATGTGTTTTTGGTAGACGTCAAAGCAATTCGATATTTTTTAAATCGAATATTTTTCTTAAAAACATATAAAGACATATTACTTTATGTTTTTATGTGTTTTTGGTGCCGAACTAATAAGGCTGGGTATTTTGCGTTCTAACTATATATTGGTTCAATAGTGGAACTGCGAACGAATAAGAGCCGCGTTTGTCTTTGTATACTAAACCTCTTTCTATCAGGCTATTAAAAAGTTGACCTATTTGGGAGCGGCTAAATTTTTTAAACCTTGATTTATTAGACAGCTCAAGCGTGTCTTGGATAGTAAAATTTGTTTTATTCGCCTCAGCTAGCATAATTAGGACTTGCTGTTCTCGTTCGGTTGCCCTTGACCATCGTCCGGCAAAGAAATCATTATCTAGTTTTTGTATAATTGCGTCAATCGGTACTGAGAGTTTCTGTTTTTTGGCGGCTTTTTGTTCAAAAACATCATACACTTCGCGACATATAAATTGAATAAAATACGGGTATCCGCCAGACTGCTGTATAATTATTTTTACGGATTCGTCATTGAATTTAGTTTTACATCTTGCGTCTGCAATTGGCTTTAAAATTGCGTCTCGACTTTCTTGATCGTTTAACTGCCTCAATGTTAATACATGGAATAATCTTTCCGAGTAGGTCCTAGTTTCAACGAGCTTAGTCAATAAGGTCGGTAATCCAGTCAAAACTAATACAAATTTAACGCCGTTTCTTTGAAGGTATTGAAACAGATCAAGCAGGATGGACAGTGGGTATTGTCGATCATCTGCGTGATCACTTAAGGTTTGCGCTTCATCGTAGGCAAACACAATACCTTCAACCCCATCTATACTTTTAATACTATCCCATACAAACATTGATACCGCTTTAAGTTTATCAATCGGAAGTCCTGGTACGGCATTATAATATTGTCGTAGGAAGGAAAAACTCAGATATGTTTTTTCTTCACGAGTGTCTTTCGTGAATCCAATTTCTTGTATTTTTTCGGTATGAATGACAATGTTTGAAGTAATAAGCGCGATATCGGTCAATAGCCGTAACGCTATCGTATCTTCGTTGATGCTTGCAGATTCAGAACAATCGGTACCTGCCCACATCCAGCCAGATTCCTGGGCTATCGATTTAAAACTATCCAACAAGACGGTTTTTCCTACGCCGCGTAATCCTGTTAAAATAAGATTATTTAATACTACTTCCTGCTTAAGAAGGTTTTTAAACTCTTCTTTTTCTTCAACTCTTCCGGCTAAGTAAGGTGGTTTATGTCCAGCACCAGGCCTAAATGGGTTAGTAAAATCTTTTTCCATAATATTAATATATATTATAATGTAAATTTAGTCAATAGTATGAATACATAAAACTTTATGTTTTTGTATGTTTTCTGAGCGTATAGATTTTCCAAAAGTTCGAATCTCTTTGCCTGTATATGTATACCTCAGAATTCGCACGGCATCAGCACCAGATAATCTTTCTTAGGTATAACCTTGATCTTCGCAGTGTATTCGGGGTGGTCAATACACCAGTCCACCACCATGCAAAGTCGAGCAAGTATCTCTGGTCGCCCCTCACCAACAGGGGAACCTGTGGAAAACTCAGGTTCGAAGATGAAATTAAATGGTGATTTATATCTGTAAATCACCCTTTTTTGTGCATCAATTTCGAGGTTCGAAACCATATTTCTGACCAAAATGTCCTTTTCGACGAG
>JAFRJZ010000008.1 GCA_017431945.1 Candidatus Saccharimonadota bacterium
TCCAGTAGCACCCCAGTAAACTACGATATCTGTCCGAGCGGCTGGCGCCTACCTACTTCAGCCGAACTCACAACCCTTAAAAACTCTTACTCCACCGGTACCGCTTTAACTGGCTCTCCATTCCTTGGCGTTTACGCCGGCTTCTACTTCGATAGCCAGTTCCTCTATGGTGGCTCCAGCGGCTACTACTGGTCGTCTACCGCCTACAATAGTAACTACGCGTACTACCTGGGCTTCAATAGTAGTAGCGCCAATGTCGACAGCAACTATAAGGGCAACGGGCTCTCCGTCCGCTGCGTAAAGGAGCCGACCATGCAAGAAGCCACCCAGGCCTTTCTCGCCGCCGCTATGCCTAATGACGGTGATACCACTAATCTCGTAGATAGCCGTAACGGTGAAGAATATAGTATCGCCAAAATCAATAACCAATACTGGATGACCAAGAACCTCTCACTTGGTAAATCCACTACCACCAAACTCACCCAAGATGATTCCAATGTCTCCTCATCTGGCTACACTCTCCCTGCTTCCTCTACCTCTGGTTTCTCAAGTGATACCGCCGCCAATGTCTATAACTCTGGTAGCACTACCTGTTCTTCTTCCAGTGCTTGCTATTCCTATTATACCTGGAAAGCCGCTACCGCTGGCTCTACCAAGTCTACAGATGGCCAAAATGCAGATTACGATATCTGTCCCAAAGGCTGGCGTCTCCCCACCCAAGCTGAACTCACCACCTTAAAAGATAGCTACACTACTGGCAATACCCTAACCGCCTCCCCGTTTCTCGGCGTCTACGCTGGCCTCTACAGCTCTAGCCAGTTAAAGAGTGGGAGTGGCGGGTCAAGCGGCTACTACTGGTCTTCTACCGCCTACAGTAGTGGCTACGCTCGCAGCCTATTCTTCGATAGTAGTAGCGCCACTGTCGGCGTCTACACTAAGAAGGGCGGCCGCGCAGTCCGTTGTATTTTCAAATCTTAATAACTTATAGAAGTAGTCTTTATTTTATTGATTTTGATCAATTGTTGTGAATCTAGGGTATAAAAAATGGTAGTACCGGCTGGGATCGAACCAGCGACCTTAGGCTTATGAGTCCTACGCTCTAACCAACTGAGCTACGGTACCACTGGTGTTATTTTAACATAGTTAGCAAAAAAAACCAAGTTGCTAAATAATAGAGCTTATGATAAAATGGTAGTATGAAAGATAGTGGGCAGAGTGCGACACAGTCGCTAAGAATAGAAACATTACTGGAAGAGTGTATTAAGCGCAAAGCATCAGACTTGCATATACAAGTAGGCCTGAGGCCGATTTTGAGGGTTGATGGGGCGCTGACGCCAGTAAATGGTACGCCGGTGCTAAATAGCCAGATGGTAAAAAACCTGGTGTTTTCTACCTTAGATGAAGAGCAACAGAAAATTTTAGTAAAAGATAAAGAGTTTGATTATTCATTTGCCTTTGGTGAACTGGGGCGGTTTCGTGCCAATGCTTTTCATGAACGGGGTGACCTAGCGGCGGCGTTTCGCTTGATTCCGAATGAGATTAAGAGCATTAACGAACTGGGACTACCTGGCGTGGTAGAGAATTTTGCGAATTATCCAAGGGGGTTGGTGCTAGTGACGGGGCCAACGGGCTCGGGTAAGTCTACGACTCTGGCAGCATTGGTGGATAAGATTAACCAAGATAAATCATTGCACATTATTACGATTGAGGACCCAATTGAGTATACACACAAGTCTAAGCGTTCGGTGGTGGTGCAAAGGGAGGTCCACTATGATACATATTCGTTTGCGGCGGCGTTGAGGTCGGCATTGCGTGAGGATCCAGACGTGGTGTTGATTGGTGAGATGCGTGATTTAGAAACAATTGCGGCGGCGATTACGATTGCTGAAACGGGCCACTTGGTGTTTGCAACACTTCATACTAACTCAGCGGCACAGTCAATAGACCGTATGATAGATGTATTTCCAGCGCATCAACAACCGCAGATTAGGGTACAATTGGCAAATATGCTGATGGCGATTTGTTCGCAACGCTTGATACCAGCGATTGGTGGTGGGCGCGTAGCAGCGGCAGAGATTATGGTAACCAATAACGCAGTGAAATCACTGATTCGCGAAGGTAAGTCACATCAACTAGACACAGTGATTCAAACTGGCGCTGACCAGGGGATGCAGACGATGGATAGAACACTAGTAAACATGATAAAAAGCGGTATAATTACTTATGATAACGCCAGAGATTATGCAGTAGATTTGGCGGAGTTTGAAAGATTAGTGAGAGGTTAGGATGCGTAGGTTTAATTATCGAGCAAAGGATCCCAAAACTGGCAAAATCGTCAAAGGCGCGATTCAGGCGGAAACTGAACACGATGCGGGTAAATTATTGGTAGAACAGGGGTTCGTGCCAGAAAGTATCCAAGATGAGTCGGGTGGTAGTAGTATTTTTGATAGATTAATAAACCGAATTACCTCAAAAGATAAAGTGACTTTTTCGAGGCAATTTGCGACTTTGATTGGTGCAGGGTTGCCATTAGCGAATAGTTTAAAGACAGTAGCAAGCCAGACGCAGAATAAGGAAATGCGTACGATAGTTGAAGAAGTATTAGCAAGTGTAGAATCTGGTAAGACACTGGCGGAATCGTTTGAAAAATATCCAAGAGTGTTTGACAATGTATTTATCGCGTTAATACGTGCAGGTGAGAGTAGTGGTACGCTAGATGAGGCGTTAAACAGGGTAGCGAATCAGCAGGAAAAGGATGCGGCGATGCTATCAAAAATTCGCGGAGCGATGGTGTATCCGGCGATTATTTTGTTGGTAATTATTGCGGTGTTGGCGTTTATGATGGTAATGGTGGTGCCAGAGGTAAGAGGGCTGTATGAAGATATGCATAAAGAACTGCCAGGGTTAACACAATTTTTGGTATGGTTAACAGATTTCTTTGCAAGTTTTTGGTGGTTAGTATTGGCGGTTTTAATATTGATAGTGTGGGGTATAATTCAATACAAGAGAACTGAGGGCGGCAGACGGACCTTTGATAATATGAAACTGCATATACCGCTGTTTAAAGATTTGTTTTTACGCTTGTATATGTCGCGCTTTGCAAGGACAACTGAGATGCTATTGGCGGTAGGAGTATCAATGCTAGATTCAATACATATCGGCATGAAAGCGGTAAATAATGTAGTGGTAGAGGAACAATTAGCAAAAGCAGCTGATGAGGTGAAAGGCGGTAAAGCTTTGAGTGAAGCACTGGAGGGGAAGGATTATATACTACCGCTGGTGCCACAGATGGCAAATATTGGTGAACAATCTGGTAAGATTGACGAGATGCTAGGGCGAGCGGCGACGGTGTATGAAACAGAGCTAGATGAAAAGATTGCGACAATCTCGACAATGATTGAGCCGATTTTGATGGTAGTGATGGCGGCGGTAATTGGTGTGGTGCTAGGTGGTACTTTGCTCCCGATTTACTCGCTGGTGAATAGTATCTGAGATGATGAAATTACTGATTTTGATAGGAATGTTCATATTGGGCGCAGTGTTGGGCTCGTTTGCGTGTTGCCAGGCGTGGCGTTGGCGTTACAAGATAGAAGGCAAAAAGTCACTAGGCAAACGCTCGGTATGCATGTCGTGTAAGTATAAATTAAAATGGTATGATAATATACCGGTGATTTCGTGGTTGATGCTGAGAGGCAAGTGTCGTAAATGTGGTAAGAGTATTGGTTGGGCTGAAATTTTGTCTGAGGTAGGGCTAGGAACGGCATTTGCGATGTTAGGACATGTGTATGTGTTACCGATGGTGTACTATTGGTCAGTGCTGATGACTAGACCGATGAGTTTAGTAATTTTGGTGGCAACAGTAGTGTTGACGCTAATAATGCTAGTAGTACTGACGATTTTGTCGGTGTATGATGCAAAATGGGGGGAGTTGCCGGTGATATTATTGGTGTTAGCGGTAGGACTAGGGGCGATGATATTAGGTCTGAAAGTGTGGAGTACAGTATTAGACGGAGGCGATGTAATACAACTGCTGATAAGTGCAGGATGTGGGGTAGTGATAATGGCGGGTGTGTGTTGGGCGATTTACAAGGTATCAAATGAACGCTTGATGGGGGGTGGTGATTGGATAATGGCATTAGCAGTAGCGTTGGCGATTGGTGATTGGTGGTTGGCACTGTGGGCGATGTTTATGGCTAATTTGCTGGGTGATATTATTATGATGCCATCGTTGATCCAAAAAGGGAACCATGTGATACATTTTGGCCCGTTTTTAATGATTGGGTTTGTGATGGTGATATGGCTGGGGAGTGCCTTGCCATCATTATTTAACTTGTAGTTTCTGGAGGACTTAATCGGTTTCGGAGTGAAATTTTTCGTGGACTTCGCGAAGGTGGGGGTCGGTAACGTGGGTGTAAATCTGGGTGGTACTGATATTGGAGTGACCGAGGAGGGCCTGAACAGAGCGGAGATCGGCGCCGTTCATGAGGAGATCAGTAGCAAAGCTGTGACGCAGAGTGTGAGGAGTGACATGTTTGGTGATGCCGGCAGAGCGGGCGTATTTTTCAACAATACGTTCAACGCTACGAGGGGTAATACGGCGAAAATCGCCACTAACATCTAAATCGTTAGTATGCTGGCTGTTGTTGAGAAAGAGAGCAGGGAGGGAGTCGGTGCGGGCGTCGAGGTAATCTTTGACGCGGTCGGCGGCGGCTTGACTGATGAAGATAGGGCGGTCTTTGCTGCCTTTACCACGCACCATAAACTCGCGACGATTGAGATTAATAGAATCGCGGTTGAGGTTAGTGAGTTCAGAGACGCGGAGGCCGCCAGAATATAGAAGTTCAATAATGGCGCGGTCGCGAAGGCCGTTTTCATCGTCCAGGGGGATTTGGTTGAGCATTCTTTGAACTTCGTCGTAATGGAGGAAGGTAACTTGTTTGCGGGCGGCCTTGGGGATATCTACGAGGACGGGATTAAGACTTTTGATGTCGCGACGAGAGAGGTAGGTGAGAAAACCACGCAAGGCAATAAGATGATAAGACTGGGTGATGACGGAGAGACCTTGGCCATTGGTTTTGAGTCGGTTGAGGCGGAGGCGGTATTTACGCAGGAGCTCGAGATCAATATCGGCTGGTTTTAACTCTTTGTTGGTAATTTCACTGGTGATTTCGTAGAAACGGTTGAGGTAAAGGCGATAATTTTCAATGGTACGAGTGGAGCGACCCTTTTCAATCTCTAAGTGTTCAAGAAAATCTTCTATTAAATCCGATACATACATATGATATAATTATCTCATAAAATGAATAAAAAAGGCGACTTTTGTTGCCGATAAGGAGGAGTTATGGGTAAAGAACAAGATTTAATCCAGAGAAGCTTAGTGGTATTTAAGCCAGATTCGGTACAGAGAGGTATCGTGGGAAAGATTTTGCAAAGATTTGAACAGGTGGGGCTGAAAATCGTGGGGATGAAAATGGTGATGCCAGACGAAGACCACTATCGCGCGCATTATGAAGATATTGGTGAGATGATTACGCGGAGAGGAGAAAAGACTTTTCAATATAATTTAGCTTATATGACAACTGGGCCAGTAATTGCGATGGTGCTGGAGGGGGTGGAAGCAGTGCCTCTGGTGCGCAAGATTGTGGGTCCAACCGAGCCGAAGTCAGCGGAGATGGGGACGATTCGCGGTGATTTTTCGCATATGAGCTTTGGTTATTCGGATGCTAAGGGAATAGGAGTACCGAATTTGGTGCATGCGAGTGGTAATGTGAGCGAAGCGAAGAAAGAAATTGCGCTGTGGTTTAAGCCAGATGAATTATATGATTATTCAGATGTAAGGGCGAAGTTTACCAGATAAAAATGGTGACCCGGGTGCGAGTCGAACGCACAACCTTCTCCTTAGGACGGAGCTGCTCTATCCATTGAGCTACCAGGCCATGGGTTTATTATATCATATTAAAGGGGGCGAATTAAGCGAATGCGTGTCCTTCGGACACGCTCCGGGCCGCTCTGGCCAAGTCTTTATGTTCCGAAAGACACATATTCGCTTAATTCGCTCCCTGGTGTGGTATAATTAAGGTATGAGTAGGACTCAATTTGATGGGCAACGCGAGGGGGAAGGATTGGAGTTTGTTTTTCGTAAGCATATGGTGACGACGCGAAAGGGAATGTTTTTCTTGATAGTGATTGCAGTGTTGGGGTTTTTGCCGATGGTGATATGGCCGGAACAGTCTAATATACTGTTTTGGGTGTTTGTAGGGGCGCTAGCAATAGGATTTTTGAAATTATTATATGATTATATGCTGTGGTATTTTTCGGTGTATATAGTGACGAATCAGCGGATTCGACAGGTGAGCCAGAGAGGACTATTTAAGAAAACAGTAGTGGACTTGGGGCTAGATAAGATACAAACGGTGTCGTATAATATTCCGGGGCTGTTTGGTGGAATGTTTGGTTATGGGACTTTGGTGATTCAAACGCAAGTAGGAGATATGGTGGTGAGTACGGTATCAAAACCAGAGAAGATTTATAATAAATTACAAGATGTAATAGGAGAGAATAATGGCTAAGAAAAAATTAACCGAAAAAGAGCAGTTAGAAGAACGTCGCGAAAAAGTGCTAGCCAAGGGGCGAAAGTTTAAGTACCCTTTGCAATATGCAAGGCATAAGCTGGTATTTAATACTATTTTGATAGCGCTACTAGCAGTAATTGTGGTACTGGTGGCGGGGTGGTTGATGCTTTATAAAACTCAAACTACCAGCGATGTACTATATCGGGCGACACAAATATTACCAGTGAGCGTAGCAAATGTGGATGGTAAGGAGGTGAAATATAGTGATTATTTGATGATTTATAGAAGCAGTCTGCAAACGGTAGAACAACAAAGCGGTAAGCTAGGTGATGATGCAGATGCGAATGCGGTGAGGAATGAATATAAGAGAGCGTCGCTAGATAGTGCTGAGGAATATACTTATGCGATGAAAATAGCGGAAGAAAAGGGAATTACGGTATCTGATGAGGAAGTAGCGGAAGAATTTAATAAGCATTTGAATATGGGGGGTGTAGAGAGAAGCGAGGAAAGTTTCTTAAAAATTTTGAACGATAATTTTGGTATGACTAAGAGCGAATACGAGAAAATGTTGAGGATGTCGCTATTGAAATACAAAGTGATGATGGAAATTGATGATAATGCGAAACAGATTGATGCGAAAGTACAGAAATTATTAAAAGAGAAGGATGGTGATATGAGAGCGATAGCCGAGGAATTGGGTGAAGCAATACAATATGAGGAGACGGGGGGGTTGGTAGATAATAAGAATATTGATGGTGGTAGGGCGACGATGGCGCAAACTTTGGAGCCTGGACAGGTGAGCGAGCGATTTATTTCAACTAGCGGGGATGGTTATTATTATGTGAAATTAATTTCAAAAACGGATGGCCAGGTAAATTACGCGTCAATCAAAGTGCCGTTTACGAAGTTTGACGAAGATATGCAGAACTTGCGTAACAACGAGGGAATCAAAGAATATATTACGATTGAGTAAATATGTTATAATGGGAGTATGCGGGTGTCGTATAACGGCTATTATGTATCCTTCCCAAGGATGAGATGAGGTTTCGACTGCCTCCACCCGCACCAATCTGACAAATTCTGGGAGAGTTGCGGAAAATTGAGGAATGGTGTATAATAGGGAAGGTTGGGTTCGTAGCTCAGTTGGTTAGAGCGCTGCCCTGTCACGGCAGAGGTCGCGAGTTCGAGTCTCGTCGGACCCGCCACAGAGAATTGTGGTATTTAGTAAAATACCACTTTTTGTTGTGCTATAATAGATTCAGGCGCCGTTGTAGCTCAGCTGGCAGAGCAGCTCATTCGTAACGAGCAGGTCGCTGGTTCGATCCCAGTCAACGGCTCCATTTTTTATGTTATGAATTACCAGGCGCCACCGCCAGAGCCACCGGAACCGCCGCCCGAGAAACCGCCACCAGAGCTGGAACTGCTGGGGTTAGATACCATGCTACTATTAGCAGAAGACATAGTGGAGTGCATAAAGGAACTGAACATAATCATATCAAAAGCATCGGGGCCATCGTACCAAGAAGGTGGCTCCATAGAGATACTTTCGAATTTTTTAATCCATTTATCGGAAACACCGAGGACGTAAGCGAAGGGGAGAATGTCATAGAAAAACTTGGGGTTTTCTTCTACCATGGTCTCAATACGGTCTTTTTCGACGGTTTCAAGGAAATCTTTGAGGCCACGGAGTTTACCTAACATCTCGGTACCGTATTTGGTGCGCTTGGGGAGGATATGTTTAAAGATGATCATGCCAATGATACAAGCAACGCCGTAGAGGACGCCAAAGAGGCAGATTTGATCATAAATGAGAGTGTAGAAATAGTCGCTGATGAAATTATTGAGCGAACCGTAGAGAGCGGGTGGAAGGGTAATGATAATGGTGAAAGTGGCGAGAATCAAAAGGGTGATATAGATGGATTTGCTGGATGCCGATTTTTCAAAAATTTTGTCTCTATTAGCTTTGGAATTGGTGTCGGCAAGGATGTTGTTGACGGTGGTGTAGAAATGATTTTCGAGATCTTTGGGGGTGACTTCGAGAGGAGCTTTCTCGCTTTTGCTGAGGGCGAAGAGGCCATCGAGAAAAGTGCGCTCGTTTTTATTATCGCCATTGTAATCTTTGAGCTTGGTGATTTTGAAGGATTTTTTGATACCGCCAAAGGCGGTCTTGGTTTCGGTTTCGGAGATTTTAAGGTAACCTTGATTAGCGAGGTAAATGAGTAGAGAAGTGACATCGCTAGAAATAGCGTGGCCTTTGTAAAGAAAACCGGCGTCGAGGCTATTAAGGCCTTTGGGTGGTTTGTATTCGACAACAGCAGCAACATAATCATCACGGCCGAATTTAAACCAGAGATAGAAGCAGATGCCAACAAAGATAGTAGGGATGACGAAGAAAAGAGTATAAACTAAAGGATTATCACTAGGAGATGGCGTGACAAAATAACCTTCGGGGAGTTCCATACGAACAGTGATGGCCTCATAAGGCTTGAGGGTGCCATTATAGGAGCCAGAAATGGTATTACCATCCACAGAATAAGAGATGTTGTTGAGGGTAGAGCCGGTAGGCCCAGAGGTGAAACCGAGCGTGCTGGCGTCGAATTCTGCTGGCATAGTGATTTTGAAAGTGACATGGTCGGTAGAAGTTTCCCAGTTGTTGCTGATAATATTGAAATAGAGTTCGTCTTTGCCGTTGAGGGGGTCGCGACCGATGTTATAGTTATATTTGACAGTATAAGTGTGCTCACCGGTGACGGTATAGTCAGGGGAGCCGATTTTGATGATATAATTATTGTTTTCAGTGTCGGTAGTGTAATTTTCACTAGCGGAAACATTAGTAACGCGAGCGTGATTGGTGGACTTAGTGCCATCGGCGCGGGGAAGGGTGTTAAAGAGGGGCAAAGTCACATAAATACCATGGCGGGGAGTGGTAAAGTCGGCGGTGATAGTTTCAGTGATGTCAAAAGAATTATTTTGATTAACCGTGATATCAACATCGTGGGAACTAAAGGTGTAGCCGGTGACATTGGTGATTGCAGAGGCGGGAGAAAATTGAAAAAGGGAGAATAGAGAGATGAAGGTGAGGAGGGGAATAAGCTTATGGATACCGATTAATCTCATAAGTTTATTATAGCATGAAAGTATTATTCGGCGCTGGTGGAAGAATCTGGGACATTGCAGTCAAAAACAGTAATGCCATCGATTATAGACATGCCGTCGTAATAGAGGGTATGGTTGACGTCGCCGTTGAGGATGATGACACGGTCGTCATTAGTGATGGAATAGGTGCCAGAGCCAGATGGAGAGGTGTATTTATTGTCGGTAGTAAAGGTGTAATCGGAATTGTTGCTAGTACAAACAAGGTTAAAAGCGGTAAGATTTTTATCGTTGTTGTAGGTGAAGTTAGGATCGTCATAAATAGTGCTGGCACTATCGGATGAATCGGCGCCTTCATCGTTTTCAGATGCGTCGGGGATATAGTTGGTGAGAAAAATTATGAGAGCAATAGTTTGAAGAAGGATAATAAATGAGAGCCCGGCGATGATAAGCCAAGGGATTCGGGATGGCGTAGGGTCTGTAGGGGTGTTTTTGGTAGTGTTGACAGTAGGGGTGATGGTTGGCTGAGTAGTAGTGGCTTGTTGAATATTTTTAGTAAATTGTTGTTCAAAACTGTTATTATCCATAAGTTAATTATAGCATAAAAATTATATTCAGTGACTATTCGGTAGAATTATCTTCAGATTCGTCGGCTGAAGAATCTTCGGATTCGGATGGAGTAGCGGTGGCATCGGTCGCGGTGTTGGTGGTGGTAGCAGGCTTGCAGATTTCGCCGGTGTTGAGGATGCCGCCCGGGAGGAGCCACTGCAAAATACTCCACATAGCAGTATATATAAAGAGGCCAATAATAATGTCGAGAATGCGCTTTTTGGCTTTAATGACTTTTTCGGGGCTGTCTTTGGCAGTCATATAAGTGATGGCAGAAAGAAGCATGCCAATAGTAGCAGCAATAATAACGCCAGAAGTGAGGACAGTGAGGATGATATTGAGAATCATCCAGATACCACAACCTTCGCCGTCATCCTGGAGGGAGCCAAAGAAGGTGGTATCAACAATACCTTGATTAGCAGAGGTACGGGTGGCGATGTCACTGATGGGATTAGATGGCTCGCGGTTGATGTAAGGGTTTTTGCCACGATTACCACCGTCATTATTATCGGAACCACTGGAACTAGTGCTACCAAAGTAGTTTTTGAATACGGATTTATCAACTCTGTAGAAGTGAACTTTTCCACTACCATCGGTACTTATAGTAAACCAGACTTGGCCAGTGTCACCATCGACCATGACGTCTTCGATTTCACCAGAATATTTGGGGATCTTAAAATATTTGACACCTTTCTTGTTTTTAAAGAGTTGAATTTCGTTTGGTTTAATGCTGCCATTGTCGCCGTAACCTCTTAAATAGTAATCAGAGTATTTAGTCCAGCCTTGCATTGTACTTCCTCGCGAATGGCCATGGCTATCGCCTAACCATTTATAACTATAAACAGCTGATACGCCGCCACATTTTTTGCTGGTTGATCCAATACTTTTGTTGTTATCGCTAAGTTTGGCACACCACATTCTTTGTGGGTCGGCATTGAGGATTTGAATATTATCAGATCCCCATTTGTTATAGAGTGCGGCGGCGTGCTCGAAATGACCAGAGGCGATTTTGGTAGGAGTTTTGCAACCACTGCGTTTGCATTTATAGATAGAAGTAACACCGCTATTGCTTGGCCAGTCGCTCCAAACATAATATTCTTTAGTAAGAGTAGCTCCTTGGCTGGTGCGATTATGAATCTTAAAAGATTTAACTTTGGTTATTTTGCTTGATGGAATTGTAGTAGTAGAAACGGCATAGGTTGGTTGGGGGGTAGCTGTCAAGAGAGAACAAAAAAGAACGCCCAGAGCAAAGATACTAAAAAGCTTGAGTTTACTCATGGTTTTATTATAGCATAAATTGAATTATTCGGTATTTGTGGTATTGGGCGCTTCGCAATAATAAAAAGTGGCGCCATCGATTACGGCGATGCTACTATCGTAATAAAGGGTGTGTTCGGTGTTGCCATCAAGGCTGATGATATTATTGTTGATGACTGAATAGGTGCCGGAGCTACCAGATGGAGAAGTATATTTATTGTCGGTAGTGAAGACGAAGCTGGCATCGTTGTTGGTACAGGTAAGCTCAAAGGCGACGAGATTCTCGTCGCTGTCGTAGACGAAGCCAGGTTCGTCGATAGTGACGATAGTTTCATCGGTATCGTCTTCTTCGCTGGATATTTTTGACGTAGAATTGAAAAGAGTAATAATAAGAATGATAGTTTGGGCGATAACGATGAGAGAAAGACCAGCAATAATAATCCAGGGGAGTTTAGATACCGGAGTGTTTGGTGGAGTGTCGTTAGCGGTGCCAGTAGGAGTGGGGGAATTGATAACTGATTGAGTATTAGGGGTAGTATTAGCGACGGACTGCTGAACATTTTTAGCAAATTGTTGTTCAAAATTATTATTATCCATATGCTTAGTATAACATTTTTATTAGTTTTTGACTATTTTGCGGGTGACATCAAAGTTTTCCATGTATTTACCTAAGAACAGTCGGGTTTGCGAATAAAAGGCCGCTGCGCTTTGGTACAGAATCGCCACAAAGGGCATTAATACCCATTGTAATACCATTAAGGCAGAGCGACCTTTCTTGTAACGCTCGGGGCGTTTGGGGAGCATTTTCATAGAGGTTAAAATTGTGACGAGAAGCCCAATCATCGCTACTGTTTGAATAATCCCTACTACTGATGGTAAATTATAAGCTACCGCTGAGCGGGCGCCGAGATTCATTAGCATTGGTACCCAACCACCGAATGCGACCACTGGCGCCATTACTGCTAGCATCACATGGCCATCTAGTAGGCGCACAAATTTAGTAAACAGAGGCCAAAATGGCATATTGCGATCTTTGCTGAACAATCTCACGCCGACATAAGCTACATCGCTGGCACCGTAATCCCAACGCCTGAGTTGGATAAATTGAGCTTTTAAAGCCTCCCATAGAGTGTCGCCGATTACTACATCTTGATAAATCGGTACCCTGATGGGTAGTACTTCGTAATCACCGTCAAAATAGAATAAACTGCGCCAAAATTGATGTCCGTCTTCTACGATGGTACGCTTACTCCAAAAGTTCATGCCCTTAAGAGCAGCAAGGGGCTGAGAGTGCGAGGCAAAGTTGCGGATGGCGTGTGGACGCATAGTGGTGATAATATTGAAAAATGAATTGGAAACCCCCACTACACGCATAGGCGCAGGGGCATCCCAGATATTGTTCATAAATAGCGATACTGGCTGGAAGCTCATGTGCTGACGGTTATTATTGACTACAAATTCATAGGCTACATAGTCTAAATACGGTTTGCTGAGTCGGTTGTCGCTATCAAGCGAAGTGACGATGACATTTGCGAGAGGGATGTTTTTCTTCTCAACATATTTAGCTAGGGCTTCGCCAGCGCAGGTTAGGTTTGGCCCTTTACCCTTAATTTCGCCCTTGATGCCATCAGGGTGCTTAACTAGTAAAAATTCATAGAAAGTATCTTTAAACTGGTCTTTGAGTTTTTGGGCGGTTTGTTCAATTTCGGCGCCACCACGCTCTTCGTAGCCGAGTACAAAAATTATTCGTTGATTATCAAAAGTGGTATCAGCTACGGCTTGGATTGAAAGCGCTAAGGTTTCAATACCTTCGTTGTAGGCTACCATAACTATTGCGTGGTAGATTTTCTTGGGGTCGGGATGGTTACCTTTATCGGCGACTGAGAGTAGTTTTAGGTTTTGGACATGTTGATCAAAATCGTAAGCCTCAGACTTGGTATTATATAATTTTTCGTAAGCATCATGTGGATGCGCTAAATCGTCTAGTCGCTTAGCCCAATTTACGCGCTGAGCTTTTTTGACGATTTTATACCCCTGTAGGGTGCGGTAGGCGGTACCGACGGCCTTAACCAGAGTAGAAGCGATAATTAGTAGTAGATAAATTGCTCCGAGCAGGGGATTAATAATAGATAAAATGAATAGTAAAATTACTAGTGAATAACTAAGCATTGCGGGGAGCATTTCAAAAAAACGGTATTTTTTGGTGCGCTTGCCCTGTGGAATCTCGATGTCTTTGCTCATCTAGCCTTCTCCTAGAAGTCTAATCAGCACCACAAATGTCCCAATCAGCAAGAATATACTGGCAACTACCAATACTTTTGCTAGACCATCTCCCTTTTTACGAAATATTTTTACTGCTAATAGATTATGTAATACCCCCAAAACAATGGCGAGTATCGCAAAAGATAGCATATTTATCCAGCTACCGGTGCGGTAACCGCCAATATCTCCATAGCCGATATTGGTCACCGAAACATTGGGATTTAGGGTTACTAGAGTGGTAACGAGTAGTCCCATACTACCAACAAAAAGTAATAACATTAGCCACATTAAATCGTGGTGTTTTTTGATAATTTCTTTCAAATTTTCTTTGATTTCTTCCATAACGGGTATTTAGATTATACCAGTTTTTGCGAATATCGACAATACTTGTGCTATACTAAAAACATGAAACAGCTTTTGTCTATCCCGGTCTTAGTGTTAGGAGTTTTGATTGGTGTTATGATGTGCGCCACAATAGTAACAACTAGTGATGTGATAGCAGTAGGAGAAGCAGAAGAGGCTGAAGAAGAAGGAGAAGAAGATGAGGGTAATACGGGAAAAACAGGAAAAAAAGATGGTTCGGATGTGAGTGATTAGGGCAAGAAGCTACAGGAGGAAAATGAGGAAACAACAGAGATAGAAACCAATTTAATGGGGACAATAGAAGAGAGTAAAGATAGTAATGATTGTGGAGTCTATACGACGATTAATTTAATAATTATGTTTTTAACTTATGGTGTGGCGATCGCAGCGACAGTGGGGCTAGTAATTACGGCGATTATTTATATTACATCAGGTGATAATGCAAATCGGTTGGCGATGGCAAAGACGAGAGCGCTAGAAATAGTGGTAGGACTGGGTATCTATGCGGTAATGTGGAGTTTATCGCAATGGCTGATACCAGGCGGTATTATGAACGACGGAGAAATATGTAAACAGGTTGCATCTAATAGTGTCTCTGAGGATGATGAAGAAGACGAAGCTAAGGACGGCAAGGAGGAGATAGCAGAAGAGGAAGAAGTAGAAATTAGCGGAGTGACTGAAACTTCTAATGGCGGTAAGGGGAGTGGTGCTAAGGGGGCTAGTAACGATAGCGGAAAAGTTAGTTTGAAGGGAAAGAAGGTTTTAGTGGAAGGCGATAGTATACAAACTAAAGAGTTTGGACAATTTTTGACAGAGATGGCGAAGAGTTTGAAAGCGAAAAGTATAACAAACAAGGCAGTTAGCGGATCGACTCTAGCATATAACAGAAACGGAAAAGTAGGAGAAAAAAGTGTGTATTATCGAATTATACATACGAAAGATGAAGAGTTGGCAAAATATGATTATATTATAATTTCGGCAGGAACTAATGATTGGTATAAATATTCAGGAGTGGATTCGGGATTTGGTCATGGTGAAAGGTCTAAAGATGTCGCGACTACGTATGGGGCTATAGTTGGCATAGAGACTAAATTAGAAGATGTAAATAAGAGATATAGAGAAAGATCAAATCCAATAAGAACGATATATTTTTCACCAATTTATAGATATAATAATTCTGGTAGTAGGAGCCCGAGCAAGGAAGATAAAGCAGATTGTGACAAGATTGAAAATGAATATGGACAGACGCTATCTGATTATAGATTTGCGATACAGTTTGCGGTAAGTAACTATGCTTTACATGGATATTATATATCTGGTACAACTCTTTCAACAAAAAAGGAAGCGAGCTCAAAAAAGAACTTGAAAGATTGGTTGCACCCTACTAAAAGTTATGCAAAAACTTTAGCAAAAAGGGCCAAAAATAATTTGGGACGTTTGTCGTACGAAAATGATATTATTAATTAATTTGCCGTACTAAAAATAGTGATGTAAGATTGTAGGAATATGTGGATAAAGACTAGGGTTATTTTTTGTTGGATTTTTTGAGTTCGGTGGCGATTTCGCGGAGGAGAACGAGTTCTTCTTTTTCGCGTTCTTCTTCGACTTCTTCTTTCTTCTTAACGACGGCATTTTTAGTGCGGTTGATGAAGCGAATTAGGACGAAGATAGCAAAGGCAATGATGAGAAAGTTGATGATGGCTTGAAGGAAATTACCGTAGGCGAGAGTGACATAAGTACCTTCCTGAGTGATGTTGGGTACATTGATTGAGAGGGTAGAAAAATCAATACCACCGAGGATGATGCCGAGTAGAGGCATTAGAATATCATTGACCAGAGAGTTGACGATAGAGGTGAAGGCACCACCTACGACGATACCTACGGCGAGGTCAATCACGCTACCGCGATTAATAAACTCTTTGAACTCGTCGAGAAATTTACGGCGGGCTTGGTGGTCTTTTTTGATGCGTTCTTTGATTTTTTGCTTATCTAGATTGGGTTTGATAGTAGATTTACTCATAATACCAATATTATAATCCTTATTGGTGAAATATACAACCAAAAGCGAAAAGAGGATGGACTAATAAGAGTTATCGTAATTGTCATAAGTTTCAAGGATAGAAGTGAAATTAGCGATGGATTGATTGAGAATGTTGGCGAGACCTTCGCTACTGGTACGGTCGAGGATGTTTTCTTCAAGGGCAATGATGAGGTTAATCTCGGTGGACATAGAGTTGACATAAGTGCGATCGTAAAGGCCGTTGAGGCGAGCTTCTTCAAGTTCGGCCTGGAGGGCTTCAATGTAGGCGGTTTCTTCTTTTTGGATATTAGCGGGGATATTTTTGGTATTAAACTTGTAAGCTTCAGTGAGGTAATCGGTGAGCTTGGTGTCAGTATCTTTAATAATGCCAATAAGAGCAGTATTGTAAGAACGTAAATCGGTATCCTTGAGATATTCGTTGCTTTCTTCATCTAGCATAGTGGCGAGGTTAGTGAGACGGAGCTCGAGCTGTTCGGCGAGTTCGCGACCTTTATTGCTAGCACTACTGATGATATTGCCAACGACAATAAGGAGGATAATCAAAATGACGCCGGCGCCGATAATACGAAAAAGCTTGGACGAGAGGATATTTTTGAGGTCAAATTTGGAAGCCTGACCGCTAGGAGCAGTGGAGGCGGAAATTTGGTCTAGATATTCTTGTCCATCCATAAGCATTATTATAGCACAAATTGGTGTGATATACTAGAATTATGAATGACGTGAAGGAGGAAATCAGGGAGCGCTTGGCAGTAGAGGATGTGGTAGGGCAGTATGTGGAGTTGAAGCGAGCGGGGAGAAACTTGAAGGGGCGGAGTCCTTGGGGAGTAGATAAAACGCCATCGTTTATGGTATCGCCGGAGAAGGGGATTTGGCATGATTTTTCGGCGAATAAGGGTGGTGATATTTTTACTTTTGTAATGGAGGTGGAGGGGATTACTTTTAGAGAGGCTTTGGAAAAATTGGCAGCACAAGCGGGGGTAGAATTGAAAAAATACAGTGGTGGCGATGTGAAAGTGGCGGAGCGAAAAAAGCGGGCGAGCGAGGCTTTGGAATATGCTACGAAATATTATCAGTTTTGTTTATCGCGAAATAAAAAAGTTTGTGAGTATGTGTTTTACAAAAGGAATTTAAATCGGCAGACGGTGAAAGATTTTCGGATAGGTTATGCGCCGGCGACTGGGAAGGCGCTAATAGAATTTTTACAAAAGAAGGGGTTTAAATTGGAAGAATTGGAGATGGCGGGACTATTAAACCGGTTTAAGACAGATTTGTTTCGCGGACGGATGATGGTGCCGTTTATTGATATGAACGGGGTGATTGGGTTTACGGCGCGAGTGCTGGATAAGTCGGAGCCAAAATATTTAAATACACCAGAGACGATACTGTTTAATAAATCGCGATATATTTTTGGATTAGTGCAGGCGAAAGAAGCGATTCGGCAGAATGATTTTGTGGTGATAGTAGAAGGGAATATGGATGTGATTTCGTCGCATCAGGCGGGAGTGCGAGAGGCGGTGGCGACGAGTGGAACGGCGATGACCGAGAAGCATCTAAAAATATTGTCACGACTGACGAGCGATATTCGGCTAGCATATGATGGTGACGAGGCGGGGGTGAAGGCGACCGAGCGAGCGATAATGCTAGCGGGAGATATGGGAATAAACTTGTCGGTAATCTCGGGGTATGGGGATGCGAAAGATCCGGACGAATTGATTCAAAAAGACCCGAAATTGTGGCAAGAGGCAGTACAAAATAAGGTGCCGGCGGTAGAGTGGCTATTGAAAGAATATGAACAGAAATTAGACTTGAATAGTGGGGATGGTAAACGAGAATATTCAAATGTGGCGATGCGAGTGATTGGTTACTTGGGCGATGCAGTGGAGCGGAAACATTATGAACAATTAGTGGCAGATAGACTAGGGGTGACGGTAGAGGATTTGTTGAGCAAGAAAGTAAGTGAAGGGAAGCAGAGAAGGTTCCTTAAAAAAGTGAAAAGTGAGGCAGAGAATAATCAAGCGGGGGCGTTAGAGGATAATTTATTGGCCTTGGTGGTATATGGCGGAGTGAATGCTAAGAGTGTGGAGTTGCCAGAGGACGAGACTAAATTAGCGGAACTGGAATTAATTTTTACTAAAAAATACGGTGATTGGAATAAAGAGGCTTTGACAAAAGAAGCGATGGAGTTAGAGAAAAGATTAGCCGATTATGATAAAAAGGCTAGGATTAGGGAATTAAATAAAAAATTGGAACAGGCGGAGGGGGACGAGGAGCTGACTGATAAGATATTGAGGGAAATCACGAAGATTCAAAAAGGTTGATTTTTTTGGCAAAAGCCAGTATAATGGGGAATGATGAAAGTTGACACAGATGACATTTTGAAACACAAAAATGTAGTGATAGAACCAGATGAGCCAAACAACGGTGATTTGGCGGCTGAGGAAGATATATCAGATGAAGATTTGGAAATTACGGCCGATAATGTGGATGCATTTGCTGATGATTCGGTGAGATTGTATTTAAGAGAAATTGGTCGAGTGCCATTACTGACGCCGGAGGAAGAGGCTGACTTAGCGGCGCGTGCCAAGAAGGGCGATAAGAAAGCCAAGGATAAACTAGCCGAGTCAAATATGCGTTTGGTGGTGTCGGTGGCGAAACGATATAGTGGTAGGGGGCTGGACTTTTTGGATTTGATTCAGGAGGGGAATACGGGACTATTGCGCGCGGTAGAGAAATTTGACCCAGATAAAGGATTTAAGTTTTCGACCTATGCGACTTGGTGGATTCGCCAGGCGATTACCAGGGCGATTGCTGATCAAGCGAGGACGATTCGTATCCCGGTGCACATGGTAGAAACGATTAATAAGGTGCTGAGAGTAACGCGTAAATTGACGCAGGAGCTAAATCGCGAACCAACGGTAGATGAAATTGCCAAAGAGATGAAGATGGATCCAGAAAAAGTTGATTATGTGATGAAAATTAAACAAGATATTGCATCACTAGATGCCTCGGTGGGGCGAGATAGTGATGACGAGGAGTCGGTGCTAGGTGATTTCGTAGAAGATGAAGAGAGAATTACGCCAGAAGATGCGGCGGCAAACCAGATTTTGAAGGAAAAATTAGCGGGGATTTTGTCAACCTTGTCGGAACGTGAGCAGAAGATTGTGAAAATGCGGTTTGGTATCGGTGGTGGTAAGCCGCACACGCTAGAAGAGGTGGGTAATGAGTTCTCGGTGACAAGGGAGCGAATTCGCCAGATTGAAGCTAAGGCTTTGTCTAAATTGCGCAAGCATAAAGATATTAAAAAATTACACGAATTTTTGAAATAATCTGTGATTTTAGGTTTTTGAAATGAAGCGGGTAATTTTGGTATACAACCCAAGGTCGTCGAAACAAGCACTGATTAAACAGGAGGTGCTAGATGAGGTGCGGAAATTGAGAGGCTATACGGTGGGGAAATATGAAGTGCGACCGACCAATGTGGATGACAATGCGAACGTATTAGCAAAGTTGTTACAAAATGATGACATTGTAATAACAGCTGGGGGAGATGGAACGGCGACAATTGGGCTGAATGGGGTAATTTTGAGTAAAAAAAGTGTTCGGTTAGCGGCGTTGCCATATGGGAATTTTAATGATTTGGCGGGAATATTAGGGGTGAAAAGCGTGAAAGATGTGATAAATGGGAAGGAAGGGGAGTTGTGGCCGTTGGAAGCGAAGATTGATGGTAAGCATTGGCGCTACGCGGGATGTTATGTGACAATGGGGCTATTTGCGGAGTCAACAAAGGTGTTTGATGAGCCAGAAGTGAGGGAGCGATTAAGAGAGAAAAAGGGGGTGATGCGATTAGTATATTCAGTGTGGGTGCTGAAAGATTGGTATTTTAAGAATCGCAAGCGGGAGTTTTTGCCAAATTTTAAGTTAAATGGGCGTAAGATAAAAGGGATGACAGATTATTTGGCGGTAAATGGTAAGACGGTGGCGAGAATGATGCGAGGGGGAAGGTATTATCGGAAGGTGAAGCGATTTGGAGTGAGATGTGAGAATCTGGCGGGATTTTGGCGCTTAGTGTGGTTTATGATGCGGAGCATATTGGTAAGAATGCCGACGGAGGCATCGGGCGGAGATGTGTTGGAGTTTACAGGGGAAAATGAGGTAGAGATTCAGGCAGAAGGAGAATATCATCGGTTAAAAAATGTGAAAAAAATTGAGATTAGGAAATGTGAGAGGCCGGTTCGTGTTATACTAAAAGCATGAAAGATGTAAAGATTTTAGCAGTAGTGGGGATGAGTGGGAGCGGTAAGTCGGTAGTGGTGGATTATTTGACAGAGAAGGGTTACCCGAAGGTGTATTTTGGGGGGATGATTTTGCGAGAAATGGAGAAGCGGGGGATTGAGCGAACGGCGGAGAGCGAGCGGGAGTTTCGTGAGATGATTAGAGAGACTGAGGGGGCGGACTGGGTAGTGCGACAGGTTATAGAAGAAGTACATGATTTGATAGAGGCGGGGCAGAAACGAATAGTGCTAGATGGGGTATATTCGTGGACGGAATATGTGACTTTAAAACATGAGTTTCCGGGGGAGATGGTGTTTTTGGCGGTGGTGGTAGATAAGCACTTGCGACACAAGAGAGTGGGGGTAAGGAAAGTGAGGCCATTTAATACCGAGGAGATTCAGGAGCGCGACCGAACAGAGATTGAGAATATCGAGAAGGGCGGTCCGATAGCGATGGCGGATTATTATGCCTTGAATAATGGGACGGTAAAAGATTTGCATGTTCGAGTAGAAGAAATTTTGCAAAAGATTGAGTTCTAATGATATACTAATAACATGAAACGCCTTAAGCTTATCCCTGTTATGATGATGCTAGGAGTTTTGATGGGCGGCATTATAGCATGTACGGTAACAGTGAATGATAGCTTAGCGGTAGATGATAAGGACGTAAGCGACTATAGTAAAGAAGTATCAAAAGATGCCGAAAAGAATACAGTAGACACTAATTTGATGGGGACTCTGGAAGATACTGATAATAGTGGTTGCGGGGTTTATACAACAATTAATTTAATAATCACCATCATAACCTATGGAGTAGCAATTGCAGCAACGGTAGGATTAGTGATTACAGCAATTATCTATGTTACAGCAGGAGATAATGTAGAACGTCTAACTACAGCAAAAACAAGAGCAAAAGAAATAGTAATCGGACTAGGAATCTATGCAGTAATGTGGGGAGCAGCACAATGGCTAGTACCTGGAGGAATAATGAATGACGGAGAAATATGCAAAGAAGCCACCAATACAGAAGTAGAAGACGATACTGAAGAACAAGAACCAACAGAAGAAACCGAAAACGCAGAACCAGCTGAGGAAGTTGCTGTTGAAGATGAAGACGAGGAAGATGCCGCTACTAGTGGCAAAAAAGGAGCTGGAAAAGGAAGTGGGGGGGAGAGAGAAGAAATTCATGAAAAAACCTTTAGAGAAAGAAAGATATTGATAGAAGGTGACAGTATACAAACCGCGACATTTGGGTCGTTTTTAACACAAATGGCAAAGAATATGGGTGCGGAGAGTGTAGATAATCATGCAGAGAGAGGGGCGACTTTGGCATACAATGAAGAAGGGAAAGTAAAGAAAAATAGCGTGTACTACAGAATATCAAAAATGTCTGACGAAGAACTAATGAAGTATGATTTTATTATAATTTCGGCAGGGACGAATGATTGGCTTAGCAGTTGGTCTAAGATTTCTTCTGGACTTGTTACTTATGATGTTGGTTCTGAAAGGAAGCAATATTATAGACTTGGTGGTGACCCTGCAACTACCGCTGGAGCGGCTTATCAAATAAAAGAAAGAATTATGAAAATAAATAGTAAGAGCCGAAAAGAAAAAACAAGATCGAGACCGATAAAATTAATATTCTTCTCACCAATTTACAGATACAAGAAAAATGGTAGTACTAATCCTACGAAGAAAGACAAAGGAGATTGCGATAAAATTGAAAACACATATGGGGAAACGCTAAAGGACTATAGGGAAGGAATAAGAATTTCGGTTGCAGGATGTTGTTATATATCTGGTGAAGATATATCCACAAAAAAGGAAGCAAGTTCAAAGAAATATCTGAAAGATTGGTTACATCCTACTAAAGCTTATGCAAAGACTTTGGCAAAAAGAGCACAAGAGAAAGTTGAAAGTACTTGTTCGTTTTAAAAATCGGGAACTATTTCTTGCTCGTAAAATAGTAAAAATGATATACTAGTGATATGAAACGGTTAGTTATAATTGATGGGAAATCGGTGTTTTATCGGGGGTATTACGCGATGGGAAATTTGTCGCTTGCGGATGGTACGCCAACTGGCGGCGTGTATGGGTTTGCGGCGATTGCGATGGAAATTGTGAAGGATTTGAAGCCAGATAAAGTAGTGGTGGCATGGGATGCGAAGAATTCAACCGCGAAGCGCAAAGAACTATATCCGGAATATAAAGCGGGGCGGGTGAAGCCAGGGGAAGATTTTTATGCGCAGATACCGCTATTAGTAGAGTTAGTGGAGGGGTTAGGGTGGAGTTTTGTGGAGTGTGATGAGTATGAAGCAGACGACATCATTGGCGCGTTAGCTAAGCAAGCCGACGATGCATTGGAGTGGGAGACTTATATTATCTCGTCTGATTTGGATATGCTGCAGATTGTGGACGAGAATACGCGGATGTACCGAATACTGAAAGGGTTTAGCAAGCTGGAAGAGCTTGATGTGCCAGCGGTGGAGGCAAAGTATGGGATTAAAAAATCGCAATTTTTGGATTTGAAAGCACTGAAAGGCGATGCGTCGGATAATATTCCAGGGGTGCCGGGAATTGGTGAGAAGGGGGCGGCAAAATTATTGAATGAATACGGTAGTTTAGATGGAATATATGAGCATGTGGATGAGATAAAGGGTTCAGTAGGAGAGAAATTGAGAGCTGGTAAGGAAAGCGCGTATTTGTCATATAAGTTAGCGAAGATCATGGAGGATGCGCCGGTGGAGCTTTCTGAGATACCGGAATTTGAATATGATCCAGTGAAGACGAAGGAAGCACTAGAAAAGTTGGAATTTAGATCGTTGATACGACGATTTGGGTTAGATAAGGAGGTTTCATCTGATAATTCTCGACACGCTGCGTCGCGCCTGTCTTCACAGGGCTCCTCGCTAACTCGCTCCCAGCCGGTCGCGAAATGTCTCGAATTACCAGATAAAACCTCCCCGTCGGGCGCAAAATATCTCGAATCATCTAGTGAAACTTCTTCTTCTCTTATTATTGAGTGGGATGTGAAGGGGAAGATGCATAAGGATGAGAAAGTAGCGGAGAAGATTTTGGCGGGGGCGGAGTTTTGGGATTTGGAGCAGGGAAGGTTTTTGTTGAATCCGCTGACGAGGAAGGACGAACATCCGCAAGGCGATAAGATGGTGGAGTACCAGAGACAACAGCAAGAATTTGTGAAACAACCAAAGTTAAAAAAGATTTTGACGGAGTTTGATTTACCCCTGATACCGGTGCTTTATAAGATGGAAAAGCAGGGGATGTTGATAGATAAGAAGTATTTTAATGAATTGAAGCAAGAATTTGAACAGCAAGTGACAAAAATTGAACAAGAAATTTGGCGTCAAGCGGGCGGAGAGTTTAATGTGAATTCACCGATACAGCTGTCGGAGGTGCTGTTTGGTAGGTTAGGGTTGCCGACGAAGGGAGTGAAGAAGACTCAGCGGGGCTATTCAACAGGGGCGAAAGAGCTGGCGAAGCTGAAAGGCCAACACCCGATAATACCGCTGATAATGGAATATCGGGAGGTGGCGAAATTGCTATCTACCTATGTGTTACCGTTTCCGGATTTGGCGGATGCAAAGGGACGGGTTCACACGACTTTTACGCAAAATGTGACGGCGACTGGAAGATTGTCGAGCCTGAACCCGAATTTACAGAATATTCCGGTGCGAACAGAGGAAGGGAAGCGAATTAGGACTGGATTTGTGGTGCTGAAAGGCAATAAAATGGTGTCGGCGGACTATTCGCAGTTTGAACTGAGGTTGGCAGCGGTATTGGCGGGTGACGAGAAATTGATGGCAGATTTCAACGCGGGGATTGATATTCATACCAAGACGGCATCAGAAGTATTTAAGGTGCCGATGACTGAGGTGACGAAACGGCAACGCCGAGTGGCGAAGGTGGTGAACTTTGGGGTGCTATATGGGATGAGTGCAAAAGGACTGGCAGATGCAACAGGGATGAGCGTAGCGGAAGCGAAGAGTTTTATAGAGGGATATTTTGAATTGAGGCGACCGATTAAGGAATATCTGGAAAGGATTTTACAGCAGGCGCGCGAACAGGGGTATGTAGAGACTTATTTTGGCAGGAAGCGCCCGACACCAGATGTGAAATCGCCGAATTTCTTGATTAGAACAGGGGCGGAGCGAGCGGCGCAAAATATGCCGATTCAGGGAACGGAGGCGGATTTGATGAAGCGAGCGATGATTAGGATGAATAAGGTGTTACCAGAGGGAGCGAAACTGGTAATGCAGGTACATGATTCGCTGATGGTGGAGTGTGATGAAGATTTAGTAACAGAGGTGAAGAAAATGCTAGTGAAGGAGATGGAAGGAGTGGCGCCAGAGTTGAAAGTAAAACTGTTAGTAGAGGTGAAGGTGGGAGATAACTGGGGGGAGGTGTAGATGCCGGAGTTGCCAGAGGTGGAGACGGTACGCAGGGGGCTCAAGAAGTATATTTTGAATAAAAAAATTATTCGAATCGTCGTCTTTGAAGATAAGTCGTTCAAGGACGCTTTACCTGATGATTCTCGGCACGCTTCGTCGCGCCCGTCTTCACGGGGCTCCTCGCTAACTCGCTCCCAGCCGGTCGCGAAATGCCTCGAATCATCAGATAAAGCTCCCCGGCTGGGTGCAAAATACCTCAAATTACCAGATGAAACTTCCCAATCAGGTGCAAAATACCTTGAATTACCAGATAAAACCATCCAGGGTTTGAAGCGGTTTGGGAAGGCGTTGGTGATTGATCTTGATGATGGGTGTTCGCTAATGATACATTTAAGGATGACAGGACAGTTGATTTGGCGGGGTGAAACGGGAGAGTTTGCGGCGGGACACCCCAGTGAAAATTTTGTGGCGGAACTGCCTAATAAGCAGACAAGAGTGGTGTTTGAATTTGAGGATGGTAAATTGTTTTTTAACGATCAGAGGAAGTTTGGGTTTGTGAAATTAATGCCGACAACAGAGGTGGAGAAGGATGCGTTTATTAAAAAATTAGGACCGGAGCCATGGGAAATGAGCGAAAATGAGCTCTACGAGCGTTGCCAGAGACACGGAAAGGCGCTAATAAAGGCGGTGCTGCTAAATCAGGAGGTGATAGCGGGGCTAGGGAATATCTACGCAGATGAAGCGTTATTTGCGGCAGGAGTGCATCCTGAACGGAGGGCGGGGAGCCTGACTAAAACAGAGGTGACGAAGATTTTAGCAGGGGCGAAAAAAGTAATGAAATCAGCAATTGAGGCGGGTGGTAGTACGATGGCGACCTATGTGAAAGCGGATGGCACCAGGGGTAATTATTTGGATGAATTTGCGCAGGTGTTTGGTAAACAGGGGCAGGAATGCCCGAAATGTGGTGCGGAAATCGTAAAAATACGAGTGGCAGGGCGTGGAACGCATATCTGTCCGCACTGTCAACAGAAAGGGAAGAAAAATGATTAAGGTGTTTTACGGAGATGATAGAGTAAAAGCAAAGGCGGAAATTAAGCGGTTTTTGGGTAAAAATTATGAGGTAGTGGAGGGGGCGGAATTAAAACTGAGGGATTTGCCGGATATCTTTAAAGGCGCATCGCTGTTTAGCGAAAAACGGGCGATTTTGATCAAAGATGTGAGTGAAAACCAGGCAGTGTGGGAGAAAATTGTGGATTTCAGGGATACCGAGCATAGTGTAGCAATATGGGAGCTGAAATTAGATAAGCGAAAACAGGGATATAAAGCGTTGAAATCAGCGGGAGTAGAGATGAAAGAGTTTAAGTTGATGGACCCACCAGAGAAGAAATTAGTGTTTGACATTTACGAAATGGCCTTAAAGGATGGTAAAAAAGCGGTAGAGATGTGTAAGAAGATTGAAAATACGAGTGACCCTTATATGTTTGTAGGGTTGATGGTGTCGCAAGCTTTGAAAAAATACGAGTGGCGGGCGGGAGCGAAAGAAAAGAGAGCTCTCAAAGAACTCTCTAAACTGGATATGCAGATGAAAACTACTTCTGTTCAGCCTTGGCTTTTGGTGCAGGCTTTTTTGCTGCGGGCTTCGCAGTGGTAGATTTCTTAGCGGTAGTCGCCTTGGTGGCGGGTTTTTTAGCAGAGGTAGCTTTGGTAGTTGGTTTTTTAGCAGAAGTAGCCTTTTTGGCAGGAGCTTTCTTGGCAGGAGTCTGCTTGTCGGCGGCAGTCTTGGCGGATTTTTCAACTTTTTTAGCTTCTTTGGCGACGACGCCAGCGGCTTTGGCGACTTGATAGAGGGTGGCTTTGCGACGCGAGGCGGTGTTGAGCTTGATTAGGCCCTTTTTGACGGCTTTGTCTAGTTCGGATTGAGCAACGGCGAGGCTCTCGCCAGTAGGAGTATCACGAAAAGCCTTGATGGCGGTCTTGACATCTTTTTTGATTTGCTGATTGTGTTCGGTACGCTTGACAGTTTGGCGTGCCGCTTTCTTGGCAGATTTAATAATTGGCATAGTTTTCCTTTAAATTAATAAACTTTTGATAATTATACCGCAAATTGAGGTAATTGTAAAGGATTTTGGGGTAGACAGATGAAAAAGTTTATGCTAAGATAGTTGTATAAAAGGACAAAAATAGATATGAAAGACGAAGACACCAGACCACCAATTCCACCAACCGCCCCAGCGAAGGATGGGTTAGCGGTGGCTAATATGCCGGAGGGGGAGGTGCTGGAAGGGGAAATGCCTCAACCGACCAATGCAGATTTTATCAGGCAGATAATTGCCAAGATTACGGCGTCGGAGAATATTTTGGTGGCTTTGTCGCGTAATCCTTCGGTGGACGAGATTGCGTCGGCGGTGGGTTTGGCGCTGTTTTTGGAGGAAGCGGGCAAACATGTTACGGCGATTTATTCGGGTGAAACGCCGAATGTGCTAGAATTTTTGAAGCCAGAAGAGACTTTTGAAGATAACACCGATAGTTTGCAAGATTTTATTATTGCTCTAAACAAGGAGAAAGCCGACCATTTGCGCTACAAGGTGGATGGTGATTATGTGAAGGTATTTATTACGCCGTATAAAGTGAAAATTGACCAAGATGATTTGGAATTTTCGCATGGTGATTACAATGTGGACTTGGTGATGGCGCTAAATGTGCCGACGGCGAGCGATTTGGATGCGGCGCTTTCGGAGCATGGCAGGATAATGCATGATGCGTCGGCAATTGATATTACTACTGGGGAGCCAGGGCGATTTGGTGAGATTGAGTGGAGTGATCCAGAGTCTAGCTCGGTGGGTGAGATGGTGGCAGATTTACTGATGACGATCAAGAAACCAGAGATTCAGCCAGAGGTAGCAACGGCGTTATTGACGGCGATGATGGCGGCGACGAATCGGTTTGCTAATGAAAATACCAAGTCAACCACGATGACGATGGCGGCGAAATTGATGGAACTGGGCGCTGATCAACAGCTTATAGCAATGAATGTGATGGAAAATAGTGAGCCAGAATTGATTGGTGCGGTGGATATAGAAGAAGCGCCAAGTAAAAAGAAGGTAAAAGATGATAAAACTTTGCTGACGGTGGACCATGAAAATGGTGAGCTAGAGGATGCGATTAAAGAGGCAGTGGCCTCGGTAGAGAACCCCGAACAAGCAGAAGAAAAGGCTACACCTGATGAGATAAAGAGTGGTGCGGTAGCAAAAGCGCCAGCGGAGCCGGTGCCAGAGGTGGAATCTGCTCCTGAGCCAGTGCCTGAGGTAGAGCCCGAGGTAGCGTCGACAGAGGTAGCGCCCGAGCCAGTTCCTACTGAGGTTGGAGTGACTCCCGAGATGCCTGCTCCTGGGGCGGTACCAGCAGAGCCAGCGCCTGAGGTGCCGATGGATAATGTGGCGATGCCAGAAGTGGTAGAGCCGGCGGAAACTCCGGTGGAGCCGGTTGAATTAGCGACACCGGCAGAGCCAACATCGGCTGGGTTAACGATAGCACCAGATGAGCCAAAACCTGAGATTGAGCCAACTGTTCCAAGCACACCACCAGATTATAGCCAGATGATGTCGGAAGCTTTGGCGGAGTCAATACCAGGAGATGCGCCAGAGTCGCCAGTGCCGATTACTAGTGGCCCAATTAGTGGTGACGAAGCAAGTGCTGATAGTGGGGCAGATGCGCCAGAGCCAGAGATGGCGAGTGAGCCAGCGGCCTTACAGGATGATTCGTATGTGTTTAATCAGGCACACAAGGTAGTGGAGCCGATAAGTTCGGAAAATGTGACTGAGCCACCTGCGGAAGTAAGCGAAGAGGCTTTACCGGATTTGCCACCACCACCGATTCCACCGATTGATTTTGGAGCAACACCAAGTGACCAGCCAGCGTTACCACAAACACCAGAAACAATGGCAATGCCACCAGTAGCGCCAGCTGAACCAGCTCCAGCCGAGCCAGCGCCGAGTGGTGCGTTGGAACAATTACAGCAGATGGCGGAGCCAGCACAAACGGTAGAGGCACCAACTTTGCCACCAGTAGAGTCAGTACCAGGGGCGATTCCGGGTACGGCGCCAGTGTCGGAGCCGACGACCGAATTAACCCCTGATGTACCACCACAACCGATGGCGGAGCCAGAACCAGCCGCGCCGGACGCTTTCCAAATTCCGAATGTATAATTAAATGGACGAGATTTTATTGATTGATAAACCGGCGGGAATGTCGTCGTTTGGAGTGGTAGCGAGAGTGCGACGACAATTGTCGCAACAAGTAGGACATAAGGTGAAGGTGGGGCATACAGGAACGCTAGATCCGTTTGCTACGGGATTGTTGATTTTGTTAGTAGGTAAAGCAACCAAGCGTTCGGGTGAATTTTTGAAGCTAGATAAGTGGTATGAGGCGACGATACGGCTAGGGTATGTGTCAACAACGGGTGATGTGGAGGGGGAAATAAGTGAGGTGAGTGATAAAGGAGTAAGCGCGGATGAAATTGAGATAGTTTTGAAAAAATTTACAGGGGAGATTTTGCAAAAAGTGCCGAGATATTCGGCGGTAAAAATAAATGGGCGCAGGGCATATGATTTGGCGCGCAAAGGGATAGAGGTGGAGATGCCGAGGCGCAAGGTGACTATATATGCGTTAGAATTAGTGTCATACAAGTGGCCAGAGTTGAAAATTAAATGCAATGTGTCAAGCGGGACATATATTAGGGCGTTAGGGGAGGATATTGGGGAGGAGCTGGGAGTAGGGGGGTATTTGACGGAACTGAGAAGAACACGAATTGGAGATTATAAAATTGAGGATGCAACTTCATTAGCGGGGGAAGGCTAGGGAAACGAGGAAATTTAATAAGATAAGGTGGAGGTTGGCCATGATGAGAAAGCCGAGAGCAGTAATACAAATGCCGGCTAATTTTACATGATCGTAAGATTTGACGCCATGAGCAAAATTATCAGAGAAAGGGCGATAATAGACGGTCAATAGTACGCCGACGGCGGCGATGGCGAGCCCAGCGAGTGCCCAGCCAAAACTAAAATTGAATTCCATGACTTTATTATAGCATAAGTTTAAAATAAAACTAGTCTTGTGGGCTTTGCGAAAATGGGGGTTGTAGAGAGAAGGGAAGTGTGGTATAATGCGGAATATGATTACAAAAGAGAAGAAAACAGAGGCGATTGCTAAGCTCGCCAGAGATAAAAAAGATGTGGGCTCGCCTGAAGTACAGGTGGCGATTTTGACTGAGAGAATCAAAGAAGTGACTGAGCATGTCAAGCAAAACAAGCATGATTTTATGGCGAAGCGTGGCTTGATGCAGATGGTGGGGCGACGCAAGAAGCTGTTGAAATATTTGGAGCGCACTGATTTTGAATTATACAAGAAAACGGTCGCGGCTTGCGGACTAAGGAAATAAATTATAAAGAGATGTAAAAACTCCCCCGAAAGGGGGAGTTTTTGAGGAGATATTGATGTTAGGTAAAATGTTACCGCAGGGCAGTTTGATTGATTATGCGTTTCAGAGAATACAGGGAGTTTTGGGCCCTGCGGTAACACTTAATTGCTTATTTTAGATGATAACATCTTCGGGGAGACTTGATTCCTCGAAAAAACTCTCGCGAATGTATCGCTCAAGCTCTTCGGAGAAATCTTTGACGAAATCACTCATGACTTCGTCAACATTTTCAACCCGGAAGTCGGCAATGAAGCCGACCACTATCAGGTGTTGACCTCCCTGCGTGCTCCTAATGGGCATGTAGGGGGCGATACAGCACCCTCTTTTTTCTATGTACTGCCTTTTGAGGGGCATAAAGACTCTGACGACAGGGTCGGGGTCTTTTTCGTCGCCGTTCTCGATTGGCGCGATTTTATCTATGGGGATTTCGCCATCAATGACGACTTCCCACTGTTTTTTTAGTTCATTGTAGCCTGCAAAGACTACGTGAGGCAGTGTCAACATTTTTTCTTCTCCTTTCAAAGGGCGAGTGATACAGGCTATCACTAAGCCGAGTCACTAGAGTGTAACTTTTCTTATTATATCACACTTACGGAAAAAAGTCAATAAAAAGACACCTCTGTAGCAACAGAGGCGTCTAAGAGAACATAGGTGATTTTAGTAGTTCTCGGCGCGGATTTCAAAGTAAGAACGGGGGTGCTCGCAGACTGGACAAACTTCAGGGGCGACATCGCCGACGTAGATGTGACCACAGTTGCGGCATTTCCAGACGGTGACTTTGTCGCTTCTAAATACGATATCGTGCTCAACATTGTCAAGGAGTTTGAGATAGCGGGTTTCGTGTTCTTTTTCAATGGCGGCAACCTCGTCAAACTTAGTGGCGAGTTCGTCGTAGCCTTCGTCGCGGGCTTCTTTGGCGAATTTCTTATACATATCGGTCCATTCGTAATTTTCGCCAGAGGCAGCGTCTTTTAAGTTTTGGTCGGTGTTGGGGACGGCGCCATCGTGGAGGATTTTAAACCAGATTTTGGCGTGTTCCTTTTCGTTGTGGCTGGTTTCGTCAAAGATGGCGGAGATTTGCTCGTAGCCATCTTTTTTGGCCTTGCTAGCATAATATTGATATTTGATAGAGGCTTGAGATTCGCCAGCGAAGGCAGTGGCGAGGTTTTGCCAAGTTTTGCTAGATTTATCGATTTTTTCCATAAATTACTCCTTATTTGATACTATTATCTCATAAAATGCTGAAAATAGGGTAAAATTGTGGAGAATTGGGGTGATGTGTTAAAATAGAGGTATGGCAATAGATAGAATTGTGGATACAGGTGCGCATGAAGAGGATGCGGAAGAGCAAAAAGTAGAGGTAACGCTGAGGCCGACGAGTTTTGAAGAGTACATTGGGCAGGAACGGCTGAAAAATAATCTGCGACTAGCAATTGAGGCGGTGAAAAAGCGGGATGACGGGACGACTTTGGATCATGTACTGCTATATGGGCCACCGGGGCTAGGGAAGACCACGATGGCGAATGTAATTGCGCACGAACTGGGGGCGAGTTTGCGCGTGACGGCGGGGCCGGCGATTGAACGAGCGGGGGATTTGGCATCTATTTTGACGAATTTGCAGGATGGAGATGTGCTGTTTATTGATGAGATTCATCGGTTGCGCAGGACGGTGGAGGAGGTGCTGTACTCGGCAATGGAAGACTATAAACTGGATATTGTGATTGGCAAGGGGCCGGCGGCGCGGAGTGTACGGTTGGATTTGCCGCATTTTACGGTGATAGGTGCGACTACGCGAACAGGGGCGTTGGCGGGGCCGCTGAGAGATAGGTTTGGCATAATTCATCGGTTAGAGTACTACGAGAAGCCCGAAATAGAGCGAATTATTGAGCGGACGGCAGGGATACTAGGAACGACGGTGCGGCCAGAGGCGACAGAGCTGCTGGCGACGCGGTCGCGGCTGACCCCGAGAATTGCTAATCGTTTGCTGAAGCGGGTGCGAGATTATGCGGATGTAAACGGGGATGGAATTATTGACTTACCGGTGGCTTCGGCGGCGCTAGAGATGATGGAGATCGATAAGCTGGGATTAGACCCGGCGGATAGGAATATGCTACGGCTGATGCTGGAGAATTACGGTTCGCGCCCGGTAGGGCTGACGACAATTGCGGCATTAACAGGGGACGAAACGTCCACGATTGAAGATTATTATGAGCCGTATCTACTGAGATTAGGCTTAATTGAACGGACGCCGCGAGGGCGGATGGTGACGGAAAAGGCGAAAAAACACCTAAACTCTTAAAAATATGGTAAAATAGGGGTAATTTAGGGAGACTAAATTATGAAAAAAGATTTAGTAAACTTACATCATGCGAGGAGTAAGCAAGATTTTCCGGAGTTGAAGCTGGAAGATGATGAGTTTGTGGAATTGGCGCTGAGGCGCACGCGAATAGGAGTGATTTTGATTTGGGCGGGGGCGGTGATTGGCTCATTGCTGTTGATGCTGGTGCTGGCGATTTTTGGCGTTTCAAACACCATGAGTGCGGACACCGAGCGCTATTTAGAGTTTCTTTTATTGGCGTTATTAGCAGTGATATTGGTAATTGCAATGGTAGCGGTGAGAGTTTACAATGGTAACAGTATTTATATCACCAATCGCCGAGTAATTCAAATAGAGATGACATCGCTGTTTGCGAAGTCAAAAAATGTGATTGATTTAGTATCAATAGAGGATGTGAGTTTTAAGCAGACGGGGTTGATGCAGTACATATTTCGTTATGGAACGCTGAGGATGGCGACGGTAGGGGATGAAACGACTTACACCTTTACTTACCTAGACAAGCCGACGGATGAAATGGATGTGATTACGCATCTGTTACATATTGCGAAAGAGAGCAAAGAGAAGAAAAAATGATTTTTAGTGTCTAGTTGACGCGATTTTTCTTGGTGTAGATATCTTCTTTTTCGAGGGTGGCGCGGAGGGTATATTCTTTACATTTGCCGTTTTTACAGTTGGCTGGTTCGTAGCTATAGGAGCTGCCTTCGGAGCCAAGATTGATACCGTTTGGGTCGGTAAAGAGAGCGGGATCGATGACTTTGAGATTTTCTTCAGAAATACTCTCTGGGTAGTAGCCATTCTCAGCGAAGAAGCCTTCTTCGAGGGCGTAATACATGGCGTTGATAGCGGTCTTGCGTTGGTCGTCGCGATTCATGGCGTCGACATTGGATTTTTGGATGAAGAAGAAAATTAACAGAAGACAAGCAAAAGTACAGACGACTAGGAGTTCAATAACAGTAAAACCTTTTTTGGCGGTATTCATAAACACATTATATCACATTAAGCAGCGTTGGTGTGGACGGCGGTGACATCGTCGAGGTCATCAAGGGCGTCAAGGAGTTTTTCGAGTTTTTCGGCTTGATCTTCGGGGACGGGGACAAGGTTATTGGCGACATACTGGAGCTCGGCGCTAGTGACATTCATGCCGGCGTCAAGGAGGGCTTGGCGAACTTTCATGAGGTCAGAAGCGGGGGTGTAAATTTCTATACCGTCATCGACTTCTTCGGCGTCTTCGGCGCCAGCTTCAAGAGCAGCCATCAAGGCATCTTCGCCTTTATCTGAGATTATAATGACACCTTTGCGGGAGAATTGAAAAAGAACGGAACCAGGGTCGGCGAGACGACCACCGTTTTTGTCAAGCGCGTGGCGGACGGCGGGAACGGTGCGGTTTTTGTTGTCAGTGGCAGCTTCAATGACGATGCCAATACCGCCGGGACCGTAGGCTTCGTAAGTTTCTTCGGATAAATCGGCAGAAGATTTATCTTTGACGCGAGCAATGGCACGCTCGATGTTGGCCTTGGGCATGTTAGCAAGGCGAGCTTTTTCGAGTACCATAGCGAGAGATGGATTCATATTGGGATCGGTGCCACTACGGGCGGCGATGGCGATTTGATTGCCGATTTTGGTGAAAAGGGCACCGCGCTTAGCATCAACAACGGCTTTTTGACGCTTGGTGGTGGCCCATTTGCTGTGTCCTGACATAAAAATAAACTCCTTTTCTTTTATTATAACACAGAGTTGTGGTATAATGAAGAAGTTGGGTTGCTAGCTCAGCTGGCTAGAGCGTCTCGTTTACACCGAGAAGGTCGGGGGTTCGAGTCCCTCGCAACCCACCAAACGGTTTATAAAATTATTCGCAATCTATCTCTACTCTTTGCGATTCTGTTAAATCCCTTGTTAAAATAGAGGGCTATTTTTATGCCATTTTTTAGGCAAAAATATGCCAAAAATTATAATTTACCCCTATAATTTTGTCCGTTAAATCCCTAACAATACGGTCTATATTTTCATGTTATAATAATAAATATGTCAGACATTATTATTACTTCTGGACGCAAGTATATTGATATTGATGCCTACGCCAGCATGATAGCTTACCGCGAACTATTAAAGGTCATAAGCGATAATAATATTATCGCTTCTACGACAGCTATACTTAATCAAAGCGTTCCGCCATTAATCTTGAATTTAAGGTATAGCCTAGATAGGTCAACCGATAACGAAAACAACGAATATATTCTGCTAGATGTATCAAACCCTGACTTTTTTGACAAACAAGTAAAATCAAGTAAGATAGTCGAGATTATAGACCACCATACTGGTTTTGAACAATATTGGGCTAAATATCCAAACATTAAAACTCAGATTGAGTTCATTGGCTCTGTCTGTACTTTGGTTTACGAGAAGATTATTCAGTCTAGACATGTTGAAATCCTCGACACTGATTTATGTAAGCTATTGGTCGCAGGTATTCTAGATAATACTCTTAATCTCAAGACCAGCATCACTACAGATCGCGACCGCAGTGCATACAATGAGTTATTAAGACTGGGTAAAGTCCCCGAGGATTTTTATAAGGAGTATTTTTCTGCGTGTGAGGCTGAAATTACGAAAGATTTCGAAAAGGCTATCAAGGATGATCTAAAAATAGAGAAAGCCGGAACATTACCCGAAGTCATCGGACAAATGATAGTGCTAAATCTAGATAATTTCGACCAAGAGAAAATGAATGAAATTTTTGCTGCCTATCCAGAATGGATGATGAATGTTATACTGCTAGAAGAGGGTAAGAGTTATATTTACTTCGGCGGCGATAGTATTAGACAAAGATTAGAACACTTATTTGATAAAAAATGCGGAAGTGACAATCTTCTGGTTTTAGATAAGTTTCTACTTAGAAAGCAAATCATGAAGAAGGCGAGAGATGCCGTCTCTATATAATGTTAAAACCTGATTAATAGAGCCCCACCATTCCGAATATAAGGCACTTTTTCGGTCGTTTTCCTCCTGTAAATCGCGGTTAAATCCCTTGTCGATTTCTGGGGCAATTTTTTTAGCATTTTTTTCCAATTTTTCGAGCCATGGATACGGTTTGACCTCTATAAATTTCTTGGTTAATTCTTCTAGGCTAGTATGCTGCATTTCGGCTCTGTCGTAACGTTCCTCTATTTCTCGTGCGTGTATTTTCTTTAACATCTGCATAGACCATTCGCATAGAAGCGGGTGCATCGTGTAACTATCCAACAGTTCATATATTTGTTTAAAGGCTTCCTATTCGGTAATACCGCCACGCAGGTCGCACCTTCTAGACGTACTTTTATGCGTACATTATAGTACAAGTGGTCGTTGTATGTACCATCTGCAAGTTTTCTTTTATGAGGTTCACCTATGATTGAGGCTGGGCTAAAGGCGAAAGATTACTCGGACGTGATCAGGCATTATTCCGAGTATAAATCAGCGATAGAGGCAAACTTCGGCTCGATAGATAATTTCATGGAGGTTTTTAGGTGCGATTCTTAGACTACGAATGACAGACTACCTTCCGGGAAGACTTCTCTATTGCTGACAAGTTTGGTGTAGAAGCCATCAAAGATACTTATAAGAGAGCGAAGGAAGAATGGAACGATGATCGTATATATGGCACCGAACTCTCTATGGTGCTTAATCATAAATGCTGGCAACATTACAACAACGGAAACATCATTTTGAGCAAACTTTATTCAGAATTATGGGGAGAGTTCCACGATTTTGTGCTTGATAATTGGAAAGGAGAAGATCTGCAGTATTATTTGCGGATAACAGACTAGGTCCAGAGATGCTTCCCTTGACTTTTTCGCTCTAATATGCTAAAATATACACAATGCGCCGTACGCGGGGCATAGTTATTTAATGTCTTGATTCTACTATGGAAAGGAAGTGATTAGATTGAGAGTCAGGAATATCGAAGTGGGGTCTCGCATCGGCGAAGCCCCGAAGTTCCGTATCTACCTTGGCACGATGGATGACGAGCAGCCGGTAATCTTGAAGGTAGCGAAGACATTTGAAGATGGCGACATCCTGGCAAGGGAGGCCGGCAAATTCAATATTCTGCGCTCTTTCGAAGAACAGGTAGCGAAGTTTGAAGCGGATCAAGGCGGAAGTAACGCCCACTACGACTGGCTATTTGCGAATCTGTTGTCTTCGTTTATGGAATCTACCCAGGGAGATCGTCGTATCAACGTCTTCGCGACGCCTGATATTGATCTCAGCAAGTTGATCCCTCTGACGAAGCTTCACGCTGAAGCCGAAATCGACACCCGCACCAGTATCTGGATTCTGGGGCGTTTCCTGAAGTTCTACGGCTTTTTCGAGCTGTTAGCGGCTGATGGAGACAATCCTGTCATCAGATACCCAATCTTCTCGCCCGACGATTATCTCATTGGGCCGGAAAGACATCGTTTGATCTACTACAACTTCTCTGGGGATGTGGCCGATGTAGTGGCTTATGACTTCGTCAAAGTCATTTCAAAGTTTATCCTCAACTGGGTTGTTGTTGGAGATGATCCCGCCGAGCAGGAATATCTTGAACTGCTCAAGGATTTCTCGGAATCTGGTCGCGATTCGTTTGAGGAAGCACACGGAGACCTTTATCGCCTCGTTGAAAGGCTTTGGGGTATCCAGTACCATCCTTTTACTTATCGTGATCGTAGTACCATCATTTGGAAAACTATAAAGGAGGATTAGAAGATGGGACGAGAGACTTTTTCGGTAGAGAGCTACCGCACAGCACGCCGTGATTATGGCGTAACGCACGACAGTGGTGTAACGAGAAAAGCTGAACAGCGCGCTCGTGACACCGGACACCTCAGCGAGATCGTCGATCCCGCGGTGAACCCTATGCGGTTTTCGAAGATTCGCCTGAACCCTCATCAGAAGAAGTGGATTGCTACGCTCGGCTGTCCGATGGATATCGAAGTCAGTTGCGACACCACCGGCTCTATGGGCGGCGAGGTCGATACAGAAATGGCGGTTCTGCCTGACCTGTACGAAGCCGTCGCAAAGGTTCTGCCCGGGTATGACCCGCAGCTTTGCCTTGGCATTTTTGGCGACGTCTGTGATGACTTCGTCATGTGTCGTCCTCAGTTTGAGATGGAAGCGCCCAAAATCGTGAACTATCTCAAAGAGATGGCGCCCCAACGCGCTGGTGGCGATTCGCCCGAAGATCCGCAATATGCGATGTTTGCGCGTGCCTATCTGACCGATGCATACACCAATCGTATTGGCCTTAAGGGCTATCACTTCATCGTAACCGATGCCACTTGTCACGACCGACTTAATCGTGAGGATATCGAGCGCATCTTCGGCAAGGAAGTCTTCGACAACGAACTGAAAAACATGAGCAAGGCTCCCACGATGAAAAAGATGATCGAGAAATTGAAGAGAAAGGTACACCAGTTTATTCTGGTTGTTAACTCTCGCAATGCCGCTGATTTTTGGCGTGATCTCTGTGGCGAGAACTCCGTAATCGAAATTGATTCCACCAGGCAACTTCCGGCGGTAATTTCCGCCATTATCGGCTTGACCGAAGGAACGATGGATGTTACTGGGCTTAAGCAACACCTTGGGTCTGGAGCGAGTTCTTCTATGGTCACGCAGCTTTCCAGCATCGATATCGGCGCGCAGGCGAAGCTTCGTCACGCGTTGCCTCATCCGGTTCCCAAAGCAGGCGATATCTTCGCTAATAAGGGCGATACCTGGCCGATTCAGCCAGGAGAAGCTTCTGGCGATGATGAGCCCATGGAATCGCCGGATCGTATCGAATATCTGTAATCAAGATCTGTTAACAATTTGGTTTTTACAGACTCTAGGAGGTGTGTTATGCTTGAGCGAATTTACGTCGTTACTGACCTCGGTCCGGGTGACGGAGGGAAAGGCGGCATAGTTCATGCACTCTCGCGCAAAATTGACGCTTCAGTCGTCATCAAGCGCGGAGGCGCACAAGGCTCTCATGGCGTATGCACCTCCAACGGAGAAAGCTTCAATTTCTCACAATGGGGTTGCGGAACGCTTGAGGGTGTACCAACTTTTCTTTCCGAGCAAATGGTGATTTCGCCGGTTGGACTCGGTAATGAATCGGAAGCCTTAAAGCGGCTCGGAATCTATGACCCATTCACGCTTTTAAGTGTCGACCCGTCCTGTATTTGCGCCACGCCTTTTCATCGGATTTCTTCTCAACTTGAGGAACTTCTGCTTAGGAATAATCCGCGTGGTACGATTGGAACTGGTGTTGGGCAAGCCTATCGTATGCATAATGCTTTGGGCGAAGAAGCAACGATTCGGGCCTCTGATCTTCAAAACCGTGAGGTTGTCCGCAGGAAACTCCAAAGACAGCTCGACTGCTACAGAGAAAGGTATGCCAGAATCTCTACAGACGATGGCTTACCTGGCGACGCTGAGTTAATCGCCGAAAACCTTAGCTTGCTTCATGATGACGGTTTTTTGCCTTATACTCTCGACCTTTTCGAGAATATAGGCAGGAAGCTCCGATTTATGAGTCTTAGCGAAGTGGTAAAAGGTGATGGCTTTGGCTTAGTCGAATGCTCACATGGAGTTTTGACTGACGCTGAAACTGGATTAAAACCCCACGTCAGCGCAATCAGGACTCTCCCGAAGTTCGTAGCAGAAATGTTGAGAAGCGCCGGGTATAACGGTAAGATAATCAACTATGCCGTTCATCGCGCCTATGAAATCCGTCATGGGGCCGGCCCAATGCCGACCTACAATCCGGAGTTTACGGTGAGAATGCTTCCCGGTAGCCATAAAGATGAGAATCGCTGGCAAGGCATAGTCCGAGCCGGAGCACTTGATTTGAATCTTTTGTGCTATGCTCTCGGCACGAGTAGCGAAACGAAGTTTGACGGGCTTTGCCTTACCTGGTTTGATCAGATTTTGGCTTGCGATCGTATTTGGCCGCTTTGCGTTAATTATAAAAATGCACCAGCGACCAATGAATCGTATGTCGATTTTCTCAGGAAGGCTGAGCCTAACACGATTAAATATTCCATCAAGAAACCCATTCTGAAGCAGGAGCTTTTCGAATTCGTCGGGAATACTCTCGAAGGGTTCTTAAATGTTCCGCTTAAATTACTCTCAATTGGGCCAACCGAGCTAGACAAAGTCAGCTCGAATAAAAATTAAAGGAGGAAAAACCCATGAGTGAAGAAATCAAGAAAGTTGTTCCCGAGGCTGAAACCGAACCCGCTGCGGCTCCTGTCGCAAGCGAAGTTCGCACCAAGCTCGCCGAATACGGTGCTGATGAAGCTACGATTGACAAAGTCGTGAATGATCTCGGCGTTGAAGACATCGATGACCTGACTTCTCTGGAAGTTGCTGATCTGACCGGCGCCGGCATGAAACTGGCAAAGGCTCGCAAGCTCGTAGCGGAGCTGAAGTCTACTGCAAAACCTGCCGCCGCTCCGGCTGTGGCCGCCGCGGAAACGCGTGCGATTCAGAGTCAGTTCGAGGCTTTGCTTCCATCCATTCCGACCGACGAATCCTGGCTGAATGCCCTGAAGACCGGCGGAATCCTGAAGGTGGACGAATCGTCCTACATCGCCGCTATTCGTGCGGCTCTGGCTGACCGTGCTGGGCTCTACAATGTTCCCGACGCTCTCTCCAAGGCAATGGAGAAGTATGCTGATGAGACCGAAGAACAGGTCGACCCGACTTTCTACGCTCTGCGTAAGTCTCTGACGCGCCGCGCCTATGGCGACATTTTCGCCGCTATCGACGGTCTGGACGGCACGTTCATCACGGACGCCCGCCGCAAGGAGTTCCTGAGTCGCATCCGTGATACGCTCTGGCCGGCAATCGCCGAAAGCTATCGTACGCTGGACGGCTGGTATCAGACCTGGCGTGCAAGCTTCTCTGACCCCTCTATGCTGATCGCAGCTATCGGCGGCGGTTTCAGTGGTAGCGCTGCGGGTATGAGTATGATTACTCCGCCCGACACGGCTCAGTTGCATGACGCCGGCGACACGCTGGTCGATTCCATCAACCGTGTTTTCCGTGGTACTGGCGTTCAGGTTGCGGCCGCTATGGCTTATGACGCCAACACCATCCGCAATACGCTCGAGGATCCGCGTCTGCCGTCCATGGTCGGCGTGAAGAACCGCGAGATGATGCTGAAGAAGATCGGCGCCAGCGTTTCCAGTAACTACATTCGTCTGGAGCAGAATCTGGTCAAGTACGTCCTGGCATTCGTCAAGCACGATACGGTTACTTCCGATGCGGAGGTTAATTACTTCGTCGCATTGTGGCAGCTGGGCACTCAGATCAACTGGAATGAGTTGGGTGGCGGTGATGCCACCGGCATGACCGGTCTGACCGGCAAGCGTGTCCTGTAAGAAGAACCAATGCACCTATAAAATTAGGCCCCCTTTTCGGGGGCCTTTTTCATGACCTTAGAGCCAAACGTATTTTGCATAAAGCATGGTTGCGATTCGACGGTATTCATCGACATAGAACGGACAATCACCATCCATTTCCGGCGGAATATAAAACTCGTCTATACCAGTAAACCTGGAGAAACCTTTATGTAACAGTCTGTATTGGAGCAAATCGCTCTCTAGGCGCTCAATTGCTTGGCGCTTAATCTCAGGGTACGAATCGTATTTTACCGAATCGGTATAAATGTTCGTAACCCGATTTGCTATCTGTTCCAGTTCATCTACTACGGCTTTGCCGCTGAGCCATACTGTATTAAAATAGATATGCGTAGCGTGGGGGCTTCCAGGTCTAAATTGAGGATCCAGCTCTAATTGCTGCAGTGTCCAGATGTCCAAATCCGAGTCCGTAGTTCCATACCCTTTGAGTTGGGAGCCGCCAACGAGAACTATTTCGGACGGCATTAACTGCGACGAGATTTCTTTGAGTTGGCGCTCAATCGTAGGAATGTTGTCGGAGAACGGGCCCTCGAGCTTTGCCGTTGGAGTCAGAAGCTTTGATGATTTATTACGCTCATCGAGCCACTCTAACCGCTTTTTGGAGATATAAAGTGGCTCAGGTTTCTTTCTGGCAGGCAAATGAGCTGTTTTTGAAGTAAGCTGGTACAGATCTTCACTGCCCAGAATTTTATTCACACGAATGTATTCCCAGGTGTCTTCGAAACTTTGGAGCAAAACTTCATCGTCGCTATTTTTTCTCAGAATCCTCAGAATTTGTCGCTCATTAATGTAACCATACTTGAGTAACCATGGCGTGAGGTGAGCGCATTTTACTACGCGCTCAAGTCCGCCGCGCGGCCTAGCATCGAGTTCGAAGCAGTCGCCGGTATGGAAGTTTTCACGTACATCTCTTGTGTTGAGAAGCCTGTACCATGCGTCGCGATATGCTTTCTTGAACGTTTCTGGAGCGTCTTCGAGAAATCTTAATGGGAGATATAACAGGATTCTTTCAGAATCTCTATCCCCAAGCAGATTTTCGCAGGCGCTATAATAGCATTCGCGTTCGAGTGGCATATCGTAGGCAACTCTAGGATTTGCTTCGAGGAAACGGCAGATATCTTCAGCCGCCCTTTTCCGCATTCCTATGCCGTTTTCCGCGGCATCGTATCTTCGCTCGATTGCCGGCTTCAATAGTCTAACCATAGAATTTCCCCCTTTCGGTCATGTTAATGTACTAGAACTATATTATATCATAATTATGGCATGATGTCCATAGTAGCATAGAGACACCCTACATGCCCTAAATTTTTCTCCACTCAATCCATTTAAGTATGACGCGTCAAAACCTAATCCATATTATCCTCGTGGGCTATTAACACTCTTTAGATTTCAGCCCAGACTTTATCGAGCTCTTCGAGTTTCTTAACCCTCGCGTCGGATTCCTCGCGCATTAGTCGCGCATGTTCTTCATTGTTTAGGCTCTTAATCTAGAGTAGCTCTTTCATTTCGCCAGTATAGAGCATTTCGTCAGCCTCAACTTCCATAAGGCTTATGCGATTATCGACCTCGTTGTCTGGCATATCTATTTTCGGCATCGAGCGATATCGAGGCATGCCTTTCTTATCTAAATATTTCATTAAAACTAGTTTTTTCATAAACTAATCTTTGTTCTATTAGCATTTTTGATTGTTAGACGAGGTTCGGTAGCATATCAGGAGTTAGCTTCGTAATCGTTCCATCGCAAAGCTCTACTTCGCCATCAATCTCGCACAACTCGCATTCTATATTCAACATAGTAAATTAATTATGCCCCACTTATCCCCCTTAATATATCGGGCAAACGCTAAAACGGCAAAACGGCACAGATGGGATACTTTTGCCTGTATGATATAATGGTGGTACGGGGTGGCCAGCTACTCTTCGTATATGCGACGTCGGAGTTTTTCCTCTATGTCCTCTTTGTACGCGAGTAAAACCTGGTTAATTAAACCCCACCAAACGGTTTATAAAATAATTCGCAATCTATTCCTACTCTTTGCGATTCTGTTAAATCCCTTGCTAAAATAGAGGGCTATTTTTATGTCATTTTTTGTGACAAAAACACGTCAAAAACTACGATTTATCTCTATAATTTTGTCTGTTAAATCCCCGAGGGATTCATTTTTATAGAAAAGGACCGCTTACATATTCAGCGGTCCAATGATAGATTTGCTCCAAGCGCCCTGGTTCTCTTCGGTAAAATGTAAGTTTTTCGCTATTTTGTCGATAGCTTGTGATCCAAATAGATTTGTCAATGTTACTTTCTTGTAGTCATTCTTTATTGCCCATTTTATCAACAATTTTAGCCCAGTAGTCGCATAGCCTTTACGCTGATATTTGGGATTCGTTACAACAGTCAAATCTAGTCTGGATTCTGTCGTAATTTCCATCGCCATTAAACTACATATTATATCTTTGCCCTCAACTAGTACAAATTCTCTTTGCGGAAAGAATAAACCGTCTGTTTTCTTGCAAACTTCTACCAGCTCCATCCAATCACCTCCGTATTTGTTTGTAGTGTCAAGCACAATTGGAAACCAAATCCACGTTTATTATAGCATATATATCAAAAACTGTCAAATATATCGTATTATCCCAGAACCTTTGCAACATAAACTAAACTGCTGGTCCTTGCCATCAAAAAAGGTAGATTCTATACTTAAATCAATATCACTTAAAATAAGGAGAATCTACCTATGTCATATTGTACAGGTAAAAACATAGAAA
>JAFRJZ010000009.1 GCA_017431945.1 Candidatus Saccharimonadota bacterium
AATATTGTTTGTTATTGCTAACATTTTTACCTCTCTTATGACCTTAATTTGCTACTTTCCTCTGACCCCCTACCCCCTCGTAGTGCCACTTTTGTATTTTTAAAAGAAAGGTCTATACAAAAACGGCACCGCGAGGGGTGCTACAACCAGACAGTCTTTTACCGGTATTAACCTGGTTTAAGAACTTATCGGTTACCTCACGGTACCGTTTTAGTCCTTAAAAGCACAGGTTAATATTAAAAACAGACTGTCAAGTTGTAGCAGTTTTATTGTATCACGCTCGTGGCTAAGATGTCAAGAAAAAAAAATGATAAAAACTAAGTTATTCGGTGAGGACGGCGCGCGTGAATTGACGAGAGAGATAAGTCTGTTGAGGTTGAGACCATTCGCCAGTGCAGGTGATGAGAGTAAGCGACTGAGCGCCTTCTACGGGGCTTTGCTGAGCAGTCTCCATATAGGCGTCGGCATCGGCGAGGGGGATGGTGACATTGTCGGTGACGGAATATTTAAAGATGGCGCCGTCGCCACGCTCAACGGTGATGATATCGCCTTCTTTGAGCGAGGGGGTGTATTTAAATACGCCAACTTTGGTTGGACCACCGTTGTGACCATCCATCAGCATGGTGCCAGCTTGGCCCGGCTTAGCAGAGAGACCATACCAGCCAACATCAAAGATACTGCGCGGAGTGGCAAGTTCGCCTTCGTTATTGATACCAACCTCAATAACGCGGGCTTTGATGCCAAGTTTATCAATGATGAGAAAGCGAGGACGATCGGGAGCGACGGTGTATTTACTGAGGTCGTCTTCGGTGACTTCGGTTTCGTCGACATTGTCGTTGGCAATAATATTAGAGGAAGCGCGTTCACTACCCTCTTGGTCGTGATAATAGTTGGCCTCCCAGATGATAATGCGGAGCAAGAATATAACAGCGAGGAGCCCAAGCAAGCCCCACAAAATGCGCGGGAGGTAGCGTTTGAGTCTGCGGATTTTGAATTTGCCACCCGTATCCATATTATTCGTACTCGTCATAAGTTACCATGAGCGCGCGGGAGTTGAGCTGACGGAGGCTTTCAAGGGCGACAGTGACGACGATGAGGAGCCCAGTACCAGAGATAGAAAGGCCGATCGGGGCGCCAGTGATGACAATAAAGATATAGTCGGTGATAAACGGGAGCATCGCGATGAGGCCGAGAGCGATAGAGCCGAAAAGATTGAGACGATTGATAATGCGCGAGAGGTAGTCGGCAGTCTGGAGGCCAGGGCGGACACCCTCAATGAAGCCACCTTGTTTTTGCAAATTGTCGGCGATTTCGCGAGTGTTGAAAATAATTGAAGTATAGAAATAAGTAAATAGGACTACTAACAAGAAATAAGCAATCGGGTAGACAAACCATTGAGCGGTGAGGCCGTCGGGGTACATGCTAGCGTAAGTGTTAGCCGAAGGGGCAGAAAAGAGAGCAAGCAAAGTATTACCAAAGGAATTGTTGGGGTTGGCCGAAACTAGCACTTGGCCCATCAGTGAAGGCAAAGAAAGGAAGGCAGCAGCAAAGATGACAGGAATCACGCCAGCGGCGATAAGCTTGATAGGCAAAATAGACTTGATACCACCATAGGTACTATTACCGTGGACCCGCTTGGCGTAATTGATGGTAATAATCCGCTGAGCTTCGTTGATCTTGACCAGGAAGTATATCACTATAAGCATGGCGACAACGAAGCCGAGAGCGATCCAGAAGATGGTCGGGTTGACCGGCAACTCAAACCAACCGAATAGTTGCAAAGTGCCGGCGGAGGTGTCAAAGAGGGCATTGCCGAGAGTGGTGAGAGTAGCTGGGAGCTGGGAAATGATAGAAGCAAAGATCATCATAGAGATACCATTGCCGATGCCCTGCTCGGTGATAAGCTCACCAAACCACATCAAGAGGGTGGAGCCGGCGGTCATGGCGACGACCGAAAGTACCCAGTCGGCGGTGGTTGGCTCAAAAGTGAGCGTCGCACCCGAGGAGGTAACAGACTGATAAAGGATGAAGATATAGGCGATAGACTGGATAATAGCGAGCGGGACAGTGACGATACGAGTCCATTGGTTAATCTTACGCCGGCCGGTTTCGCCATCGCGAGAAAGTTCTTCAAGGCTTGGTATGGCCTTGGTCAAGAGCTGGATGACGATAGAGGCGGTGATGTAAGGGCCGAGGCCGACCAAGATAATAGAGAAAGCGGTCAGGCCACCACCCGAGATGAGGTTAAGTAAGCCACCGAAATCGGACTGAGCAATGAGGTTGGAAATAGCCTCTTTAAAAGTAGAAGCGTCGCCCAAAGGTACCGGAATATGCGCGAGCAAGCGATAGGCGACAATGATGCCAAAAATCGCTAAAATGCGTTTAAGCATATCCTTGTTTTTGAACGACCGGAAAATATTCTTGAAATTCATATACTTCTACTATTGTATCACAATTGTTATTTGTTGTCTTTAGTTTCGCGTTTGAGGCGCTGAGGAACGGCGACCTGGGTAAAGGAACCGCCAGCTTTTTTAATGGCCTCAATGGCAGTTTTGCTAGCAAACTGAGTACTGAGATTGATTTTGGCAGTGAGTTCACCGCGAGAGATAATCTTGACTTTGACAAATGGGCTTTCAATCAACTGCTTGTCGGCGAGGGTAAAATTGTCAACCTTGCCAGTCAAGCCGTTGAGACGGTCGGTGTAAACCACAGTAGCCTTGTCGTGAATAGACTTGAAGCCTTTGAGTTTAGGCACAGCCTGCATGAAGGCTTTTTGTCCGCCCATAAAGGTAGCGGGCATCTTGCGGTGACCGGTACGGGATTTTTGACCCTTGGTACCGCGACCAGCGGTCTTGCCCTGACCAGCGGAGATACCACGACCCTTGCGGGTGGGGCGAGTGTTTTTATTAACGGTTAATTCATTGTATTTCATTATTTGTCCTCCTTGTCAGCGGAAGCCTTGGTGGCCTTGACCGGCTTAGTAGCCTTAGCGGGCTTGGCATTAGAACCTACCCATTCGTTGCGAGGTACTTGCTGACGCAAACCTTCAACCACGGCGTAGGCGATATTGACTTTGTTAGTAGAGCCAAGTGACTTAGAAATTAAGTTTTTAACGCCAGTAAGGCCGATAATGGAACGGACGACACCGCCAGCGATAATACCAGTACCAGGAGCGGCTGGTTTCATCAATACATGGGCACCGGTGGATTTGGTTTCAACTTCGTGACAGATGGTTTCGCTATCCATGCTGAATTCTACGAGATTGCGCTTGGCGACGGCAGTGGCTTTCTGGACGGCCGAGGTAACATCAGCACCCTTAGCAACGCCAACGCCGACTTTGTTCTTGTGATTACCAATGGCTACCAGAGCTTTAAAGCGCATACGACGACCACCTTTGACGGTACGAGAAACACGGTCAATGTTGATAGTGACTTCTTCAAACTCCTTAGGAGCGCGGTCTTCGCGGCCACGACCACGACGGTCGCGACGATTCATGCGACGGCCAGAAATATCGCGAGTCTCTTTGCTGGCAGCGACCTCGTCGGTCATTTTGAGGGTGCCAGACTTGTTGATAACTTTTGCTTTTTCTTCGGGCATATTAAAACTCCAATCCTTCTTTGCGGGCGGCGTCGGCAAGGGCAGACAAACGACCAGCGTAAATTAACGAGCCGCGATCAAACACGACGGTTTTGATCTTGGCTTTTTTAGCTTTTTCGGCGATTTCTTTACCAATGGCAGAGGCTAGTTCGGTCTTGGTGCCTTTGAGGTTGCTGCCAATAGTGGTGGCGTAAGCTAAAGTGACACCTTTGTCATCATCAACTAGCTGAGCAATGATGTGCTTGTTGGAAATATTGACCGTAAGGCGGGGACGCTTGGCGGTGCCATGAAGTTTGGCGCGAGTGCGGTTAGCGCGATAAATAGCTTTCATTATTTAGTACCTGCCTTTCCTGCCTTGCGAAGAATAACTTCGTCAGCATATTTAATACCTTTGCCTTTGTAAGGTTCGGGCTTTTTGAGACTGCGAATCTCGGCGGCGACTTGGCCGACCTGTTGCTTATCAATACCTGATACGGTGATGGTCATCTTGTCGGTTTTGAGCTCAACGCCTTGGGGTGCGGTGTATTTGACTGGATGTGAGAAGCCGAGGGCCATTTCAATCTGTTGGCCACCGCCAGATAGACGGAAGCCGACACCGTTGATTTCAAGTTTTTTCTCAAAACCCTTAGTGACGCCGATAACGGCGTTGTTTAACAAAGCGCGTTGTAGACCATGCCAAGCGCGCGACTTGGGTTCGTCATTCTTGCGGGTGACGATGATTTGGTTGTCCTTGACTTCGGTTTTAGTGTTGTCTTGGACGGGGACGATGAGCGACCCCTTAGGGCCTGCGACAGTGATTTCTTTGTCGCCGACCGTAATTGTCACTCCCGTCGGGATATCGATGGGTTGTTTTCCGATACGACTCATATCTCTCCTTATTGTTAATAACTCTGGTAATTATACCACAAAAAAGAGGTCTATTCAACCTCTTTTTTTGCTTTTTGTTTTAGCGTTGACGTTTGGCGACTTTGACTGCACCAAATGTACCAATAGTGGTAAGCATACCAAGCGCTAGAGCAGGGCTAACTAAACTACTAGTAACGCCTTGAGCGGTGGTAGTATAACCAGTATTAGGAGTTTTGGTGGTTTTAGCGGTAGTCTTTTGAATAAGAGTGTCTTTGTAGGCAACCGCAAAAGTCGAGAAACGATCAGACAATAGGTAGATTTTACCATTTTTGATGATATAATCAGTACCTTCAGTCAAGATAATAGCCTCGTTATCACCTTCGTGATAGGCTACTACATAGTATTGACGTTCATAACCAGCGGCGGGATTTTCAACTTCGGCAAGCAAAATAGTGAGTTTGCCATCAAGTTTTTTGAGCGCACCGATAGTGTCGCCATCAGCTTCCATCTCGACGGAAATATCATAATATTTAACGTTGGTGACGTTGATGATTTCCAAAGCCTTATTGATTTTGGCGATTGCATCAGCGTCGGTGGATTCTTTGACATTAACATTAGTACTGATTGCTGCGCCGTCGGCCATGGCTGTCTTGAGATTTTCACCAGTTGCGACATAGTCAGCGCCAAAGGCTTCTTTGACCTTATCGCTGGCATCAGCCATATCATCTGGCAAGCCTTCGTTGAAAACGATATCTTTGACGGTATCGGCAGCAACACTTTCGTTGTCACCAGTACCAGCCTGAATGTCAAAAACGGATACACTGACATCTTGGCTTAATACGGTATCGTAAACTGAGGCAGATACAGTGATGGTAGTAGTACCAACACTAACCCCTTTTACTACACCGGTATCGCTGACGGTAGCGATGCTAGTATCTTTCGAAGTGAAGCTAACTGGTGTAGTAGTCCCAGTAGCGGTAGCGGTGATGGTTTGATCCTCTTCGCCAACTCCCGTAGTAATGGTTGCGGGCGAAACATCTAAGCTGGCCTTAGGCAAAACATGATAAAGATTGCCCTCTGGATAAACTGCTAAGTTACTATCCTTGACATATCTGGATGGATTACTAGTGTAGGTACCACCGGTAATAGTTAACCTAGAGCTACTAGAATCGATTGTACCAGTGACCACACCACTACCACTGATAGTGAGAGTGGAATTTTGTCGTACTTTGATGACGGTATTGTTGCCATTATTGAGGTTTTTGCCGTTGAGTTTTATGGAAAAATTGTAAGTTCCATGAGAACTAATATCAACGGAACCATTAATATTGGCGCAGAGAGTAATATCGGTCTCTCTACTGCTAATTGCGCTTGTTAGTTGAGCCGCACTAGTTGGGCAGGCAGCTGCATAGGCAGTGTCGCTAGCCACAAATGGCGTGAACGCTAACGCGAGCGCAAAACTAAGGCCCACAATACCGATTTTTTGTGAGCTTAAAAATTTTTTCATTGCTTGTTTTTAACTCCTTCCTTTTAATTATTTCTTTTATATTATGTTATTATTTGTCTTATGTCAATCATAAGCGTTTTGATTAAAATCGACAAGAAAAATAGCCCCAAAGGGCTACTTCTCTCGACTATTATTAGTACACCTTGATTAAAATCTCGCCACCGAGGCGTTGCTTCTTGGCTTCGCTACCAGTCATAATTCCCTTGCTGGTGGAAATCAGGACGATGCCACGACCAGACTTGACAGTGGGGATATCAGCGGCGGCGCTATAAATGCGGCGACCGGGCTTACTGACTTTGTGAATCTCGGTGATGCGGGGGTTGGTGCCGGTGTTGTTGATGGTGACGCGGAGGATACCGCGTGGTTTGGCATCTTCAACTTTGTAATCGGCGATATAGCCCGCTTTTTTCAGACTCTCAGTCACAGCGACTTTGAGCTTGCTGGTGGGAACGGAGATTTCGTTCTTGCCCACCATAATAGCATTACGAATGCGGGTAATCAGGTCAGCGATTTGATCGGTTGATTGTAATGACATATTGCTCCTTTCTACCAACTACTCTTGGTTACACCAGGGATTTCACCCTTGCTTGCTTTTTCACGGAAGTTAATACGGCTCAAGCCGAAGTAGCGCATGTAACCACGAGGACGACCATCTAGCATATCGCGGTTTTTGAGACGAGTAGGACTAGAGTTGCGTGGTAGCTTTTGTAAGCCTTCCAAATCACCCTTAGCCTTGAGTTCGGCGCGCTTAGCTTTGTATTTTTCATACATCTTGCGACGTTTGGCATCACGAAGAACGGCAGATTTCTTGGCCATATTATTTGCCCTCCTTCTCAAATGGCATACCAAATAGTTCTAACAATTTAATGCTCCCTTCTTTTGAACCATTTTTAATAATAAATGTAACTTCTAGACCATGTAATACAGCGGCGTCTTCGAAAGTAATTTCAGGAAAGACGGTCTGCTCGGCAAAGCCGAGGCTGTAATTACCCTGACCATCGAACGATTTGCGGCTAACACCGTGGAAATCACGGACGTGTGGCAAAGCGACATTAATCAAGCGGTCGACGAATTCATACATTTTGTCGTTGCGCAAAGTAGTGAGGTAGCCTACTGGCGCACCCATACCTTTACGAATTTTAAATGTAGCAATGGATTTCTTGGCAAGACGTGAAGTACTAGATTGGCCAGTAATCTTGGCGAGAGTTAACGCTACGGTTTCGGTGTAACGCTTATCTTCGCGTTTTTTACCAACACCACAAGATACAACAACTTTTTCGAGCTTCGGCACTTGGTTGATATTTTTCAAACCTAATTCCTCTTGTAATTTGGCTCGGTCTTTATTGTAAAGCTCTTTGAGACGTGGAGTATAATCAGACATTACTTGGCTCCTTTCTTAGTCTTAGTAGCTTTCTTTTCGGATTTTTTCTCTGACTGCTTAGCGGCTTCGGTCAATTTGAGATTTGACAAATCTATACCAAGATGAATAGTCTTTTTGCCGGCTTGGCGGAATTGGCTGGCGCTGATATGGCGCTCGCGGACACCGATGTTTTCAACCAAAGCCTTGTGGTTTAGACGGTCCATTTTGACGATTTTGCCAGATTCACCCTTGTGTGAACCCGAGATGATGGTAACGGTATCACCGGTTTTCAAATGCTGTGCCATTATAGTACCTCCGGTGCTAAACTGATAATTTTATTAAAACCGCGTTCGCGCAGTTCCCTAGGGACGGGGCCAAAGACACGCGTACCTTTAGGAGATTTATCATCATTGACAAGTACGGCGGCATTATCGTCAAAACGGATGGTAGAACCATCGGGACGACGAATCTGCTCACGAGTACGAACGATAACGGCGCGCACCACAGCCTTTTTCTTAACGTTGCCAGTAGGTGAAGCCTCTTTGACACTACAGGTGACGATATCGCCAACGCGAGCGTAACGAGCGCGGGTGCCACCGAGAACGCGAATCACGCCGAGTTCCTTGGCGCCACTATTGTCAGCTACTTTGAGGCGAGTTTCTGGTTGAATCATTAGGCCTCCTCCTCTTTCGCAATTGGTTCGGCGACATCTTCTTTGAGTTCGACGGTGCCATGGGCTTTTTCTAAGACTTTGACTAATTTATAACTCTTAGTCTTAGAAAACGGACGGCAAGCGACAATTTCAACTTTGTCGCCAAGACCGGCTTCGTTCTTCTCATCATGAGCGGTATATTTGCGAGTCTTGGTGTATTGTTTACGGTAAAGTGGATGAGTTTCGCGACTAGCGATAGAGACGGTGATGGTCTTGTCACGCTTAGCGGAGGAAACAGTACCGATAAGTGTAGTTTGAGCCATTAAAACTCCTCTCTTTTGATTACTTTAGTGCGTACGGGTAATTTGTGGCCGGCAAGACGGAAGGCTTCGCGCGCCTGTTCTTCGGTAACATCAGCGATTTCAAACATCACAGTACCAGCTTTGACTTTGGCGACATCATATTGTGGCTCGCCCTTACCGGAGCCCATCTTAACATCAAGCGGTTTCTTGCTAACTGGTGTATGTGGAAAAATGCGAATCCAGATTTTACCACCACGCTTAACATAACGAGTGATGGACTGACGGGCTGCCTCAATTTGGCGAGCAGTGACGCGCTCATTATCAAGCGACATCAAACCCCAGTCGCCAAAGGCGACGGTATTACAGCGTGTAGCAACGCCATTGTTTTTGCCTTTACGAACCTTGCGGTGTGGATATTTCTTGGGTTTTAGAATTGCCATATTATTTCTCCCCCTTGTAGATCCAGACCTTTACACCGACGATACCAGCAGTGGTAGGAGCGTGACAGACATGAAAGTCAACATCAGCCCTGAGGGTGTGTAGAGGTACGGAGCCTTCAATAAATTTTTCGCGACGGGACATTTCAGCGCCGTTGAGACGACCAGCGACCTCAATACGGACGCCTTTGGCACCAGCATTCATGGAAGATTGCAGAGCCATCTTGACGGCACGACGGAAATTCATGCGTTTGCCAAGTTGGAAACCGATATTTTCGGCGACTAACTTAGCGTTTAATTCTGGTTTCTTGACTTCTTCGACATTGATACGAATTGGCCCTTTGACGAATTTTTCCAGAGTTTTGCGAATTTCGTTGATACCAGCACCTTGTTTGCCGATAACGGCGCCGACTTTGGCAGCATAGATGGTGATGGTGGTCAGATTAGCCGAGCGCTCAATCTTGACTTTAGCGATAGTAGGGCGGCTTTTGAAGCGTTCCTCGATGATATCGCGAATCTTAGCGTCTTCAACTAGCCAGTGGCGAAAGTCGGTTTTGCGGGTGAACCACTTAGACGACCAGTCCTTGCTGATTTGGAGACGATAAGAGATGGGGTTGACTTTTTGGCCCATTACTTTTTCTCCTTTTCTTCTGCTGGTTTAGCAGATTTCTTAGCTTTTTCTTCACCTGCAACTTCGACGAAAATGTTGCTACGGATTTTTTCAAATGGTAAAGCACGACCGCGGGAAGCGGGTACATAACGACGCATACGAGTGCCAGCGGTGACAGAGATGCGGGCAATACGGATAGTCTTCGGGTCAATGGAAACGCCAGAGTTGTTAAGTAAGTTTGCCTTAGCTGACTCAATGGCTTTCATGACTGGGCGAGCAGCGCGACGCGGGGTGTGCTCTAAAATAACCAGCGCATCGGCGACATAGCGATCGCGGACTAGCGAAGCCACAATGTTAACCTTGCGAGGCTGGCAGTCAATGCCTTTGGCGTAAGCGCGCGCAAATTTAGTAGCCATAATTAGTTACCTCCTTTGGCGGCCTCGGCGGCTTTTTTACCACCATGACGCTTAAATTTACGGGTAGGGGCAAACTCGCCGAGTTTGTGACCGACCATGTTTTCACTGATGTAAACTGGGACATGGACTTTACCGTTATGAACGGCGATAGTACGACCGACCATTTCAGGCGAAATGGTAGATTGGCGCGCCCAAGTCTTGACAACGGTGCGATCTTCGGCAGAGAGAGCCTTGATTTTCTTGTCTAGCTTGTAGTCCACAAAGGGGCCTTTTTTCAAACTACGTGACATAATTTATCTCCTCTTTCCTTCGTGGCGACTACGCACGATGTATTTATTAGTTTGCTTATTACGACGAGTACGATAACCAAGTGCTAACTGGCCCCATGGAGTGCGGGGAGCTTTGCCGGCACCATGACGACCACCATCACCACCACCGTGCGGGTGATCAGCAGCGTTCATCACGACACCGCGGACGGTCGGGCGGATGCCCTTGCGACGACGGCGACCAGCTGAGCCAATCTTGATGTTTTGGTGCTGAACATTGCTAACGGTACCGATAGAAGCTTCACAAGTGGTGAGCACCTTGCGGAATTCACCGGATGGCATCTTGAGCGTGGCATAACCATTCTCTTTGGCCATTAATTGAACTGCGGTACCAGCTGAGCGGGCGATTTGAGCACCACGGCCTGGAGTGAGTTCGATAGCGTAAACTGTAGTACCGACGGGGATTTGTTCAAGCGGTAAACGGTTAGAAGTCTCAATAGTGGCTTTTTCGCCAGTAGTAAATTTACCACCCTTTTTCATGCTAGTATCGGCAATTACGTAGTAGTAGATGCCTTTTTGATCTTTGACGCGAGCAATGCGAGCACTGCGATTAGGGTCATATTCAATTTCCTCTATAGTATAAGTTAAATCTTTTGGTAAATTATAGGTAACAACGCGATAGTGGCGCTTGACGCCGCCGCCACGATGACGAACGGTGATGCGACCTTGGTTGTTGCGACCAGCGTTTTGCTTCTTTTTGCGGGTCAGGGATTTGAGCGGCTTACGGGTAGTAATCTGGTCAAAATCCTGAGTAGTCTTTTGGCGCTGTGCCGGAGTGGTAGGATTATAAGTCTTAATAGCCATTATTTCTTCTCCTCTTTGGTTTTAGGCGCCTTTTTGGTATCGTCTTTAGTCACTTCTTGGGGCTCTTCTTCGTCAAAGACCTTGATAGAATTGCCCTCAGCCAAGGTGACATAGGCGAGTTTGTGGTCTTGACGGTGAGTAGTACCAGGATAGGCGTGTTTACCACGACTAAAGCGAGTCGGCTTGCCTTTGCGAATCAAGGTGCGAACATCTGTGACCTTGACATTGTAATCTTCGGCAATTTGCTTGGCGATGGCTTGTTTGCTCATACCCTTATCAACGAAGAAAGCGTAAGTGCGCTGGCGTTGCTCGGTGTAAGTTTTTTCGGTAGCGCGTGGCGCAAACTTAGGCTCGGTGATAATCTCGGCGGATTTTTTGGTAGTGACTTTGGTAGTTTTCTTGTCAGCCATTATGCATTCTCCTTTCCGGTGAGCCAAACCTCAGCAACCTTCAAAGCTTCGGGTTCAAAGACGATAGCGTCGGCATTCATGATGTCAAAAACATTAAGATAAGTAGCGCGGGTCAACTTGACATGATTGAGATTGTTGGTGGATTTGAGAATCTCGGGAGTTTTCTCCTTGACTACAAGGACAACATTTTTGTCGTCAAGTTTTAGGTCTTTAACTAATTTAGCAGCATCCTTGGTTTTGCCGGTAAATTTGACAGCGGAGTCAAGAACGGTAATCGCCTTGGCTTTATTCTTTAATGAAAGAGCCTGCTTGATGGCGAGTTGCTTGCTAGATTTGCTGATTTTCTTGGTGAAATTCTCCTCGCCAGTGCGACCAAAAGCAACGCCACCATGACGCCAGATGGGGTTACGGGTAGAGCCGAAGCGCGCACGACCAGTGCCTTTTTGGCGCCAAGGTTTTTTACCACCACCGCGAACTTCGCCACGCTTTAAAGTCTTGGCGTGAGAACTACGGGAATTGGCCAGATAAGCATCGTAGGCGAGTTTGATAAGTTCGTGATTGTCTACGGAAAGGCCGAAAACGGATTTATTCAATGTAGCCATATTACTCCTTTCCCTCAATGGTCACGACGCTTTTCTTGGGGCCAGGAACGGCGCCTTTGAGACCGATTAAATTATTATCTTTGTCAATATAGGCCACTGCGAGGTTCTTAACAGTAACTTGTTCATGTCCCATACGGCCTGGCATTTTCTTGCCTTTCCAGACTTTCTGTGGGTACATAGAGCCGATAGAGCCGACTCGGCGAATGTTGCCTTTAAACCCGTGCGTATTACGGGATTCGATAAAATTATGGCGCTTGACGGTACCAGCAAAACCTTTACCTTTGCTGATACCGGTGACGGTGACTTTGTCGCCGATATTAAAGGCTTCAACGGTGATTTGGTCGCCGAGTTTGATTTCGGGTATCTCTGCGACGCGGAATTCACGCAAAACCTTGGGGTTGATATTTTCGCCGGCCTTTTTTACATGGCCAGAAACCGACTTGCTCAGATTCTTACCCGGACCGTAACCAACTTGCACAGCGTTATAACCGTCGGTGTCAACGGTTTTAATCTGAGTCACTGTAGCTGGGCCGGCCTGAATGACTGTGATTGGAGTCACGACGCCATCTTTGCCGATGATCTGGGTCATACCAATTTTGGTGCCGATGATGACTTGCATCTGTTTCCTTTCCCTTTAAGATTAACATTACAGAAACTAGACTTTTAGGCAGTATCTGGGGTAGACTTACCTTTGCGTCTAGTTAACACATTTATTGTACCATACTATATTGTCTAGCGCAACCCCTATTTTGAATTGGGTTTAATTAAAGAATTCGGAACAAGCCGTTTTTAAGTAGTTATCTTCATTATAAAATAATTCTGGATTATTGTGTCGATTTTCCCATTCTCTAAGTATTAATTCTAGATCTTTTAAGTTAAA
>JAFRJZ010000010.1 GCA_017431945.1 Candidatus Saccharimonadota bacterium
ACTACCACCAACTTTACCAACGCCCCTGTTTCTCTCGTGTTCTCAGGCGGCTACTACGAAGATTTGTACGGCCAGGGCGACTTCGGCGACTGGTGGTCGTCTACTGCCGGCGATAGCTACTTCGCGTACAGCTTGTACGCGTATAGCGATGGCGACGTGGGCCCGCGCAACCGCAACCGTAAGAGCTACGGCTTCTCTATTAGGTGCCTTATTCCTGGCGCCTAAATCCCCCATTGAATGGTACCCTTAATAGTAGACACTAATTTTCAGCTGTACCCCAAAAAGTAAACAGCATTCCCCGTACGGTGTACCCCAAAAAGTAGACACTTTCGTTTTGCTTATGCTTGGTAAATTTGCCACCACTAGTTATAATGGCGGTAAGTTTATATTAGGAGTCAAATATGACAAAACCAAAGCCCAAGAATGAACTCAAAGCCTATCGTGGTAAACAAAGCTACCTCACCGAAGAACAAATCAGAATACTCTCCAAGAACCCTAATATTGTAGAGGTAACACCCCGGCAAGTCCATTATACTCAAACCTTCAAAAACTATTTCTGCCGTGAATATGCTAAGGGTCGTTCCTCTACCGAAATCCTTCGTGAACAAGGCATAGACCCCAAAGTACTTGGTGAAACTAGAATCTCTAGCCTTAGAACTTATTACAATAGCGTGAAGCGTGCTTTCCCAGGCAGAGAGAGCCTCGCGCATGAAGGCAAGAACCCATATCGTGGCACTAAAGGTAGTGGACATACTCAATTACAAACCAATGCCGATATCATGCATATGATAGGTAAACTAGAACAGCAAGTCCAATACCTCCAAAAAGAAGCAGACTTCCTAAAAAAAAATTTTCGCACACAACGAGCTCGTGGCAGACTCCCATGCGATCTCGAAAAAGATCAAAAGTTTGCCATCATCGAAGAAATCCTAGATTTAGCCAAAAGAACCCACACTAACTGCCCTAATCTAGTCTGGTTATGTAACACTGCTGGCGTATCCCGCAGTGGTTATTATAAATGGCTTAAAACTAAAGAAGCTAGAATAAAAAGAGAACAGCAAGACCAAGCAGATTTTAACCTCATACTTACCGCCTATAAGCTACATGGCTACACTAAAGGCGCCAGAGGCATCCAAATGGCTCTACTTCATTTAGACGAACCAGTAATCATGAATCTAAAGAAGATTCGCCGTTTAATGAAGAAATACGGTTTAACTTGCCCAATCCGCAAGCCAAACCCCTACAGAATTGCCCTCAGAGAGAGCATGCTAGAAAGCATACCACCCAATATTTTAGATCGTAGATTCCGTGAATTTGGCCCCAGAAGGGTACTACTAACGGATATTACCTATATACCGATGAATAACGGACAGTTTTGTTATTTATCTACCATTAAAGATGCCTATGCAAAAGAAATACTTTCATACCAACTAAGCCAAAGCTTAAAAGAGCAATTTGTCCTTGATACCTTCCGCCGTCTCGTCTTAGTCCATGGCAAGGAACTTACAAACGAAACTATAGTTCACAGCGACCAAGGAGTCCACTACCGAGCTAAAAAATTCAATGATTTAATGGAAGACGCTAACCTTATTCGCTCTATGTCTAGACGAGCCACTTGCTGGGATAATGCTCCCCAAGAAAGCTTCTATGGCCACATGAAAGACGAAATAGGTAGTAAAATAGCAAAAAGTAAAACTTTCCCCCAAATTTCCAAAGTAATCATCAATTATATGAATTATTACAACCATCATCGTTACCAATGGGACTTAGCCAAGCTAGCCCCAGCCGAATACTACGAATACTCTATGACTGGTATCTATCCATTGCCAAAAGGTGACGACAAGAACCAAGACAAAGACTAAAAATGAAGCACTTAGGCGTAACAACACCCGCTACGAAACCGCTTAACCATAGAGATTTTTTTCACCCCTATCCTGCTAATGGTCCAACCCTACGCCCTGTCTACTAGTTGGGGTACGGTTCAAACAACGGGGATTCTATGAGTATTTGTTAAGTCAGATTTGAATTCCAAAATCGTATAGAAACAGCGGTCTTGGCGCAAGCAAAAGTTATAAGCGTTTCTCGGTTATATGATCGCATAGGACAACTGTCGAATACAGATTTAGAAAAGTGCGGGATGGGTTTATAAAATTATACTCAAAATAAAAATGTCCCCCAACCTGACGGAAGGGGTGCGGGTATTCCCGAATATAATTACATTATACTATATATCTCGTTTTTCCGTCAACCCCATTCGCCTCTAAAATTTTGCAAAAATCCCCCTTTACAAACCCTTCAACCTATGCTACACTAAAAAGGTAATTTATGGCTAGTCAAAAAGAAGTGATCAAGCTCACAGGGCACGTTGTTGAGGCGTTGCCTAACACCCAGTTTCGGGTGGAGCTTGAGAACGGTCATATAATTATTGCCCACATGAGCGGTAAAATGCGTAAGAATTATATCCGCTTAGTGCCGGGCGATAAGGTGGAGGTTGAGCTGACCCCTTACGATTTAACTAAGGGTCGCATTAGTTTCCGCCTTAAAGATTAATATCAACCGTTGTGACCAACTTACGACGTTATCTCGAGAAGCGTTGTAAAAATCACAACATTAAACGAAAGGTTTTTATACACTATGAAAGTACGTGCTAGTGTTAAAAAAATTTCCCCTGATGACATCATTGTCCGCCGCAAAGGTGTACTCCGTGTCATCAATAAGAAAAAACCTAAAAATAAGCAAAGGCAGGGTTAAGAAATATGGCAAGAATTGCAAGCGTTGTCATCCCTTCCGATAAACAAGTGTGGATTGCCCTCACTTATGTTTACGGTATCGGACGCACAACATCTAAAGCCATCCTTGCGGAGGCTAAAATCGAGCCTACCACTCGGGTGAAAGATCTCACCGAGGCTGACGAACAAAAAATCAACGACATTATTTCCAAGAAATATACCGTCGAAGGTGATTTGAAGCGCCTCGTGACTAACAATATCAAACGTATTAAGGATATCAACTCCTACAAAGGTATCCGCCACAAGGCGAAATTACCGGTAAACGGCCAGCGTACTCGTACGAACGCACGTACTCGTAAGGGTAAAGCTATCGCGGTCGGTGGCGCACAACCTAAAGCAGCGAGTAAAACTTAAGGAGAATATATGGCAGAAGAAGAAATCAAGCAAACTACTGATGCTCCTGAAGCTACTGCTGAGACCATCGAAGCCCCTAAGGCTAAAAAGGCTAAGAAGGGTAAGCGTGTCGTCAATCACGGTCAGGTGCACATCCAAGCCACCTTTAATAATACTATTATTACCGTTACCGACCAAAAGGGCGAGGCTCTAGCTGCCTCATCAGCTGGTGCCAATGGTTTTCGTGGTTCCAAAAAGGGTACTGCTTACGCCGCTGGTGTAGCAGCCGAAAAAGCCCTTGAAATCGCCAAAAAAGACCACAGCATGAATACCGCTGACATCTTCGTCAAAGGTATTGGCCTAGGTCGCGATAGTGCTATCCGTACCGTCGCAAGCGTAGGTATCACTATTAATAGCATCACTGACACCACCCCCATCGCTCATGGCGGTGTGCGTCCTAAAGGAGAGAGGAAACCATAATGGCACGAGATAAATCACCTATTGTCAAACAGAGCCGTCGCGAAGGTTATGCCTTGGCTCCTAAGGCTCACAAAATCATGGCCAAAAAGCCAGGTATCCCTGGTGAACACGGCGATATGCGCCAACGTGGTGGCAGTCTATACCTTACTCAGCTCCGCGAAAAGCAAAAAGTTCGCCGCATGTATGGTCTACTCGAAAAGCAATTTGCTAAATTAATGAAAGAAGCTCAAAAGGCTGATGGCCTTACCGGTGTTAAACTTTTAGAATTCTTGGAGCGCCGTGCCGACAATGCCGTCTACCGCGCTGGTTTTGCTACCACTCGTCGTCAGGCTCGTCAACTAGTCAGTCATGGTCATTTTCTATTAAACGGTCGCCGCATCGACATTCCATCAATTCGTTTAAATCCAGGCGATAAATTAGAGGTCAGACCACATTCCGCCAAGACTGAGTATTTCAAAAACCTTGAAAATGTCGCTGGCGCCAACAACCAGCCCCTCAGCTGGCTCAAGTCAGACCCCAAGAAAATGGTTATCGAAATCACCGGACTACCAAAGCGCGAAGAGGCTGAGGTGGGCATTAATGAACAATTAATCGTTGAGTACTACTCACGCTAAAGGAGAGAAAATATATGACTACAAAAGCTATTCACGAAGCAAAATTAGCAGAGGTCAAGGAACTCGGCGAAAACAGCACAGAATTTGTCATCAAGCCACTTTACTATGGCTACGGCAACACCCTCGGCAACTCTTTGCGTCGTGTCTTATTATCTAGCATCAAAGGTGCCGCTATCACCGCTTTTAGCATCGAAGGTAGCACCCACGAGTTTACCGCCATCCCTGGGATTCGCGAAGACATCGTAGACATCATGCTCAATCTCAAAAACATCCGTTTCAAGGTCCACGACGACAAACCAGTTGAACTCAGCCTTGAAATCAAAGGTAGTAATCAAACCGCCAAAGATGGCGATCCGCGTGTCGTCGCTGGCGACATCAAACTTCCTGCTGATGTTGAGATTGGTAACCCCAACCAAATCATCTGTCACATTGACGATCCAAAATTCGTCCTCAAAATGCGTTTCGTAGTTGAGAACGGTGTTGGCTACCTCTCAATGAGCCAATCCGCTAGCGAAAAGGTCCACAGTGACATGATTTCTATTGACGCAGTATTTAGCCCAGTGCTTCGTGTTCGTTACAAAGTTGAAAACACTCGTGTTGGCCAAGACACCAACCTCCAACAACTTTCACTTACCGTTGACACCGATGGCACTATCACCCCGAAGGAAGCCTTTGAAGAGGCCGCCGCTATTCTGGTTAATCAGTACTCGGCCCTTGCTGGTAGCACTACTGTTGAACCAGGTGTTGTCCCAGGTAGCGAAACCACCGAAGAAGACGCCAGCTACAATACCCCAATTGAAGATTTGGACCTCTCGGCTCGCACCACTAACGCTTTACTTAACAATAACATCCAAACTTTGCGTGAGCTCATCGCGCTCTCTGAGCAAGATATGAAAGAACTCCGCGGTTTTGGTAGTAAGGCGCTAGACGAAGTTAAAGAAAAAATAACGGAGTTAATTTAATATGCATCGCCACAGTTACAAAGGCCGTAAATTTGGCCGTAAAACCGATCAGCGTCGGGCGTTAATGCGTGGGTTAATGTGTGCGTTGATTGAGAATCAATCTATTACTACTACTCTTGCCCGAGCCAAAGAGATGCGTCGCGGTACCGAGAAACTAGTCACGCTTGCCAAAAAGGGCGGGCTGGCCAATCGCCGCCTTATCATCTCTCGCCTCGGCAATATCGATACCACCAACTTCTTGGTAGATGTCGTCGCCCCGCAAATCAAGCGCGATTCTGGCTATTTACGCATTGAGCGTGCTGGTTTTCGCAAGGGCGATCACGCCGAACTCGGCACTATTTCCTTTGTTGACGAGATCGACCCTGATTTTAAGCCTGATACCAAGCAGATCAAAAAGGAGGCTAAATAATGAAAACTTATAGCCAAAAATCATCCGAAATCAGTCGCGACTGGTACATCATTGACGCTTCTACTATGCCACTTGGCAAATTGGCTGTCATCATTGCCGACAAACTTATGGGCAAAAGCAAAGTCACCTACACGCCACACATTGACAACGGCGATTACGTAGTCGTGATTAACGCTAAGAAAATCCAAGTCACTGGCAATAAAATGACCAAGAAAATGTATCGCCACCACAGTGGCTACCCTGGTGGTCTAAGAGAACTCAAACTTGAAGAGGTTATTGAAAAAGACCCTACTCGCGTCATTGTTAGTGCCGTTAAAGGCATGCTACCGAAAAACAAATTATCTGCTGAGCGTCTTAAACGCCTCCGCGTCTTTCCTGGCGCCGAGCATGCTCATACCGCTCAGAACCCAAAGGAGATTAAATAATGACCGCTACCAAGACTAAATACACTTATGGGCTTGGCCGCCGCAAATCCGCCACCGCTCGTGCTCGTCTATTTGCTGGCAAGGGCAATATTACCATCAATGACAAGCCTGCGCTAGAATATCTTTCTGGCAACAAGACTTATCTTGCTGAAATCACCGATTCATTGGCTCTTGTCGAAAAACAAAACGCTTTTGATATCACCGTCAAGGTTGCTGGTGGTGGTCTTGCTGGTCAAGTTGACGCCATTCGCCTTGCCATTTCTAAGGCTTTGGTCACCGAATTTCCCGATTTTCGCCCCGTATTAAAGAAAGCCGGCTTCTTGAAGCGCGACCCGCGCGAAAAAGAACGCAAAAAATACGGCCTTCACTCGGCGCGTCGTCGCGAACAGTTCAGCAAGCGTTAATTATATTGCTGGCCTGGCTACTCAAAACACCCTCGGTTTGTTCGAGGGTATTTTGTTTGTTTAAAATTTTAGATTTTTTATACCCACTGCGCCAAACGCTTATACTCCGCCGAATCTTTTTCGTAAGAATCTAAGATATCCTGTGTGTAAGTCTTGCCGTTTTTGATATTTAGAGTCTCTATCTCGGGTAGGGAAGCCAACAACCGAATCACCGCCTCGTCGGTGTCAATAGTCGTCATTGACGATTTGGCATTATTGTACGAATGTACTCTCAATTCCTCATATACAAACCGTTTAATCCCTGCTTGCAGGCAATATTTCAGGCAATTCTCGCAAGTCGCCATTTGATTATATATAGTACAACCTTTGAGATCGCGCTTAGCAAATAACACTGCGTTCATCTCCGAATGAATCGCAAAATAATATTTCATCGGCCTTTCTTCTAGGGTAAGTTTTGATTCGTCCGCTCCTTGTGGTAAGCCATTATAGCCACAAGACACAATTCTTCTATCCGGATCTACAATTACACAACCGTTTTTAGATGATGGATCTTTGGACTTTTGCGCCACCGCATGCACAATGCTCATAAAGTATTCATCCCAAGCTTTTTTTGATGTTGTCATTTTTCCTCCTCATTTATTAATAATTATACACTATTTTGAAAAAAGTATGTTATAATACTCGTAGGGGGAGCACTTTGGGGCATTAGCTCAGTTGGCTTAGAGCGCTTCAATGGCATTGAAGAGGTCATCGGTTCGAATCCGATATGCTCCACCATTAATAGCACGCCGCGTTTGCCCCTTGGGACGTTCCGAGGCGGTGAGCGAAGCGAGACGCCGCGATAGCTCAGTGGTAGAGCACTTCCATGGTAAGGAAGGGGTCCCGAGTTCAAATCTCGGTCGCGGCTCCATAATCGAATAATAAAAGAACTGCTTTGATGAAAATCGAGCAGTTTTTTGTTTTCCTAGAGTTCGCTCATTGCAATTTTCTCGTAGCAATTTAGTGAACTAGAGTGGCGAACCCACTTGTACAAATCAATATTAATTTTAAATCATGAAAGGATTTTTATGCATATTGAAGTAGAATAGCTTGCCATCATTTGCTCCGGCTCATGTTAATGAGTCATACTCCACAAAATGTCATCGTGTATGAGCCGGAACAGGTAGAGGTTTTATCCGGTTCGATAAGTGCCGCAATTGAGTAGTAGGCAACGAGGGGTGGACATGGAGTATAGAACACCATAAAAACGTAGAAAAAGCAAGTCTTTTATTGACTATTCTGATATTTTATGTTAGAATAATGAATGCCAGCCAATAGGTTGAGTATATGTTCTTTAGGAGGATACGGATATGAACGTATGGTATGAAACTCTGAAAGGCCTTGACGAAAGCACGGTGTGTAAGCAGCTCGCAGAAAACCCTGTTTCTATCGAGATTGCCGAAGTATATTCTCAGGCTCTTACTGTCAAGGGCACGGTTATTGCCGCTGCGGCTCAAGACGAACTTCTCAAGCGTGGTGATTCCGACTATGTCGGTGAACGCTTTATGGAAGCCTGTCGAACCGTGAGTATCGAGCTCGGTACGGATTTTGCCGATCGGATCGCCCAAAGCCTTACGATGACAGATTGCGATCCGTTGCTCAAGCGGTTGGGCAAGCAGCTCCTGAACGACCCGGAGTCCAACGACGCCGAAGATGAGATTGATAAGATGATCAAGGATGCGATTGCGCCTCAGCTCAGCGTCCGCAAGAAAGCAAGTATTAGCGAGCTTTTGGACGGCGTAGAGCTCGACGGCATCGAGCGCGAAGCCGACGATAAGACCAAAGAGGCGATTCGTCGTTACGGAAAATATATCGAACTTTCTCCGGCCAATGCGTAAACTGTTTACCCCTCACGCCCCACCCCGTCTGATTAGCGGGGCTTTTCTTTTCATCTATTTTATGGTATAATTAAAAAGTATTCTTGGGAATTTATTTATGTATCGTCAATCAAGAATAGGACATTTACATTTTTGGAAAGGAGAGTGAAACTATGGAGAAAGAGTATAAGATTATTACCGTCTGCGAAGAGGATATTAAAAAAGTCCTCGCCAAAGAATACGGTGTTCATTGCAAGGATGTTCGTATCCAGCATGAAAATTATGAATTTTCCGGCCTCAGCGGTCACGCTATTCCCGCTACTCGTTACATGGCTAAGATTTTGGTAAATAAGGAGGAGTAAACGTATGAAACGCATTGGCATCATCGGGGGGATGAGCTTTGAATCGACCCTCCACTACTACGAACAGATCAATCGTAAAGTTAATGAGCGCGCTGGCGGGCTCGTCTCCGCTGACCTAGTACTTCGGAGTGTAAATTTCGAAGAATATCACGATCTGATGGAAAAAGGCGACTGGAACGAGATTGCGCACCGACTTAGTTTCGAAGCTCTCGACCTCGTTCTTAAGAACAAATGCGACTACGTTGCCGTCGCAACGAACGCAATGTACAAAGTCGCCCCGGCTATTAAACGCAGGATTGAGTGGTGGCGGCAAGACGGTGGCGGGATCTACCTCTACTCCAGGTTCGTTCATATCGGCGACTGCGTTGCTGAAAAGTTGAAAGAAGTCGGCGCAAAGCGTATCCTGCTCCTCGGGACGAAGTTCACCATGACTGAGAAGTTCATGAAGAAGTTCTTCTACGGACGTCACAACATTCAGGTGATGGGCGTACGCAACTATCCCGAAGAAGTCGACGAGATCAACCGTATCATTTTCGAGGAACTGCGTCACGGCATCGTGACTCCCGAATCGAAGGAGTTTATGATGAATTTCGTGTACCAATTTCCGTCGGATTCAGAATTCAGACCGGATGCAATCGTTCTCGGCTGCACCGAGCTGAACATGATTCTAGAACCAGGCGACGTGGATATTCCGCTTATTGACTCGACCCAGGCTCATATCGACAAACTCGTCGACTTATGCCTGCCAGAGACAGGCGGAAAAGGCTTCAAGAAGAGCGACAAGTACATCTGGCACGAAAACCCAGCTGGTAAGAATGGAGCAACATTGTACGATGGAGACATAATCAGAGTATGTGACATCTACAAACAGAACGGATCGTGGCATATGCGACTTTACCGTTTGGGTGATACGCATGTGAATCTGGGAAACGACTTTAGCTCCATAAAAGAGGTAGAGCGCGCAGCTACACAAGTTATTCGCGATCATTGCATCAAGGAGGCCGATTGGTATTCAGATATCAAAAAGCATTTGCCAGCACCTGACAGCATCTAAAGTCCTGCCTTTCCAAGATTATTCTTAAAAGCTCGGCTCAAGCTGGGCTTTTCTTTTTCTTAATTTTATGTCATAATTGATGGGTAGTTGCGTTTTTAGCAGCTAAGTAGTCTTCGATTCTTGACTCAAGGAGGAATTGTTATGGTTGATAGACTTAAATTGGAATTTCCGACGTTAGGTCGGAAAAACGACGCATTAGACTTCCTGCGCGAATTCGTTGATTTTTCTATAGCTTTCTCAAAACTCACCCACTCAGCACTTGTGACTTCTTCCTCGTCGGTTGGAGCTGATTCGCTTTTCCATTTTCTACTCAACCGCATATCGCCAACCTTTTGGCGGAGGTTATATACAAAGGAGTCTTTATAGTTCATTTATTTCCTTATCTTGCCACCATGACATACTAGCTCGTATATTTTTGTTTCATTCGCATAAATCGTTTCGACTCCGGAAAATTCATCTAAGCCACCGGTAGTTTTGAAAGTGTATTTGTAATTATTGACGATAAACTCTTCTGGGCCTCGCAGAGGTAGAGTGGCGTTTTCTCCTACCCTCATTAGTGCCGGACGTAAAATTTGACCGAAAATCTCGTCTGAAGAACCGAGCAATCTGCCATAATAATTCATCCCCCAGACCGGCTCCTTGCCTTTATAAACAATTTCTTCGCCCATAAAATTGTTCCCACCGAAATAAGTGTCATGATAAACCATATCATCGTCCTTATACTCGTAGTCGGTCGATGACTGGCGAGAAGCTTTTATGCTCAACGCGCTCTTATTGGCATAAGTGGCTTTCTTGGCATTTATTAAAAAATCTCTCAACTTATCGCTCTGACTCTCGGGCATTTTAAGATTCAAGTAGATATAATCGCTCATATCATAGGCTAAATTCTTCTCAATATAGCCTTTAGCGATTTTGCAAATTTTAGAAATTCGCTCACCTTTTACGAGTGGGTCGATAAATCGGACTTTTGAACTGCTTCTTACAGAATACACCTCATCGGGCTTAGTTTTTGAAGTCTCGATCCTTTTGGCTTTGCGCCATGTTTTAAATGCATCACCATACCTTGATTTTTCGATGATAGCAATAATTTCAGACTCTTTTTTCTCAAACAAGTCAGCACGACTAATTACGTCATCTCGACTAAGATTTTTGAGAATGTCCACTATGAATTGCGTTGAATATCTTGACCTCTCGTCTCGGTAGATTATGGACATTTCGCAGGTTACTTTAACGAATTTGCGAGCGTTTTTCTTGGTTTTGAATTGCAGCTCTGGTAGACCATCTTCATTTTTCCCGATTTCGATGTCGTCATAAATTTCACGCACCTCGTCTAGGCTTAGTTTGTTGTAAAGCAACAAAGCATTTGAGAGGGAGTACTCAAGTCTATCTGCGGCCAAACGTGGAGAATCGTTATCGGCAATAGGGTAAATGTGATAGTTACTCACTTCTTCAAGTTTTATGTCATTGCGCTCAAGAAGTTTCATGATCTCTGGAGAATCCTCAATAAATTTGAGTGTCAGCTCTTCAAGCGACTCCTGCTTCTCGCCATCTCCATCCATCACGTCAACGCAATGTTTGAATACCGGCGTTGAGATGTCGTGAAATAAACCCGCAAGCGTTTGCTTTTGGTCTCGAGTAAAATGCCAAATTATCAACGCAGCGGCTACAGAATGGTCGAGATTCGAGTAGAAAAAGTTCGACGGAATTAGGTTTGTGTAAACCATACCGCAACTATTACTAATCGAAGCCGAGCGAAGCAACGCAGGCGTTTCGATATATTCCTCAAGCCACTTCGGAAAATCCGGCTCCAAAATCTCAAAATACGCTCTTATCTCATCTTTAAGCTCACTTAAATAGCTCATACGTTCTTCTCATCCAAAATGTACTTTAAAATTTTATAATCACGAAGCGTGATGTAATATTGGATCAACGATTCATCGTCAGTTTTACCTTCTCGTTCATCAATAAATTTTTTCATTTTGCTCAACACTTCTTCGGGATTCATCTTAAGACATTTTGCGCCCTGCTTGATTTCGTCCTCATCTGGACGAAACTCTTCCGCCTCGCCATCTGGCTCTGCTACGAAGATATACGACATTTGAGTATAGCCCTTTGTTATTCCAAGCTTTCGGATGTTTTTGATGCCGTAACCTGTTTCCTCACGAACTTCACGAACGAAGGTTTCTTCGGGGGTTTCATCATCTTCTTTACCTCCGCCAGGAAGTTTATATTGATCAATTTTCTCTTTTAGAAAAATTAGTATGTCGCCGTCGGGAAATTTCACTACGCCTCGAGAAGCCTCCCGCGGCCATTTCTCGCTAAACTTTCCGAGAGCGGGATTATCATAGTTCTCGTAAATAACCTTGTCGCTCATCTCGCCGATATCAAGATGACCAGCAGGCAAGTTCCACTTTTCACGGCATTTTCTCGCTTCTTGGACAAGTAAATATTTTCCATCTTTCTCAATTACTTCACTAACGATTACGGGCATTTCGACTCCTCATTATCTGTTTACAATTATACCATATTCTGACTACTATAGACAACAACGACCAAAGATATTTATCGTTTCTACGTCCCTAACTCATACCTTGACGATTCCGAATTTGATTGGCAGCGCCTTTTCGGAGTCAAAGGTTAATTCTCAAGCCTCTCGTTTTTCGGAGAGGCTTTTTTTACGGAGCGTATGGTCACCCGGCTTAATCTATCCGAATATGTTATAATATTTTTAGACAATTTTATTTCGCAACCGAAAGTTGGTAGAAAATCCATCCCATGAGGACTAAAATTTCACCAAGGAGGAGAAATGTCATTTAAAGAAAATTTAATTTATTTTAGAAAATCCAACAAATTATCTCAGGAAAAACTCGCCGAGCAGGTTGGCGTTTCTCGTCAATCTGTCTCAAAATGGGAGACTGGCGAGGCATATCCGGAAACACCGAACATTCTCGCGCTCTGTAAAATTTTCCACTGCAAGGTTACAGAACTTATCGATATTAACGCGGGAGAACTCGACGATTTCGATTCTGATACAAGAAAAGAAGTGGTAGATTTAACAAAAAAGGATCGCAAGCGCCTAAAAACCGTTTCAAAAATTATTTATATCGTCGCGAGAATTGCGCGTTTCGCTTCACTCTTAAACTTCGTCGTCATTGGCGTCGTTTCTTGGGCACTTCATTACGCGGCGCTAAACTGGCTATTTTTCGACGCACCAGAGGGGGCGACCTGGAATGATCTTAATTTTATCAACTTTTTCAAGTTTGGGGCCTTTCCGAAAGCATTAGCCCTCGCCCTCATTCTCGGGCTTTTTGTCACCGCCTCTGTCTATATTTTTAAATTATTGCTCGAGGTTGAGCGGTTCTTCAAACAAATTTACAAGGATAAATCGCCTTTTTCGATAGAAAATATCCTCAGTCTTAAAAAGATTGCTCAGTTTATTGTGATTTGGCTTATTTCCGATAATCTTGCTAGGGTTATTTGCGCCGTTATAGTTCCGGCTGTCGGCTTAACCTTTAGCCCTATTTCGGTAGTTTATGCCCTAATTGTCGTCGCCCTTGTTTATATTTTTCGTTACGGCTATCTATTACAGGCATCGCGTCACTAAATCTTGGGAGAGGACTTGACATCGGAGGGGGGTATGTTATAATTATTCGCAATGAAGGTTCATCAATATATTTTTGAACACCCATAGTACTTTTTTCGAGGAGGTAAGAAATATGTTTAAGAAGGTCAACGCGAAGTCATGCTCCCGTCTACCGTTGAAGATCCGGAGCTTGAAGAACGCACGTGGAAGAACGATGGCCATGACGCTCACGCAAAGCTTATTAGAAAGCTTTTTCAAGATAGTGAGGAACGCGTTGGCAAATGGTGTGACGCATTCTACTTACTGAATTATGAGAAGCATGGTGCCCCGGGCTACGTTGGTGGTGCGGCGCTCATTGAGCTCTACATCGCCCATCGGGAATACAAGAAAATCTTTATAGAGAATGATGTTCAAAAAGGGCCGATGTATGACGAGATTATGGGATTTGCGCCAACTTTCGTTCATGGTGATTTAAGTAAGATAAAATAGGAAGAGATATGGCAGAAATTCATAAGAAAATTAATCACGAATACTTCGAAAGGATAGCCTCTGGCGAAAAGACGTTCGAGTATCGAGTTGCGGATTTTGAATGCCGCCCCGGAGATATCCTTGTTCTAGAAGAATATGAGTACGACAACGGATATGACGATAAGATTAACCGTTGCCCAACCGGTCGAGCTATACGCAAAAAGGTAGGGTATGTAGCGCGAACTAAAGATTTCGAGTAGCTAGACCGTCCAAGTGTAAAAGCCGATTTGGAAAAAAGCTACGCTTCGTCATTCGTTCGCTACCGATCTGCTCCGAAATAATACGAATATCGTCTACATTAAGGAGCTTCTTGGTCATGCAAGTATCCAAGTTACGATGACTCATACCCATGTCGTAGATGAAGACCTTCATCAAATTCATCGTTTGAAGCACACGGTGATCCGCGCTTCTTAACTTTAAATAATGAGAAATCGCTACTTTAAATAATTACCCATGTTATAGTGACATCTCAACTTTAAATAATTGAAAATCGCTACTTTAAATAATTTACCTATTATGGTAAAATAATACTAGGAGAATATTATGATTAATACACCTACCCCTAAATTTGATTCCGGCCTCACGAATATCATTCTTGAGCTAGAACACCTTAAGAATCGTCCGCTCAAAAATACCACGAGCGAGAGTGTCTTTTTGCAGCTTAAGAGTCTGCTCCACGCAGTGGAAGCGGTCGCTTCTGCGCGCATCGAGGGGAATCATACAACTATCGCTTCCTACATCGAGAAGCGTGATGACGACAGCCATAAGAACGATGAGCAGATCATCGAAATCTCTAACTTGATTGACGGCTTGGATTTCATCGATAGGTATGTCATGGAAGAGCCTATCTCGGCTGATTTCATCAAAGAGCTTCATCGTGTTGTCGTAGGTGGTCTAACTCATGAGGGCGACAAGCGTGCCGGTGCGTGGCGCGATGAGCCTCGCTATATTGCCAATGCGAAGCACCAGCCGCCAGAGCCGTATGACGTTCCGGATCTTATGCGCGAGCTGATTGATTACATCAATAATGACGAGGGCGAGCAGTACGATCTGCTTAAGATCGCCATCGCCAACCATCGCTTTGTCTGGATCCATCCATTCGGTAACGGGAATGGTCGCACAGATAGGCTTATGACTTATGCGCTTCTCTGTAAGAAGGGCTATATCGCTCCGAATAAAATGCGTCTCTTTAATCCTACGGCTATTTTTGCCGGTGATCGTAATAAGTATTACGATATGCTAGCTCTTGCCGATGACTACAAAGACGAGCATATCCTAGAGTGGTGCGAGTATTTCTTGTCTGGAGTTCGCGACGAAATCAAGAAGTCTGAACCTCTTGCAGACGCCGAATTTGTCAATAAGAAGATTCTGCTTCCGTCCATCGATCGTATGGAAAAAGCTGGTATTGTCTCCAAGCTAGAGGGTAATATTCTTGGCCGTGCCGTTCGTCTTGGTGCCATCAAAGCTAGTGACATCAAGGATCTTTGGGGACGCGAAGTTACTTCTGTTGCTATTGCTCAGCAGATCAAGAAACTCCGTGATCGTAATCTCATCAAGGCAATCCACGAGGGCGGCCGTGAGTATGAAATTAGCTTTGAAAATAGTGAACTGACTCGCGTTACTCTCGAACAGATGGATCTTGCCGGACTTCTGCCGATCCGAGTGGACCGCTAAAAATAGTGCGAATTTTGGTGAACTTAGCCGGATTCGCACTTTTTTATTCGATTTATGTTATAATAGATTGTAGGAAACTGCGACTCGTTTGAGCTCGTGACCTGTCACTTAATAACCAAGAAATCAATTGCGGTTCTTAGGGTTAAGTGTCTATACCCTTATCATTTATTGTCAAGGAGTCGATGATAACCATGGTAAGGAAGGGGTCCCGAGTTCAAATCTCGGTCGCGGCTCCATTTTATTATGACCCGAAAATATAATAATTCATCTTATATTCCATCCAAATGCTGGGTTGGCGACGGCCAAAAAATTTCCTACCCAACTAGGGAAGAAGCCGAAGTCGCCGCTCGCGTTGCTGAGTACGATCATCATATTAAATTAGAAGTTTACAAATGCGAATATGGCGACCACTGGCATCTCACCAGCATTAATTTCCAAAAAAATAAGCACAAACGTTCTTGACAATTTCTTAAATACAGCTTAAAATAAAAGTATATTAAACAAGGAGTTATATTATGTCACCAACTGTAGCAGCCTTTGTAGGAGCAGGAGCTTTAGTCTTCTTCCTCATGGTTATCATTTTCTACGTCCTCGTAGTTATCGCTGGCTGGAAAATTTTCGAAAAAGCTGGGGAGCCTGGCTGGAAAGCCCTCATTCCTATTTATAACCTTTACATCATGTTTAAGATTGTAGGCATGGCTATGTGGTTCTGGATTATGCTCGCCGTTTCTGTCGGTGTCGAGATTGTCTCCGTCATCCTCACCGGTACCAGCACTGACGCCGCTGATCCTAACAACCTTAACCCATTTGTCGTTATTCTCGTCTGTGCTGAGGCTATCCTCTTCCTCATCGTCGAGATTATGTATGCTGTCCGCACTGCTCGTGCCTTCGGTAAAGGCGGTGGTTTCGCAGTCGGTATCTTCTTCCTACCGAACATCTTTTGGCTAATCCTTGGCTTCGGTTCTGCCAAATACAACAAGAAAGTTGCCTTAAAGAAATAATACCAGCCCATCAAAGCTCCGGCCAAGCGCCGGAGCTTTTTTAATCTTTCGGTTCTATCTTATATAAATAAAACGAATCGACTTTTTTATGTTCTTTCACTTCTGGCACATCAAAAGCATTAGAAATAAAATATAAAGTCTTATCCAATCGATTTGCCTCTGCCTGAATCTTGCGATAAATCGATCGAATATGTAAAGATTCTGCAAACGCATAAATCACCGTGGTCTCGGCGGGGAACTGAAAAGTATAAAAATTGCGACATTTAATCTTTATTTTTTTATTTTTATAAAAACGCCAACTTGCCATCAATGCCAAAATTGGATTAATCTCTATGCCAAGACACTTGGCACCAGTCCTACTAGCTTCATTCAATATACAACCATCACCCGAACCCAAGTCTATCAACAAATCCTTTTCACTCATTTTATAAAGCTCAGTAAAAGCTTTTGGTAACTTGTCTTTCAAAGTCGGCACATACGGCGCCCCAGTCAAACCAGTGACCAAAAATATCCCCACCACCGCAATCACTACTATTATCGCTACTAAAATCAATATACCAAACACTATATTCATATTGTTATTATACTCTATTTTTAAAATATGTTAAACTTTGTGAAAAAACTCTTGCTTTTTTTAAAAAAATACGCTATGCTTATAATAAGATACAAAATAGCTTAAGGTTTTAAGCACAGAAAGGAATTAAATCAAATGGCACAAGCAAAAATGTTAAGCAAAAAGTCCAGTACTCTCCAAGGCTTTACCATCATCGAGGTCGTTTTAGTGCTCGCTATCGCTGGTCTTATCTTCTTGATGGTCTTTATTGCGCTTCCAGCTCTTCAACGTAACCAACGTGATACCCAGCGTCGCCAAGATTACTCAGCTCTGGCATCACAGATCACTACATACACTACTAATAATAACGGTAGTCTGCCAGCAGACAATGCTAATCTGCCAGCAGATAAATACTTAAACGCTAACGGCGAAGATCCACGTGGCGTTCCTTATAAAATTGTTGTAGCTAGCTCTGTCCCTAGCGCACCGGCCATTACTGATGGTGATACCGAAGTCAAGGTATACGTAATCAAGCAAGCGGTTTGTGACGGCGGTACTCCTACCACTTCCAAAGAGAAAGGTGCAACCAAACGATCATTCGCAGTTTATGCCCCTACCGAGACCGGCACCTACTGCCAAAGCAATACTTAACATTAACCTATTCCTTTCAAAATAGAAGCCTTGTCAAAGGCTTCTATTTTTCTTTATAAAATCTCCCACAAATTAATAAAACTATGCTATAATAAGAAAGCAAGTAGATTTAATATCTAGCGGGCGTAGCTCAGTTGTTTAGAGCGCTTCCTTGCCAAGGAAGAGGTCGTGAGTTAGAGTCTCATCGCCCGCACCATCAGTCCACTTGCAATTCAAATCCCCCTAAGCTCAGCTCAGGGGGATTTTCGTCCCTAGCGGACGCGGAGAAGGGGGGTAGTAAACTTCTTCACAACCAGATTTTACCGATAAGCCAAGGGTCATCTTTAGATCTCTGAATCTGTTCCAGAGATCGCTTGGCATTTCGGTATTTCAGTTCCTCTTGCACGTGTGTTATTCTAGACGGTGCAGGGGGCAGATACTCGTCAGCTTCTTTGCTAGTCCTTAATTGGTTAACCACTAGGACATCGCCTTTTAACTTAGCAACCGCCAGCTTGTAGAAGAACTTTTCGCGCTCGCTCAGTTCTTCCTCGGTCTTGATTCTGTGGAGCAGATTATAGATAATCTGCTCCTCCTCCGGTTCGAGGACACGCTGAATAATATCCCAGAAAGCTGCTATACGCTCTTTGGAGTATGATTTTTCGTTGTTATCATTATCATAGCCGAACAAACCAGCCAGAAACTTTTTTATCTCCAAACCTAATAGAAACCTATCCATTATAACTGTTCTCTCACTCATATTGCCAACCTCCTTACAAAAACCAAAAAGCGCCTTTACCCTTCTCATTTCAATGTGCTTTATCTTATATATCAGTGATAACTGCTCTTCTTATTATATCACAAATCATCTAAAAAATCAAGCCTCTACTCTATAAATACATACAACTTTCACAACCTATACAACATTTCGGCAGGAGTTCTATAACTTATACTTAAGTGTATACGATGGTAGTTGTAAAAGTCAATATAAGAGAGGATCTTATTATCCATTTTCTTTAACGGTTCACTCTCTAAATA
>JAFRJZ010000011.1 GCA_017431945.1 Candidatus Saccharimonadota bacterium
CCTTTCTTTTTAATCTTTAATGACCTCCCCCTTTACCTCTTTTCCCCTCCTCCCCCCTTATTTATTTCCTCCCCCTCGTGGTGCCGTTTAGAACAGTCTAACGAGAACAATAGATGCTAAAAACGGCACCGCGAGGGGTGCTATAATCCGGTAATTCCAACCACTAAAAGTAGATTAGAAACACTGGGACCTCACGGTGCCATTTTTTGTTTCTAATCAACCTAAAAAACCAGTGGTTATTTTAAATTACCGAATTATAGCACCTTCATTATATCACGCTTCTGGTTTGGAAGCAAGAGATTTTGTGAATATTTATTAGAGAAGCAAGAATAAGCACTTTTTGTGAGTATTTGTTAAGTCAGATTTGAATTAGAAAAATGCCACCCGAAGGGAGCATTTTTCTAATTCAAGTCACGAACAAAAAGTGCTTATTTTGCTTCTCTTGATGGCGGAAGGGACAAGATAAAATATCTTGTCACCTTCCTTGAACTTAAAAAATAAAGAGTAAACTCTTTATTTTTCAAGTTATTGGCGGAAGGGACAAGATTCGAACTTGCGAGGCGTTAACCTGCTGGTTTTCAAGACCAGTGCCTTAAACCACTCGGCCACCCTTCCGCCTCTTATCTTACCATACTTATTAAATTATGCCAAATCACTTGCCACACGATTCACTTCTTCGATCGTAGTAATACCAGTCAAAGCCTTCAATATCCCATCTTGACGCATCGTCACCACCCCCTTCGACTTCGCTACTTTCATAATATCATTTGCCGTCGCATGTGAGATGATTAGCTTTTGAATATCCTCATCCACTGTAATCGCCTCATACAACCCTGCACGCCCCGAATATCCGCCCGGGTTTTCCCTATCTTCAATTCCCTTCACTAGAGTATACGACGACTGTTGCGCCAACGGCAAATTCGGGTAGCCGAGGTCCTTGCTTACTTTTTCTACCTCCTCTTTAGTCTTTGGTAATAAACTCTCCATCACTTCATTAATAATACCCGTTTCTATCTCGTTCGACTGATAACTTTCTCGCTTTGTCGTCACCCGTCTTACCAACCTCTGCCCGATTACAGTATTCAAAGTTGAAGCAATCAAAAACGGTTCAATATTCATATCTAAGAGACGCGGCAAGATACCAGCCGCCGAGTTGGTGTGTAGGGTTGAAAATACCAAGTGTCCTGTCAGCGCCGCCTGCACCGCCAAGTTCGCCGTTTCCGAGTCGCGAATCTCACCTACCATCACTACATCCGGATCTTGACGCAAAATCGAGCGTAACCCCGAAGCAAAGGTTAAGCCCGCCTCCTCATTTACCTGTATTTGGTTCACTCCATCCATCTTATATTCAACTGGATCTTCCAACGTCACAATATTAATTTTCTCATTCTTAATCTGCGAAATTAAAGCATATAGAGTTGTCGACTTACCAGAACCAGTCGGACCCGAAGTCAAAATCATCCCGTTTGGTCGTGAAATCCCTTCCATCACTACTCTCAGCGGCCTACCCGTCATCCCCATCTCGTTAATTTTCATCGTTGTGCCACTCTTATCTAGCAAACGAATCACCACCTGCTCACCCCACACCACTGGTGAAATCGCAATACGCAGGTCAATTTCCTTCCCTGCCGCCATCACCGTAAACTGACCATCTTGCGGTATCCTATGTTCGTCAATCTTTAGATTCGCCAAAATCTTAATCCTCGATATCAAAGCCGGTTCAATCGCTTTCGGCAGCTCCATTATCTGTCTCAACACACCATCAATTCTACATCTAATCACCAAAGATTCCTCGGTCGGCTCAATGTGGATATCCGATGCCTTCGACTTTGCCGCGTATTCCAAGATTTGGTTTAATGCCCTAGAAATCGGTGAATCCTCATTAATTACCTTAATATCACCACGCGCTTTTTTCTTTTCTAGCTCAGTATTAGTCGCCTTCACCGCTTGCTTAACGCTTGAAAAATCACCCTTATACTGTTCCAATACCGCCTGTACGCCCTCCGTAGAGGTCATGTAAGTCTTAATTGGTTTTTGTGCCACCTGCGCCAAATAATCAATTGCCTGAACATTAGTCGTATCCAGCATCGCCACTACTAATTGGCCATTTAGCTCCCCCAGTGGTATCGCCATTGAATGCTCTACCACATCACGCGGCAATGCTAGTAATATCTCCTGTTCAATTCGTACATTTTTCAAATTCACATACGGAATGTTATTTACCACTGCGGTCGCATGTGCTATCGCCTCATCTGTCACCGCATTTTCTGATGCTAATATTGCCAATATTGGCTTTCGCACCTTCTGCGACTCAATTTGCGCCTGCTGTACCACCTCAGCATCCGCCAACCCTTCACTCACCAAGAGTGATAATACCTTATCTTGGGCTTCTTTCGTCAAAAGCCCCATTTATTCCCCTTCGCTACTGCTCGCTCCACCACCCGAGCCATTATCCGTGCCGTTTTCTTCTGTATTGTGGCACGCTTGCCATTCTGCATCATCAATTGTCCCGTTTCTATCCCAGTCCTCACACTGCCCTACATATACCTCTACGGTTGGGTTAATCGCCTTCAAATTAAATACCTCTGGATTTGGTTCTGCTATTTCATTTGATATTGGTTCAATTGTCGTAAAAGATACAGATTTTTCGTCTGGATCGCCCAATAGAACATTACATAAAATCAATGATACCACAAACCCGCTAATTGCTATCACCGCCACCGTCAATATATCGTTCTGTTTCATTTATTGTCCCTCCACAGTTGTTGTGCTATCCGCAGGCGTAGTTGTGCCAGTTGTTGTCCTTTTATCCCCGCCATACACCGTCTTAGTTAATTCACGTACCGTCAAACCGTTCGCAAAATAAGCGTTAGCATTAGCTTTTACTTCCAAGGCTCCATTGCTCCATTCAAATGTCGCTCTCGTGATATTAAATGTCCTGATTGAAATTTCCATGTTTTCCAACAAAGTTTGTATTGCGCCCGAAGGCGATTTCACCTCAAAAGCTACCGGTATAATACCCAAACTCAAACGATCAGCTTCCGCTAGTAACTCTTCATCACTCGTATCTATTTCCTTTACCGACAAAGATTCTGGCTCAATATTACTCAACAGAAATATTTGATTCAGGCTCGCCACCGTCGCCTCAGGATTCTCTTGTCCCGGCAAAGCATCTGGCACTACTCTTAGCGCTGAACACATGCTCATCATTGCTAACGCCTGCTCCTTTTCTTTCTCGGTAGTTGCTTTTTGATACTCTTTACTAAAATCAATTTTATCTTTCCCGTCATAACACACGCTTTGTCTCTTTCTTGCTACCGACTCCAAATTTGCATTATTCGCCAAATTCATCAATACATTATATCTCAAACTATCTGGCACGCTACTGATATCTGTCTCGTTTGGATTACAAGCCGCCAGTTCTGCATCACTTAACTTTTTGTCGTTTCCAGCAACACAAGCTCCCACATTAATGATTGTCTTCTCATATGCATCAATCGTCTTGTTATATTCCGATGAAAGTTTGTTATTAAATATAATGTATTTTACCAGCCATATCGACAGTACTATCCCCACCCCCAAAATCAGTGACGCTATCAATACTTCAATCAATGTGTATTGTTGCGCCTTAGAAATCTTCAGGCTCTTAGATATTGCCAATGTTTTCTTATTGTCAGCCATAATTTTAGGTAATTTCATCTTAATCATCCCCACTTTCATTACTGTCTTCTGGATTTACCAAGCAAGCTGCATCACCGGTAGCACAATCTTTGGCGCGATTCGCAAACATGCTTTCAATCTGCTCATACGAATCTGTCACATTCTGTCCAGCTGGACCCGATATTACCATAAAATTATTACGTGTCTTAAATACTTCTGGCTCTATTACGATATCGCCGACAAATCTCAACACCAATTCTTCATTTTGCGCCCTACCATTAGACGATTCCGAAACCGTCAATCCCTCTGGTGCCACCAAACAGCTGTCATTCGTGGTGTCCCATCGTATCGCATTACTTACCTCAATACCAGAATAAGTCTTACATTTACTCTCAAAATGCGCTACACCGCTAATCTCACCCTGCAAATTCATCTTCTTTTCTTTATACCACTTGTCAAATTGCGGTGTGCGGTAGATCTTCTCGTCATCATCCTTATTACGATCATCTACTTTCACTGCTCCTGAATTCGGATGCTCAGGATCACAAGACTTTAATCCTTTTTGCCAAATCGCATAATAACTGCCGTTCTCTACCAAAGCGTTGCCATTTTCGTCTCGTTCCGTCAAGCACATCGCCGGAATTACATTGCCGTTCTTGTCTACATAGTCACCGTAATCATAAGTCGCCATTGCAATACTCTTTTTAAATGATTCTAGCACTCTATAATCAATAAACGGCTCTTGTCCCGCATTTGCCTGGCCTTCTATACTAAGCGTTGTATTATCTGATGACAATGATAGCGTCATTTCTGACAAAGTCACCGTATCTGGCTCTTGTGGCATCACCGCACCTAAAAACTCGAAAGTCCTAGATGCTGATTGCTGATTCTCTGCAATCGTTGACAAGTTGCCTAACTCATCTTGAATCGTCAAAAACTCACCCAAATTATCGAAGCTTGCTAATTTATCTGACATTGTTTTAATTTTACTAGTTTGCAAAGTCATGAAAATATCCTGGCTACCTTTAATTCCAAACAATATTGCTACTACTCCTATCGTCACCGCCGACACAATTATACAAATAAACAAAATCCAATTCCTCAGTTTCTGTGCCTTGATTGCCTGTGCTTTAATATCTGGTACCAAACTAATTTCAAACACTTTCGTTGCTCCTTTCCGCCAAACCTACTGCCACCGCAAACTCATTCGTCACCGACTGTAAAGCCTGTTGTTGTTCGGGCGTTGCTTTTACCAACTGCCAAGGATTTCCCAACTTAGTCGTCACTGTCGTTTTCGCTTCAATATATTCTGCCATAAACGGTATCGCTCCCGCAAACCCTGACAGCACAATTCCACCTATCGGTGCATTCGTATATTTACCACTAAAGAATTGAATCGATTTCACCAACTCTGACGCAAAGTTTTCTAGTACACTATCTAACGCTCTAAACACCTGACCATCAATCTTATCCTGCGCCAAACCAAACTTCAAAATATATTGCCTCGCCTGTTCTTCATTTACCGACAACGCCACCGCCACTGTTTTTACTAACATTGAAAAACCACCCGGAATTGAGCGTACTAAGCGTGGTGCTCCCATATACATCATCACGATATCGCACGAATTTTCACCCAAATCAATTAATAGGTTCGCATTATTATCCCCTACCGGCGCCAACGCTCGCGCCATCGCCAATGGTTCTGGCTCTTGCGCCACTACATTTAAGCCCAAGTTTTCAAGCATCTCCATCAGTTTCTCGGCATTTGCAATCGCCGTTGACGAAATCAACACCTCAGTCTGCTCTGGATTATTTGGATTTTCACCCAATATCACATAATCCACCTTTGCCTCATCTATCGCCATCGGGATATACTTATCCAATTGATATTTCAGTGTTTTTGTCAACTCTTTCGGGTCTTGTTTTGGTACATCAATAATCGCAGTATAAGTCTTACTTGCCGACATTCCCACTGCTACATTTTTCGTCGTAATACCAGCTTGCTTCATCGCTTCTAGAATAATCTCCCCCATCTGTTTTTTCGCTACCTCTGAATCATCTTGGATTATTTTTGGATCTACTGGTATATAAGCAAAGTGTTGCAAAGTCCAACCATGCTGAGCATCGCCCGACAGCTGTACTAATCTTATTGAATTCGTTCCGATATCTAATGCAAAGAAATCGCCCACGCCATGAATTAAGTTCATGCTTACATTATAACCATAAGTTTTATAAAAATCAAGTTATTTTGTCAACTTCAGCAAATAAAACCGTTCTTTATTTCCATTCTTTCCCGCCAACTGATTGTCGCGTTTTTTTAAAATCACAAAATTATTCTTCACTAGCCACTTTTCAAACTCTTTAATAATCTCTCGCCGTATCTTTTCGTTCTTCACCACCCCCTTCACCAATTGTTCCGGCTTTGCTTCAAATTGTGGTTTCAACATCACCAAAAACTCTTCTTGCCCATTCACCAGCTCCTTCGCCTTCACCAAAATCGGCCTCAGCGACACAAACGACACATCCGCGAGTACTACGATATGACTAGGCGCAAGGGATTTGTTTTCTGAGGGAGTAAGGCTTGGGCTAGCGCCCTTGAGCGCTCCCGAAGAAAACAAATCCTTGCGCTCTGTATCAAATATGTCAGTTTTCTCGTGCAATTCGATTCGCGGATCGTATCGCAGTGGCGCTTTCATCTGATTCGTCCCCTTCTCTACCGCAATCACTCTCTCCGCTCCCCCTTCAAGCGCCACTTCCGTAAATCCTCCCGTCGACGACCCAATATCTAGCACCGTTTTTCCACGAAAATCAAACCCAAATGCTTTCACCGCATCCGCCAATTTTACCTCGCCTCGGCTAAATCTATTTTTTGCGCTCGCGGTAAGCATAGGTATCCGTATCCACCGAAACTACATCACCAGCTTTAATAAACGCCGGTACTTTTATCACCACCCCAGTTTCCAAAGTTGCATCCTTGGTAATCGCCGAGGAGGTATCACCCTTCACTGCATTCTCGGTATAAGTCACTTCAAGCCACAAGTTTTTCGGCAAAGTCAAGTTTATCGGTGTTCCATTATAAAACTGGATATCCATCTCATCCCCATCACGCATAAAATCCTTCGCATCACCGATCAAATCCGCATTCAACTCATACTGCTCAAAATTCGCCGGATCCATAAAATAAAATTTTTCATCATCACGATATAGGTACTGTACTTTCTTATTCTCTACCTCAGCCGGCTCAATTTTCTCCTGTCCTTTAAAAGTCTTTGGTAGTAACGCTCCAGTGATCAAATTTTTTACTTTCACATTCACAATTGAGCCACCTCTCCCCATCACTTTTTGGGAATATTCTACTACTTTATAAGGTTGTCCATCCAAGGTAATCAACACATTCTTCTTCAAATCTGTTGGTCCGTACATAACTTCTCCCTCTTTTTTATTAAAAATTGAACAAATTAGTTATTCGCTACAAATGGTAGTAATGCCAAATGACGCGCACGCTTCACCGCTACTGCCAGCTGTCGCTGTTGCTTAGCGGTCAAACCAGTTTTTGCAATTGGTTCAATTCGCCCATACACATCTATATAGCGCTGTAAAGTCTTTACATCGCGATAATCAAAGTAAATATCTGGGGCACTTTTAATTTTTTTCATTTTTACTCTCTCCTTTCCTGTTCCCTAAAATGGGATTTCATCCATATCTATATTATCGGGGATATCCTCGGGCACCACTTCGCTAGCACCTTCGCTTGTGGCAGTATTATCACCACCATAACTACCGCCCGCACTACCGCCAGCATTCCTATTGCCACCGATAAAATTAAAATCTTCTACTACCAACTCTACGCGTGAGCGTTTTTGGCCAGTTTCCTTGTCTTCCCAGCTTCTCTGGTCAAGTCTGCCAGAGAGTAGGATAGCGTCGCCTTTTTTCGCATATTGAGCGATGGTTTCACCCAACCTACCCCAAGCTGAGCAGTCAAAAAACGAAACTTTTTCTTGTTTATTACCCGAACTATCTTTAAATACTCGGTTTACCGCAATTGAAAAACCTGTCACCTGAGTACCTGAGGTCAAGCTTTTTACCTCTGGGTCACGCGTCAAGTTCCCCGCCAAAATTGCTTTACTAAAACCTCTCATTATTCTTCCTCCTTTTCAGGTTCTTCCTTACTTTCTCCGTTATTAGTCTTTTTTGCCAACATTTTCAACTTACGCTCATCTACCTTTACTAACAGGTAGCGTAACACCTCATCGGTAATATTCAACACCGAGGAAATTTTCGCTGGCGCCTCGGCCGGCAGACTCACTTCCATATAGCAATACACCGCAAAATCTTGCCCGCCAATCTTGTAGGCCAAGCGTTTTTTGCCATCCTCGGTAAGTTTATTGATTTTACCCCCATTTTCCTCAACAATTTTCTTCACCTTGTCGAGAGACGGTTCTAAGTTCATCTCCAAATCAGGATGAAACAGCACCGTAAGTTCGTAATCTTTCATTACTGACTCCTTTGGTTAAAGCAAGCGCGACTAACACCCGCTTGCTGAGCTAATATTACCCCCATCATATCACGACCTCTATAAACTGTCAACTATCTGGTCAAATTCTTCCATCGACGAAATCAACATTTCACGCGGTTTATTGCCGTTAGACGGCCCGATCACCCCTATCTCTTCAAACCAAATCGCCAGCCCCGCTACAAACCCATGTCCTTTCCCTAGCCAAGTTTGCAACGACGCAGTTGAAAACTTACCATTTTTCAGTGAAATTTCTACCGCCTTGCGTACTAATGGATCATTCGGGTCGTATTTACGGCCCAAGTCACCAATTGAGCCACCATCCATCGGTCCCATCCCCTTTATCTGTACTGGCTGTGCTACTACCTCATCATTATAATTCGGCCCCTGTTGTTCACGCAAGAAATTCGTCACCTTCGCGATGTCTTCATCACTTGAAAACGCACCTTGTATTCTGCGGGGCTTACCCATCATTTCAGTTGTCAACATCAGCATATCACCCTGCCCCAGTAGTTTCTCAGCTCCACTCTGGTCCAGCATAATTCGCGAATCAATCTGCGACCCCACCGCAAACGCAATTCTCCCTGGAATATTCGCTTTAATCAAACCCGTAATTACCTTCACCTCTGGACGCTGGGTCGCCAACACCAAGTGAATACCTGCCGCCCTACCTTTTTGCGCAATCCTCACAATCAGCACTTCCAAATCCTTCCCTGCCATCATCATCAGGTCGGCCATCTCGTCTATCACAATTACAATATACGGCATCTTACCGCCGTCATGCTGTTGTTCCGCCCCATCAGCATCCTTCATCGTCACCTTACCGCCATTTTCCGCCATTTTCTTGTTATAATCTACAATATTTTTTACCTTCTCTTTTGCCATCAGCGAATATCGCCTTTCCATCTCATTTACCGACCATTTCAAGGCCGAAAGCGCCTTCTCCGTAGAAGTAATAATTGGCGTCAACAGATGTGGGATATCCTCATATTGTGCCATTTCTACCTGTTTCGGGTCTACAATAACTAATTTCATATCACTGGGCGAATTTCGGTATAGCAATGAAGTAATCAAAGTATTCGTCATCACCGACTTACCCGAGCCCGTAGTACCAGCAATCAGCAAGTGCGGCATTTTCGCCAAATTCGCCACCACCGACTTACCCGAAATATCCTTCCCTACCGCAAAAGCCAGCGGGTTAGTCGTGTTTTTCCATTCGTCACTTTCTAGCACCCCTCTCAGTCGCACATCTGCCGGCTTCACATTCGCCACTTCTACACCCACCGAACGCGTCCCTGGTATCGGCGCTTCCACCCTAATCTTATCTACTGCCAAGTTCAACGCCAACTCTTTATCACGCGCCACAATTTTGGACAGCCCCATCCCTTGGGGCGGTTTCAGGGTATATTGCGTCACCTTCGGTCCAATATTCGCTTCCTCCATCTCTACATTTATCCCAAACTCCGCCAAGGTGTTTTGAATAATTCCTGCATTTTGCTGGATATCCCCCGGATCGGCCGGCGATTGCTTCTTTTCTAACAGATTCACTGATGGCATCTTCCAATTCGGGTCGCTTACTGACACCAGTGCCATCTCTGGCACACTCGGCTTTTTCGCTTCACTCGGCTCACGCTTTTTCGGCGCATCCGCCACGCTCACCCCTGGATTAATCTTAAATCTCCCACTCTTTTCTGTACTATTAGCCGCATTCACTACCTCAGCGTTTTTATCTTCTTCCTTATTAGACTTACCAAACATATTCTTTATCCCCCTAAACACCCCCGCCGGGCTCACTTGTAATATAAATAGCGCCGTTATAAATGCCAATACCAAGTATATAAACACTGCCATCCCCGGCGCCATTATTTGTGTCACAAACCCATTCATAAATGCCCCGATTGAGCCACCCGTCGACTCTGCTTGTCCCAGCGTCGGTATCCCCGCTATCCCCGCTATCCATATTATCATCAAAATCGATGCTATCCACACCGCTATTGACAGCCGATTATTCTCCGCCCGAAAAATCTTCACCGCCAAATACACCAATAATACCGGCACCAGATACGCCGCCAATCCTATCAAGTTCTGCGCTACTTTATGAATCTCTGCAAACACCGTATCACCACTGCTAAACCAAGTCGCGACCAGCACCACCGCTATCGCTATCATCAGCACCGCCCCTACCTGTCGCCAAAAACCACCCGGTAGCTCGTGTTCTACCTCTACTTCCTTATTACGATGCTTGGCCCTAGCCTTTGACTTCTTCTTTTTTGCCATAATTATTATAATTATACCATATTAATCGCGTTTTAGCATCACCGTAAACGCCTCGGACGGAATATCCACCTTACCAAACCGCTTCATTCGCGCCTTGCCCCGCTTTTGTTTTTGTAACAATTTTGCCTTTCTATCCCTGTCACCAGTGTGAATTTTTACCGTCACATCCTTGCGGTATGCCCCAATCGTCTCACGTGCAATGATTCTCGCTCCTATCGCCGCCTGCAAAGCCACTTCAAAGCTCTGCCTTGGTATCACCTCTTTCAATTTCTTTACCACTTCGCGCCCCACCGTCTCAGCCTCACTTCTGTGACACATTATACTCAAAGCATCTATGCGATTCCCCGCCACCAAGAAATCCACCCTCACTAAATCTTCCGCCTTGTACCCATTTAACTCATAATTAAATGACGCGTATCCACTCGTCACCGATTTCAACTGATCATAAAAGTCCGTCAGCAGATTCGCCATCGGTGCCTCAAAATCTATCACCGCCCTATCTTCTATATACGATAAGTTCGTCTGATGGCCACGCTTTTTATTAATCAAGTCCAACACTCCGCCAATCATATCTTTCGGTAAGATAATTTCACCCTTCACCCAAGGTTCACGAATCTCCGCTATCTCTGTCTGGTCCGGCAAATCCCCTGCCGATTTTATCTCCATTTCCTCACCATTCATCAGTGTCACTTGATAATTTGTAGACGGATTCGTCACCACTAGGTCTAATTTAAATTCCCTTTCCAACCGCTCTCTGATAATATCCATATGCAAAAGCCCTAAAAAGCCAATCCTCAAGCCAAATCCCAACACCGGCGAGTTCTCCGGTTCAAATCTCAGCGCCGAATCACTCAGCGCCAATTTTTCTACCGCCTCCTTCAAATCCTTATACTGATCATTGCTCACTGGGAAAAATCCCGCATATACAAATGGTAACACTTCCTTATACCCAGGCAACGCCTCCTTTGCTGGCTTCTTTACCAAAGTCACCGTATCGCCCACCTTTGCCTCTCTAGTAGTCTTAAGATTCGTCACTATATAACCAATCTCTCCCTCGCTCAGCTTCTCTAATGATGTCATTTTTGGTGTCAATATTCCTACTTCCAGCGCCACCCCATTCGTCCCCGCCGCCATCATCCGTATCTCATCCCCTCGCTTCAGTTCACCTTCAAATATCCTCACATACAATACCACCCCCCGATAATCATCAAAATACGAATCAAAAATCAACGCCTTAAGTGGTATTTGATAAAGGGTTTGAGACCGAGTTTGTTGCGGGGTATTTCGGAGCGCGGCAGCGCGAGATATAGCGCCAGCCGCCCGTGGCGACGGGCCGGCTGGACGCGGCCCCGCAACAAATCTCGGTTCAAACTCTATTATCTTATCAAGTACCTTGTCAACATTTTTACCAGTTTTTGCTGATACTTCAATAATCTCATCAAATGAACACCCCAGCAAATTCACTATCTGCTCTTTTACCTTCTCCGTTTCCGCCGCCGGCAAATCTACCTTATTCACCACCGGTATTATCACCAAATCCTGTTCCAAAGCCAAATACACATTCGCCAGCGTCTGCGCTTGTATGCCTTGCGTCGCATCTACTACTAGCACCGCTATTTCCACCGCCTGCAAACTCCTTGACACCTCATACGAAAAATCCACATGTCCCGGCGTATCTATCAAGTTTAGCTGATATCCCTTCCACTTCATCGTCACCGGCGCCAACTTTATCGTGATTCCCTTCTCACGCTCTAATTCCATTGAGTCCAGCAGTTGCGATTTCATTTCACGCTCGCTCACCGTCCCCGTAATCTCCATCATCCTATCCGCTAGCGTCGATTTCCCATGGTCAATATGCGCAATAATACAAAAATTCCGAATTTTCTTCTCTGTTATCATGTCCTCATTATATCACAATTCAAAACTAAACAGGTTGCTAAGACTTAAAGATGCAACGGACTGCGCTACCGTACCTCTTATAGATGTTGGTGGTATCGGCGCTACTGCTATTGAAACTCAGGCGGTAAGCGTAGGTACTACTGTTGGCGGTAGAAGACCAATAGAATCCGCGCGACCCGCCAAGTTTAAACTGGCTAGAGTCGTAACGACCATTGTAGACGCCTAGGAACGGAGCAGCAACTAACTTGGGACCAGTGTCGTAACTACTTGTTAAGGCGTCGAACTCGGCTTGAGTGGGGAGACGCCAGCCTTTGGGGCAGATATCGTAATCTGCTGCACCAGAAGACTTAGTAGAACCAGCCGTAGCGGCTTTCCAGGTATAATAGGCATAACAGGCACTAGTTGAGGAACAGGTAGTACTGCCAGAATTGTAGACATTAGCGGCGGTATTGTCGCTAAAACCTGAGGTAGAGGAAGCGGGGAGGGTGTAGCCAGAGGAAGAGACATTAGAATCATCTTGGGTGAGTTGTATAGTGCTAGAACCACCAAGCATTAGGTTTTTGGTCATCCAATATTGACCATTGATTTTAGCAATACTGTATTCTTCGTTGTTACGGCTATCGCTGAGAACGGTAGTATCACCGTCATTAGGCATAGCGGAGGCAAGAGATGAAGTAGTGGCATCTTGCATGGTGGGTTCTTTCTTGACACAACGGATTGCGTAGCCGAAACCCTTATAGTCGTAGTTGACACCGGCGCTACTACTAGCGAAGCTCAGGCGGTAAGCGCTGGTACTATCGCGGGCGGTAGAAGACCAGTAGCGGCCAGCCGTTCCGCCATCGGAAAACTGGCTAGAGGAGTAGAGGCCATTGTAGACGCCTAGAAACGGAGCGGCAGTTAGAGCAGCGCTAGTAGGGTAAGCATTTACAAGGTTGATAGATTCGCTTTGGGTGGGAATACGCCAGCCTTTAGGGCAGATGTCGTAATCTGCTGTGCCAGAGGATTTAGTAGAGCCAGCGGTAGCAGCTTTCCAGGTATAGTAGGCATAACAACCATTGGAAGATGAACAGTCAGTGCTGCCAGAGTTGTAAACATTTTCGGCAGTACTACTTGAGAAGCCATCAATAGAGGAAGCAGGAAGAGTGTAACCAGAGGAAGAGACATTGGAATCATCTTGGGTGAGCTGTATAGCAATGGGAACACCAAGCATTAAGTTCTTGGTCATCAAATAACGACCGAGGATTTTGGCAATGCTATAATTTTCACCAGTACGGCTGTCTACGAGAGTAGTAGTATCACCGTCGTTGGGCATGGCGGCAGCAAGAGACGAAGCGGTGGCTTCTTGCATGGTAGATGGCCCTGTATGCATAACACAACGGACTGCATAGCCGGCACTCTTATAGTAACTGCCAACAGAGACGTTGTTGTTTCTAGAGAAGGCCAGAGCGTAAGCGGCGTCGCCAACACTAACACTGGAGATGGTAGAAGACCAGTAATTACCGTACAACCCGCCATTCTTTAACTGGCTAGAGCTGTAGTAGCCAGTGCTGAAACCCAGGAAGGGAGCAGCTTTTATCTTAGCATAGGTATCGTAGCTATTTTTAAGGTTCTAAACTCGGCTGCATTGGGGAGGCGCCAGCCTTTAGGGCAAATGTCATAATTTGCAACACCATATTGTTTGGTGGAACCAGCGGTAGCGGCTTTCCAAGTGTAGTAGGCATAACAAGCGCTGGTGGATGAGCAAGTAGTACTGCCGGAGTTATAGACATTCTCAGCGTCATTATCGCTAAATCCCGAAGTAGAGGAAGCAGGGAGAGTGTAGCCAGATGAAGAAACATTAGAGGTGTCTGGAGTAAGAGCGGTGGTAGTGGATTTGCCAAGCGAAAGATTGGTAGTCATCCAGCAAAGACCATTAATCTCTGCTGTAGTATAGGAGCGTTCAGCACCATCACGATTATCCCGCATAGTAGCGCCACAGTCTGCGTAGGTAGCTTCCCACATATAAAGTGGTACTTCATTCCCCGTAGCCGAAAAGACCAAGGTATTGTTATAAGCTCCGGCTGGTAGATTGTTATTAGCTTTAACACCATAAGTAAAGGTATAAGTGCCGTTACCAGCAGTAGTAGTAGCATCTATTTGTTTATCGGCTGTAGAGCTACCAGAGTTAGGGACTGGGACATAGGTACCTGATGCGCCTTTAATATAAGTACCATTCTTATTAACGTTATAGCCCCATTTATTAGGTGAGAAGTTAGATTCAGTAGTAGAAGTAGTGAGGTTAGTAATCTTTAAGTCTGCTTTGGTTGGATCAGTATAGTCTATCTTACTATTCTTTAAGTCTGAATCAGTGGTTTCAGTATTCATAGTAAGGGTATAACCACTGACATTAGTAGAGTTTACCGTAACAGATGCTGTAGCAGTACCAAAACTACCAGCTGTACCTCCAGCTGGTGTCATATCCATAGTAATACCAGAAGCCGGAATGATGGAGATGGTAGGCTC
>JAFRJZ010000012.1 GCA_017431945.1 Candidatus Saccharimonadota bacterium
AGAGATTTAACATTTAACTTAAAAGATCTAGAATTAATACTTAGAGAATGGGAAAATCGACACAATAATCCAGAATTATTTTATAATGAAGATAACTACTTAAAAACGGCTTGTTCCGAATTCTTTAATTAAACCTTATTTTACCAAAAAATTGCATTTTTCAACATTTTTTGCTATAATACAGATATATTCGGCACCTAGCCGCACACACCTCAACCGAAAGGTTGAGGCAAATTTTTTTACTTAATCAAAACAATAGAGATTGTTGAATCCTTTACAAACAGCCCTAAAATCAGCTTTTGAAACCTGTCCAATTGCATTACCATAAAGTCTAGAAACACTTATTACCCTAATTTTACTAGTGCCGCATAACTTATTTTTTCCTGAAATTCAAACGGCACATACCACGAACCTTCATGCGCCTGAGAAGTTAATGGTATTCCAAGAAAACCAAACCATTTTTACTCCTTCAACCCCAGCGCCTCATTAATATCTTCCCTCAGCTTTTTCTTAAAATCTATTATCCATACCTGACGCCCAAACACTTTCAACAAATCTTCCTCAATCTTAGTAAAATAAGTGTTCATTATCACTATTGTATCCACTTTGCTTTCGCTATATTTCGTCAATTCATCCTTCAACTCCAAATTCTCCCCCGCCAAAGTCCCGTCACTCACCAATTCCCGCCAATGTGCACACCTCGGCTCCATCACATTATAATCTCTAAAATTCACTTTTAACCGCCGATACTGCCAAGTCCGCTTAAACTTATCATCTGCCAGTATCATCACATTACTCATCATCGCCCTTGATAGCTCTCCCAAATCACATTTCACCGCCACAAATATTTGATCTGGATATCTACTCCTCAGCCATTCCACCGTCTGCGACACCAAAAATCCACCTAGCACTATCAATTCCGCCTTAAAAATATACGGCATTAGTTCATTTTCAACCGCCATACATATCCCGTATCTAGTGTGTCTCGCCTCAATTATCCTGCTTCCGCGTACCCGCTTAACGTCCAGTATTGGCAGTTCGTTTTTCAAATATTCCACCACTTCTTCACCGCCCCGCCCACCATCAAACACAATAACTCTCGGCATAACAAAATCCTCATTTTTCGCCATTTTAGCACTCTTTTTTTACCTCAAAATCTCCTATTCTAATTTATGAAACATTTCATTTCATAACTTAGAAAAATATGAGATAATAAACTTATGACTACGGAGAAAAAATCACCAGCCAAAGCTACAAAACCAGCCAAGACTACTAAACCCAAGACAAAGGCCAAAACTAAGCCAGAAACTACTATATCTCCCAAAATCCAAAAAGCCACCGATATTGCCACCAAGGCTCATACCGGACAGACCCGACGCAATGGCGAACCATACATTTCTCATCCTCTCGCCGTTGCTAAAATTCTCACCGAGTGGGGCATGGATGAAGACACCATCGTCGCTGGCATTCTCCACGACACCGTCGAGGATACCGACCTTACTCTAGATAACATCAAGCAAGAATTTGGCGAATCCGTCGCCTTTCTCGTCGACGGCGTCACCAAAGTCAGCCAAGCCCGTTCCGGCATGCGTGACCTCGACACTTACCTTCCCGAAACTCGAGACAACTTCCTTCGCCTCCTCATTGCCCTCGGCTCCGACATTCGCGTTCTCATCATCAAACTCGCCGACCGCCTCCACAACATTCGCACTCTCTCCGCCCTTCCGCCCGACAAACGCAAAAAAATCGCTACCGAAACTCTTGAGGTCTTCGCTCCCCTTGCCGATCGTCTCAACATGGGTAAACTTCGCGTTGAACTTGCCGACCGCGCTTTTGAGTATGCCGACCCTAAGCGTTATCAAGAACTCAAAACTCTCATCGAAACCCGCAACAAATCTGCCGCCAAAACCATCAAAAAAATCGAAAACGAAACCAGCGAACTTTTAAAAAAGGAAAAAATCAACTTTGAGCTCTCTGGCCGCGCCAAATCTATCTATTCTCTCCACAAAAAACTCGCCAAATACGACCAAAATATCGACGCTATTTACGACCTGCTCGCTCTTCGCTTCATCGTCGACGACATTACCACTTGTTATCTCACGCTCGGTCTTATCCACTCCCTCTACACACCGCTTGATGGCCGTATCAAAGATTACATCGCTATGCCCAAGCAAAATGGTTATCAATCCATCCATACCACCGTCATCACCCCAGAAAAAAACATCATCGAATTTCAAATCCGCACTCACGAAATGCACGAATACGCCGAACGTGGTCTCGCCGCTAGTTTTTATTACAACGAACAAAAACTCACCGAAAATTACCGCTCTGGCAAAATTCAGCATCTCCCCACTAATCTCCTCTGGATTAACGAACTTCAAACCACCGCCGCCAAACTCCGCTCCGGCCAAAAAGTTGACATCAACAAACTCAAACTTGATCTCTTCTCCGACCAAATCTTTGTTTACACCCCAAAGGGCGACATTATTGCCTTGCCTAAAGGCTCCATGCCCCTAGATTTTGCCTATCAACTTCATTCCGAAGTCGGCGGCCATGTCGTTGGTGCCAAAATTAATGGCAAAATGAGTAATCTCAAAACTAAATTAAAACAAGGTGATGTCGTCGAAATTCTCACCAGCAAAAACCAAACTCCTAAGGACTCGTGGTTTGACAAGCTCTTTACTCGCCACGCCCGCCAAAAACTCCGCCAACAATTAAATAAACTTACGAATCAAGGCTCTTAATTCTTTTTCGTCTTTGCAGGCAAAGTTCAGGCTTCTACCTCGCACTCTGACTTCCACCCCATATTTTTCACTTAATTTATTTTCATCTTTCAAATATTCTCGTACTTTTACCGCCTTAGCCGAGCTCTTAGCCTTATTTTCCGCCATATAACGCTCAACTTTACGCGTCGACCAACCTTCATCCACAATTTTTGGCAAAATCTTCTCTACTAGCTCAGGATCAGCCTTTACCAGCGGCCTCAATACCCCCTCAGTTAATTTATGCTCCACCGCCGCCTTTTTCACCTTATCAGACAAATTCAACAGTCTCAGCGTATTTACAATACTATTTTCTTTCTTCCCTACTCGCTTAGCGATTTCCGCCGTCGTTAAATTAAATTGCGCCTTTAATTTCGCATACGCTGTTGCTAATTCAATCGCGTTCAAATCTTCACGCTGCGCATTCTCAATAATCGAAAGCTCTAGACGATTCTGTGCGTCAATCGTCCTGATAATCGCCGGAATTGTCTTTAACCCCGCCAATTTAGACGCCCGATAGCGCCTCTCGCCAGCTACAATCTTGTACTTATCCTCTTCGCGCGTCACTACTATCGGTTGCAGCACGCCATTTTCCTTCACCGAATCCGCCAAAGCCTCTAAGCTCTCGGTGTCAAAATCCTTCCTTGGTTGTTCCCTGTCTGGTACTATTTCGTCAAGCGATAGTTCTTTCAGGCTACTGATTTTCTCATCTTCCTCGGCCGTAGGATCAAATTCTTCATCCGTCAAATCTGTTGGAATTAAATCCTCAAATCCTCGCCCCAAACCTCTTGCTTTAACCATTTATTCTGCCCTCCAATTCTTTTGCTAAATCTTTGTAAGCCTTCGCACCCCGACTAAACTTATCATAAGCCCCCACCGGCACGCCATGACTCGGCGCCTCCGCTACCCGCACATTGCGCGGAATCTTTGTCTCAAACACCGCATCTTTAAAGTATTTCTTAATTTCATCCAACACCTGCGCCGACAGCGAGGTACGCTTGTCATACATCGTCGCTACCACACCGATTAATTTCAAATGCGGATTCATCGCCTTCTTTACTAATTTCATACTTTCTAGTAGTTGTACTACCCCTTCTAGCGCATAAAACTCTGTCTGTACCGGTAATAACAGATAGTTTGCCGACACCATCGCATTTACCGTCAAAAACGACAGACTCGGTGGCGAATCAATAATTACATAGTCATAATTTTTACTCACTTCCCTAATGCCATCTCTAAGATAAGTAAATTTTTTATCCATCTTGGCAATCTCTACCTCGGCATTTGCTAATTGTGGCGTAGTCGGTGCTAAGTCCAAATTCTTAAAATTCGTCTTCATAATCACCTTGGCTAATTTCACCACTCCTAGCATCACCTCAGTCATACTTTCCTGTAAATCAGCCTTATTTACCCCCAAGCCACTCGTGGCATTCCCCTGCGGATCCAAATCTATCAAAAGTACGCGTTTTTTTGACTTTGCCAGATAATACGCCAAATTAATTGCCGTAGTAGTCTTCCCGACACCTCCCTTTTGATTCGTTATACAAATCACATTAGCCATAATCATATTATATCATGAAACTTGTTTAAAAATAAAATAAATACTTTCTTGGGGTATTTCGGAGCGCGGCAGCGCGAGATATAGCGCCAGCCGCCCGTGGCGACGGGCCGGCTGGACGCGACCTCAAGAAAGTTATTTATTTTATTGATATGATTTCAATAAGTGAATATTTTTGTCGGTGACCAGTCTCGGTGTGCTCACGCTTCTTTGGCTTATAGTGAATTACTCTAATTTTTTTGCCCGAAACTTTCTCTTCTACTACTTTAGCCTTGACTTCGACACCCTTCACCGTAGGTGTACCTACGGTAGTTTTGTCACCGTCAATTACCAGTAAAGCGTCCAGTTTGAGCTCTTTAGTGCCTGTCGGGAGGAGGTCCACCTGCAGGGTCTCTTTTTCGCCAACGAGATATTGCTTCCCGCCAACGACAACAACTGCTTTTTTCATCGCTTTTCCTTTTAGTTAATAATAGAGGTATTATATCACTATTTGCGTTTTTTCGCAACAGGTTTCTTTTTGGTTACTTTTCGCTTTGTATTTTTTACCGCATTGTGTGTCTTATACCAGTAGAATCCACCACCAATAATCGCTGCTACTATCACCGACGCGATAATAATCTCCGCTGGTCCCGTTTCTGGCATCTCGCTCGGCGTTGATGTTGTCACTACCTCCTCGGTATCCGGTGGCGCCGGCTCACCTTCGCCAGTCGCATCCAGGGTATACACTACCATCCCAGAATACTCAGCGCACCCCGGTATTACCCCATTTAATTTATCTATACCAATAAAAGTTCCTTTGTCAGTAAATAGACTAGTCGCCAATCCAGCCCCATTTGTTGGCCAATTATCATTCAAAACTTTCGCCGATGCTAAATGATAGTGCAAATATACATTCTCATCCGAAGTTAAGTAGGCTTCATCCCATACTTTTTCTGGGTTAGTGTTGCTCGCAGTGATTTTACCATCTACTTCACCCCCCTCGCCCGGTTTCACCACCGGCGAAAACCAAGATGACACTCTTACGCTTCGTGCCACCCCTGAATAATCATGTGTCTCATCATTAAAGGTCGCCGAGGCATTATTGTGATAAAAAATCCAAACTTCATACGATTTACCAGGTTCTACTTTCAAATTATTCACATAAGTATTTTTATGACCGTCAGTAGAAATCTCGGCAATTCGCACAAAATCGCGCTCATCCCCTACTCCGGCATTATCAGTGATTGAGTTAAATACTGGATAAGTAGCCGGTTCGTTATTAGTAAACAGTTTACGTTCCGGCCCCCACGCCATCGCTGAGCTCGCCGGCAATGCTATCACCGCCAAAGTTGATATTGCTATACCACCCGCAATTTTATATTTTTTATTCATTTTCGCCTCCTTCATCATGCGAATCATTATTACCACCGGAGTCACCACCGCCTCCGCCACCGCCAGAGTCATGAGAGCCACCACCTCCGCCGCCGCCAGAACCACGAGAAACACCAGAGTCGCCACCTCCACCGCCACTGCTAGGCTTGCTACCACTATTTCTGCTACCAGAATCATTACTAGACTTGTTGGAATCATTCCCAGAATTATTGTCACTATTATTGTCGTTACCAGAATCGCTATCAGTAGAAGGCTTCTTTGTACCAACAGTATTCCTCACATCGTCATCCGTTGGGTCATCCTTTATTTCGCCACTATCGGTATCACCTTGCTTATTTCTATCTTCCTCGCTACCGGTCGGTCCGTTAGCCTCCGAAGCATTGCCATCTCCATGATCTTTTTCTGGTGTCACATCTTTATTCGGTTCTACATTTGGATCTACTTTGCCTTGCTGACCTTCATTTTGTGCTACCCTTCTCTCAGTATCAGGATCCTTTGCTTCAGGTTTTTCTGGTTCTTCTGGAGGATTCTCAGGCTCCTCAGGATTCTCAGGCTCCTCAGGATTCTCGGGTTCCTCGGGATTCTCGGGTTCCTCAGGATTCTCGGGTGGGTTCGGTCCAGGCGTCGGTGTATTTCCTCCAGTTCCAGGACGATGATGGTGATTACCACCGCCAGTACTGCCAGTAACTGTCTCCCCCACCGTCACATCATCAGGTTCTGGTACCCAGACTATCTGACCACCACAATCTAGGCGTACTACAAATTCACCCGCTTGACCCTCTGGCACATTGTAAATTTCACGCAAATTACCCGAAATATCATTGCCAGCTTCATCATACATTAAAATATTATTACCATTAACGTCTAGCAGTCTCAAGCCATGTCCAGACACGCCATTAATCGGTGTAGTCTGCAACACTGTCTTATCACCACCATTTGGATATTCATAAATTGATCTCGTATAAGGTGTCTCGGCAAAGTTCACCGATTCAATCTCACCTTCATCCATTCTCGCCAAAATCTCATCCTGTGTGATATTCATGCTCGCTACATAATCTTCCGAATTCGCATCTGCTATATTATTTGCTAAACTATTTAATTCGCTTACACTATCTACATCGCTACCGCCTTCTACATTAAGTGCTGTTTGCCACAGCGAAGTTTGCTCCGGCGATGTCGCAATACCACTCATCAACCCCTCAAACATCTCCGCTTCCGATTTATTACCGTTATATAGCGACGGACCCAAATTATTAGAGCTCAACTTACCAGGCAAATTATATACATCAATATTCTTGTCATAGGTCGTCCCCTCCTCTAGTACACGATTGCTTATTTCTTCACCATCCACTACGGCCGATTCACCTGGTACGATACCACCACCAGCTAATTGCTCTGGGTCAATCTCACCGCCTGGCGTCGAAATCTTTGTCGTTTCTCCACTTTCAACATCTGTTATATTATATGTGTGAGCTTCCACTATCTCTGGCATATTAATTGAATTCACGCCGTCCCCCTCAATCGTAGTATACACTGTCATATTGCCATTACCGTCGTCACTCAACACTTCACCAAACCGTCCATCAAAACTCGTCACACCCCGACCGTCAGTTGAAAACATGCTAGCTTCTGGTTCATCTACTGGAATTCGAATTTGCCCATCTTCAATATCGGCAGTAAACACATCCATCTGGTGGTCTTCGTTTGCCGACATCGCAAACTCCATCCCGTCTACATCTCTACCACTCTTCGAGAACACATCCATCACATATTCATCGCCCTCAATGCGCGGATTACCGACCGATATATCACCACCATCCCAACGCCTACTATTGATATGAGTAATCCTGTCCGGATTATCATCAATAAATTCACTCACACCTTGTGATTCAGCGGTAGTGGTAACTAGTTTATCAATATCATCGCCATCTTCTGATACCTCAATATTTATATCAGTACGTTCATTCAATTTTTCAAATACTTCAGACTTCAAATCACCTTCACTATTCCAATACTTAGCTCTATTGCTCGGATCCTCCAGCTCATTTTCAATAGCTTCAGCTGGTGATTTTTCAAAACCTTCAAACGGTGGCGGCGCTACATCGTCTGCCGTATCTTCTTCTCCATCAGCATTATCAAACATATTTCCAATAGATTCCTTGGCATTATCAACAGTATCATGAATTTCACCGGCAGCATCATGAAGCGCGTCTGTTACTCCCCCCACTTCTTCTATAACACCAACACCAGCACCAGCTGCACCACCAATCACCGCCCCCATTTTAGCACCTTCAATTATTGCTTCTCTGTGACGCTTTTTATCTTTATCTTCCTGTTTTTTAATATCTTTATTTAACTCATCCCTTGCCTCTTTTATATAACTATTTTCTTCGCTATCTTTATCACCATATAGCATATTCCAATCTTTTTGTTCCAGCATCCTTTCTAGGTTAGCAACACTTCTCCTCAACTTTCGCTTTTGTATTTCCCGCTTCACTTCGTCTTCACCTCCAAACAAATCTATGCCCTTAATTTCTTCCAACTCAAATCTTGCTTTGATATCGGCCAAAGTCTTCAGCTCCGATTCATTCAAGCTTTTACTTTTTCTTTTTGATAATTTATCAGCAAAATCATATAATTCTTTTGTTGTATCTTCTATATTAAGCATTTTGTATTCTGTCGCCTTTTCACCACCAAGTGCACTTCTCTTCTTTTCTGCTATAATCGCACGCTCAGCTTTCTTTTTAGCATTTTTTCCTCCATAAACCGCACCTACAACAACACCAGCCACGACACCTATACCAGTCGCCGTCAATGCAGCTTTTAAACCTCTTCTAGTCGCAACGCCACCAATCACCATGCCAACTCCCACCGCTGTACCAAGAGCGCCAGCACCCATACCAGCCAACTTCATCACTTCTTTTGTAGTGATAGATAAACTTTCTTTTTGCGCTAAGCCAGCCTCCACTTGACCAGTGCTAAAATGTACATGATCTTCAAAGAATCTTTCTACCTCTTCTATGCTGTAATCGTGTTTGGCTTTTGCCCTTTCATCATAAAGCTGTTCCGCTACCCTCTTTGCTTCTACAATATAATTATTACCCCCTCCAACCTTACCTTCTATTTCTTTCTCAAAACCTGCTAAAATCTTTTTTAGTTGCCTATCACGATTTTTGCCTTTTTGTGGTAAGTTTTTTAAATCTATAATATCTTTCGCTACTTTGTCTATCAAAGCTTGTTTTACTATATCGCGTTCTTTACCCAACTTTCCTTCTTCATTCTCATCCAATTCCCTTATACTTTCCTTACCAGACAAGACCTGTATCTTCTCGTCTCTATTTCTGCTGATATCTTGATTATATCTGTGCTGTTCGGCAATCATATCTGCCATCTCTCTCTCCGCTTCTAATCCATAATCACCCTCAAGTCCCGCATAGACGCCATTCTCTTCAATTCCTTTTAACTCTTTAGCAGCATGCTGAGCTAGCGCCACATCATATCCGACACCAAACTTTACTGTGTTTTTTGCAGTCTTAATCCAACCATCTTTTCCCATATGCCCAAAGGTATTTCTAACTGAATTTGTTAATGTTTTTAGTACCCTATTTAGCCCTTTCTCGTCACCCAAAACTCGGTGATTCTTAGCCCACTCTCTCTGCTCAGCTTCCAGTTTTTCTCTGGCTCTCTGCGCTGCAATATTTTTCTTACTCTCATCCGTAGCTTCTACGCCACCAGCAAAATACACATCTTTCAAAATCTTCCACTCGTTACTACTATCTTTATCGGTACTACTTTTGGGGTCTTTGTTCGCATTTTTGTCTGGCATTTTTCCTCCTAACTACTCCGTCTTCACTTCTTCTGATTTTTGTTCATCAGGCTCTTCGCCTTTTAAATACTGCTCTTTAAATTCAATCAAGGTCTGCTCAATAATTGGCTCGGTATTAAGATTAGATTCTTCTATCAAAGCATTTACGCTCTCAAAACTAGCCGTATCATCATCCAGTGACACATCCAATTTATGGCGTTGTTCCGCCGGCAACTGCGCAATAATATTGCGATTAATATAATAAATCAACTTTTCTTTTAGTTCGCTCGCCATCCGTGCAAAATCTTCTTCAGGTATATCACCCATACCCTTATCTATCAGCATCTGCTTAATAAACTGATCCATCAAAGCATCGTTTTCTTTATCTATATCCATAGCGAACCTTTCGTTTTTTATATTAAATGACCTTGTATACTATTAGGTTACCACTTATGCTTAAAATCGTCAAGGCAAATCCCCCACTAGCACCCAATATTACCAGCTACCTCCACCACCCCCAGTGCTGTTCATAATATCATCTGTATAGGCATAGGTCATACCTTTCGCTTTCGTAGTATCTAGCGACCACTCACTACAACCTGGCCAATAACTCGTATAGCCATTACTGCACGATGCCTCGCACACCACCACATTACTACTCGTCACACCCATCACCACACCAGTGTGGTTATAGGTATCCGTGCTAAACACCGCATACGGCCTCGGTTCATTACCAGTTTTTAACCCCTTAGTTGCACCTAGGTGCTTTACCATCAAATTACCATTTACGGTATTTGCCCACTTCGGCCCAATTGATGTGTATTTATTCAAAAACCACTGCGAAAACGCCACACAGTTGTTTAGTGTACCACCCCCACAACCCGCATCCAACACATAGGCACTCTTAAACATATAGCTACCCGTCTTTTTCTTTGACGCCTCTTGGCGATAAGTTTCCATCCACGCCTTTGCTTCTGCCAAGGTCATCCCGCCTTCTTTTAGCCCAGTATCACTGTTAGTACTCTGGCATCTATCACAATTCTCCGCATTACTGCTCACCGCGGTACTCTCCGCCCCATCAGACGAAGAATTACCGCCACCAGACACCGTATCTCCACCTACGCTTGATTTACCTTTTTCAATCACTACGCCGCTAGTTGAATTCTTCGCATTTTTTGCTCGCAAAATTATCATCACCGAGTCTAAACTATCTTCTATTCCTAAATACATCCCACCCTTCCAGTTGTGGTGTGCATCCACCCGGTATTTCTTGCCATTTTGATCTTCCACATATATCCATACATGTCCACTTTTTAACACCACATCACCTGGTTTCAAGGCTGACTTTGAAGTCGTTCTAATCACATTCCATTTCTTGCTATCACCCTTGCTCGCCAAAGCAAACTGTTCATCTAGACCCCTTGGAAAACTTTTATCCACACCTGAATAACGCACTACCGTCGCCGCCCCTACATCACACGAAGCTCCCGCATTAGTCTGTCTCGCCCAATCACGCTTCGGAAATACCTTATCAATAGCTATTTTAAATGCCTCGGTCGGTTTACCGCCATGATACAACTTCTTACTATCTTTTGTTCCTAATGGCCACGCCAAACACACCGCCGTACTATTTACGTCCATCGTATTTTGCTGGCAACTACTCGTCACACATTTTGGCGTCCCTTGCGTACGATAAATATGATATTCCGCTCCGCTCTCAGCAAAGAAATCCGTATATCCCGCCCATCGTTCATCATTTGACGCCGACAGGATATAACCTTTACCGTCTCTCTGTCCATATATCTCAATATGTTTTCTCACGCCACCAACAATTTTTACCCTAATATCACCTGGCTGATAAGTCGCTTCCTTTGTCGCGTCCCCTTCCACTCGTGTGTAAATCTTTGGTGTTGCTATCATATAATCCTCTTGCGTTGCCACATTTCCCCAAGGAATATTATCATCCACTCCTGCCGCTCTCACTACTACCGCCACAAACCGATCACAACTCTCTCCGTTTTTGTAACAATCGCCAGGGCATTTCACCGATTTTTGTGCCTTTAAGTACGCCTCGGTTGGCCCCTTTGCGCTCTCCTCCCTTGTCTGATCCGCCAGCTCCCACGCCTTATCATTAATATTAGAAGTCACGGTACTATCCGCCACTCCCACTGTCGACGAGCTTTCCCCATTACTGGTAAAAGTTTTACTACCATATTTATCATACATCTCCTGTGCCGTCGCTCGTCTTAGTGGTCTTTGTCCCGCTATATTAGCCGGAATCTCCACATGTTCCAAAAAGAAATCCGCGGCACTAGTCACCGTCCTCTGATTATAAATACCATGATAACTCGGCACCGTATCTAATTCTCTTTTCAAATATTGTAATTCCAATTGATAAAGCCGGTTCGCCGTTTTATGACCATATTTGTCAATAAAATCATCGCCCGACATGCTCCCAAGCGTCTCGTCCTCAAAATATTTTATCATTTCTGCATCTTGTGATTTCACATAGTTCAAAAGTTTTACTCGTCGCCCAAACGACCATTGAACCAACCCCATCCCCATTTGCGTACCACTATTCCAAATGTCGCCACTTTTGCCTCCTTCGCGTCGCACCGGTCCATAATTACCATCTTCATATTTAATATTTCCCATCACCCCCGCCGCCTGCTCCGCCGTCAAAAAACTCCTCAACCCTGACCACACTTTTTCTTCTGCCGTATTACCCGATATCGTAACTTCTCCGCTCAACGAATCACTACCGCCCGCATCCGAACAGGGCTCATAAAACACGATTTGATTTTGTGAAAAAATTGTCTCTTCTTCCTTGGTTAGCGGACTACTATTCTCTGCATACGCTTCACTACTTATAGTCAATCCCGTAGCAAAAACTAACGCCAATACCAACCCAAAAATCCTATGTTTGCGTATCAGACTAAACATTAACTTAATTATATCACACTTTTCCGTACCAAAAAACCGAACTAAGTTCGGTTTTTTGGTGTTTAGCTTATAAATAACTCCTTAGGAATTCGCTTGTAACTTAGTCTTTACCGCCTCAATGCTTTCCCAGCGCAAAATTCGCTTTCTTGCATCTCCATTCACTACCTCTGGCGATTTATATGTTTTCTCGTTCTTAAAGAACTCGTACTTCATATTGTCTGCGTCTGCCATTTGCGTCTTCCTTGTTTATTTTGATATTTATTTGTCAGATGTTTTATTTTATTATCTAACTATCTTCCATTATAGCACACATCGCTAAATTTGTCAATAGTGTTTATGCTTTCTCTAGAGAAATTGTTATATTCTCGCCGTTGATCTTAACGATTTCATCGTAAGCATAGTTCTCTTTTGTGAGTTCTACTGCCAAAGTTTCATTCATTAAAGTTTCTTGCCACTTCTTCGGCACCTCTGTCATTACCGCCAACTTTATCCTATCATCTACATTCAATCCTGCCTTTTTACGCGCCGATTGTACCTGGCGAATCAATTCCCTCACAAATCCTTCTTCTTTCAGCTCATTAGTCAAAGTTTTATCTAATTTAACCTCATTACCACTATTTACAACCTTCTTTACATTCACTTCATTCGCAATAATTTGTTCATAAAACTCTGGCAATTTATCACCACCATAACTCAAAAGCGACAGTGGCTGACGTACTTTAATCTGTTCTTCAGTCTCAGATTTCTGCATCCTTAGCGCCAAACCTTCAGTAATAATCTCACGCGTACGCGCCATTTCTTTCAATACTTCCTCATCTATCTCGCCTGCTTCCGGCCAATCCAACAAATGCACCGAACCTTCATCGCCTGTCATTTTTTTATACAGCTCCTCTGCCAAAAATGGTACAAAGGGTGCTAAAATTTTGCTCAAATAAACTAACACATAATAAAGCGTCGCATAGGCATTCATTTTATCATCATCATCTTCCGATTTCCAAAAACGCCTACGGCTTCGCCTCACAAACCAATTTGAAAGATCATCCACAAACGGTAGCACACCCTCCAGCGCTCTCGGCAAATCATATGCTTCCATCCCTTCAGTAATCTCATTCCTCAACTGATGCACTCGCGACACAATCCAAATATCTAGTGGCGAAGAGCTTTCCAAAGAGTATTCTTCTCGGGGACGGCGTTCGCGCGGCCCGTCTTCACGGGCGCGCGCCGCCTCATTCTCGGCAGCAGCCTGCGAAACGCCCCTCGAAGAAACTCTTTTGGAAAGCTCCTCACTATCTATTTTGTCTACGCTTGCATATGTCGTAAAGAAATCGTATACATTCCAAATCATCGAGAGCTTCCTTGCCACATCCGACACATCCTTATCCAGAAGCGCAAAATCTTCTCCCGACAATACCGGGCTAGATAACAACAAAAACCTCAACGAATCCGCCGAATATTTATCCATCAATTCATTTGGATCAGTATAGTTCCCTAGCGATTTAGACATCTTACGGCCATCATTCCCTGCCAGCGTCCCTGTAGTAATCACATTCTTATAGGCATTCTTCTTGCCATGCTTCAGCTCACCAAACGCCCCCACATCCGCCAAAGCGGTATTCACGCAGTGCACATAATAAAACCACGCCCTTACCTGCCCCACATATTCCACGATAAAGTCAGCTGGGTAATTCCGCTCAAATTTCTCCTTGTTTTCAAACGGATAATGCAGTTGTGCGAACGGCATTGAACCACTTTCAAACCAACAATCTAACACTTTCTCAATTCGCGTAAAATGCTCGCCATCGATATCAAATTCAATATCATCTACCCAAGGTCTATGATAATCATCCAGTCGCACCCCAGAAAGTTCATATAATTCATCGTAAGAACCTACTACTTTTACTGAGCCATTGTCACCCTTCCATACCGGCATCGCCGTCGCCCAGAAGCGGTCACGCGATAAGTTCCAATCTGGCGCCTGCTCAATATTTTTAGCAAAGCGTCCATGCTTCAAATATTCTGGGAACCAATGAATATTCTCATTTTGCTCCAACATCAAAGTCTTTGAACCCACCACATCAAAGAACCAACTCGGGAACGCCCGATACATAATACGCTCTTTGCTACGCGGATTAAACGGATACTCATGTTTAATATATTCAATCTTCCAAATCTTTCCTTCCGCTTCTAGTATCTTAGCAATAAACTTGTTACCATCCCACGCATTAATACCATGCTCGTCTGTATCACGTACACCTAGTTCATGTAATTTTTCTGCCATCTCGGGTAAGTAATAGCCATTTTCATCCAGACAATCAACAAAATCTATCTCGTGCTCCAGGCTCAAAGCGTAATCATCTTCACCATAAGCCGGCGCACAGTGTACTATACCTGTACCATCTTCACCCGACACAAAATCTGCCACTACCACTGTGTAAGTCTCGGGGCGTTTTACCGTACCTTTGTCACCACGCAAACCCAAATCAAATAATCCATCTGCCACCTCTATCAACGGCTCATATTCCAATCCCACCAAATTCTTACCATCCGTCACCCCCTCTGGCTTCAAATCTGGCAAAATCACCTCAGCACGCTCCACCGCCAAAATAAACTTCTCCCCCTCCACATCATAAATGCCGTATTTCATCTCTGGATTTACCGCAAGACACATATTCGCCGGCAGAGTCCACGGCGTCGTCGTCCAAGCTAAGAGGAAAATATTATCATACGAACTTTTTAAGGAGCGTTTTTCTCGGGGACGGCGTTCGCGCGGCCCGTCTTCACGGGCGCGCGCCGCCTCATTCTCGGCAGCAACCTGCGAAACGCCCCTCGAAAAAGCTCCTTCAAAAAGTTCTTCCGGTAATTTCACTTTAAACTTGACATACGCCGACGGGTCCGTTACCTCCTTATAGGCATCATTGTCCATCGTCACCTCGGCCTTGCTCACCGGTGTCGCAAACTTCGTATCATACATCAACACCTTACGTCCCTCGTAAATCTTCCCCGCATCATACAAAGTCTTAAACGCCCACCACACGCTCTCCATAAAATCCTTATCCATCGTGCGATAAGCACCCTTGAAGTCAACCCAGCGCCCTACTCTATTAATCGTCCCCTCCCAAGTCGCTGAATTCGCCACCATTGACTCGCGTGCCTTCACAATATAATCTTCCAAAGACCATTTAGTACCAATCTCGCGTCTATCAGTAATCCCTAGTTGCTTCTCTACAAAATTCTCTGCCGGCAAGCCATGGCAATCCCATCCCCAACGTCTCTCGCAATGATAGCCACACATCGTCCAAAACCTCGGTACCGCATCTTTTACAACCGAGCTTAGCAAAGTCCCATGGTGCGGATTCCCCGTAATAAACGGTGGTCCGTCATAAAATACATAACTCTTATCCACTGGCCTCTGTTTTACCGACTTCTCAAATATCTGGTTCTTGCACCACCATTCGCTGATGTCCTTTTCATATTCTATAGCTCTTCTACGACTTCCTGCTTGATATCTCATTTTTCACCCTCCTCCATTACATTAGTCGGTTCACGCATTATATTTTCGCTTAATTCCTTTTTAAATAATTCGTACACATTCTTGCCAATCTTATCATCAAAATATTTCTTTACTCGCCAAATTCCCGCAATTTGTGCCCTGACATCTGGAAAATCATATCTCAACATAATATCAACAAATCTATCATTAATCGTCACCACACCATAATTACGTGCCATACAATCCGCCAACTGTATCAATCTATCGTACTCATCAAAAGCCGCTTTACCACTTCTTAATTTTAATGCGAAATCCCGCAAAATCTTCTTATCATCTTCATCTTTAAGTTGATCAATATAAAAATTATCATCCGGATCCAAATAGGTATAGAACGAATGCGACAAGCATACTCGCGCCGCCGTATCAAATCCTCGTTTTTTCAAATATCTATAACCTTCTGTTATGTGGCGCAAACCCATTTGATAACCTTCATAACGCCCGATGTCATGCAAAAGCCCCAAAATATAAGCTTTCTCAGGCTCTAAATCACAATTTTTAGCAATCGTCTCCGCAATTCGCGCTGTCACTTCCGAATGCTCAGCCCAATTACCATCATTTTGCATTTTAGCCCAAGCTAGCATCTTTTCAGCTTCTTCTCTAGTTGGTATTTTCTCTTTTTTATCCACGTTTCCTCTTTTCAACACACTAAAATTATACCAAATTTACCTAATTTTTTCAAAGATAAGCTTAGTTTTCTCTCGCGTAATACGCCACTTGATCCATCAATGGTAACGGCAAGCCTCGCCACACCTCTAACTCTCGTCCATCATCATCTACTGCTAGCATCGTCGGGTATTCCACTATATCATGCGCTCTCGCAAATGCTTCCCCCTCCACTGTATCCGGATCCAGCGACTCAATTTCTCCCAAATCCCGCTTATCAAACTCGGTCAACCAATCACTTACCTCTCTGGCATAATCCGTATTATCGCGCCACACGCACACTACTTTCATTTTTTACCTTTCTTTTTCTGTTCAATTAAAATCTGCTCAAAATCATCCAAAGTTTTAAACTCGTGAAACACACTCGCAAATCTCACATACGCCACTTGATTCATCTCAGCTAGCACATCCAATATCGCCTCACCAATCTGTTGCGAGGTCACCTCATCCGTCCCTAATCCATATACTAAGTCAGTCGTCTTATCTACTACTTCTTCCACCTCCAAATCCGAATTAAAGAATTTACCCACGCTTCTGCGCACCGCCGTTAGTAGTTTATCCCTATCAAAAATCTCCCGATTGCCATTACGCTTCAATACCGTCAGGCTTGGCAATTCCACTCGTTCATAAGTGGTAAAACGGTATTTGCCATCCGAAGAAATCCGGCGACGACGAATCATCGTGCCATCCAAAGTCTCTCGGCTTTCCAGCACCTTGCTGTCGCCAATTCTAAACTTTGGATTTACCATCTTTAAGCCTTCTTCTTACGGGCGCGCAATTTCTCACGCAATGATGGCGGTACGTCTAAATCTTCTTCTTCCTGTTCGGGCTTCTCTGCTGGCGCGTCAGTCTTTATCGCATCCCACATATTACCCTTATTTTCACTGGTAAAGCTCTGTGATGCTTGTTTTTGCTCATCTGATACCTCAGTCTCTGCTGGTTTGTCTGCCACTGAACCTTCTTCCTTTGAAGCCGCCATCAAACGATCTGCCGCCTCTTCCTGAGCGCGCTCAGCGTCTAGCTTACGGTAATATTCTGAGTCAAAACCTGTCGCTACCACTGTAATCACTACTTCATCTTCAAGCTCTGGGCGTATCGCTGCGCCAAAGATAATATTTGCATCTGGAGACACCGCACCAGTAATCACTTCCGCAGCTTCTTGGATTTCGCTCATTGACATATCATAGCCACCGGCCACCGAGAAGAGTACACCTCTCGCACCTTCAATTTTCACCTCAATCAACGGTGATTCAATTGCCTGCTGAGCTGCTAGAGCAGCGCGATTTTCGCCCGAAGCTCTACCAATACCCATCAAAGCCGAACCGGCATTCTTCATAATTGCCTTTACATCGGCAAAGTCTAGGTTAATCAAAGCGTGTTCAGTAATCAATTCTGAGATCCCTTGCACGCCTTGCCTCAACACATCATCCGCAATTTTGAAGGTTTCAAGCAGCGGCGTCCTTGGGTCAATCGTCTGCAACAATCTATCGTTAGGAATCGTAATCAATGCATCCACCTGATGCGATAATTTATCAATCGCCACATCAGCATTATTGCGACGCTTCATCCCTTCAAAGGTAAATGGCTTAGTCGCTACACCGACTGTCAAGATATCGCGATTGCGCGCTTCTTCGGCCACAATCGGCCCTGCGCCCGAACCAGTACCACCACCCGCACCAAGCGTGATAAAAATCATATCCGCACCATCAAGCGATTTGCCAATTTCTTCACGGCTCTCCTCGGCAGCCTCACGACCCTTCTCTGGGTCACCACCTGCACCTAGGCCTTTACCAATATGCACCTTAGTATCCGCAGTTGAATGATGCAACGCTTGCGCATCTGTATTCACTGCTACAAATTCCACTCCGTTTAGGCCGACTTCCTTCATACGGTCAATTGCTGAACCGCCGGCGCCACCAACACCCACAACTTTGATGCTAGCTGTGCTCTCTATCTCTGTAGGTTTTACTTCTGGCATATTTTTTCCTCACTTATTACTTTATCTCTTCTTTAAGTATAACACAAATTTCTTAAAATCACCCGAAAAAGATTACTTTTTACCAAAAATCTTCGCTAATAGCCCCTTGCCATTAGATTTTAACTTTGGCTTCAAGCTCTTTTTGCCCGCCGGCTCCTTTCCGGCGTTGTCTACCGCTAGTAACGCCAGACCCACCGCCGCTGCATATTCTGGCTTACTCACCGCGTCTACCACGCCACCGACAATTCCCTTCGGTATACCCACCTTCACCGAACAACCCATATCTAGCTTCACAAACTTATCCAAATCTTTCATCTTAGTACCACCCCCCGTCAACACAATTCCTTCCGGTAGGCGTTTTTCATAATGTGCCGCCTTTATCTCCTTTTGCACATGCTCAAAAATCTCATTCAGGCGCACTTGCACTACCTCATCTATCTGTTGGCGCTCAAACTCCACTACATCACTATCAACTTTCATTGATACCGGCTTTTCTTTACTACCTAGTAGCCCCGTCACATACTTGCGCTTCAAATCCTCCGCCGTCTTAGTATCAATGCCCAGCATAATCGCCAAATCATTGGTAATATTATTTGAGCCAGCCGGAATCACACTCACATATTGCAAATCACCTTCCTCAAAAATCGCTAACGAGGTTGTCGCCGCACCAAAATCTACTACCGCTACACCATTTTCCATCTGGTGCTCACTCAGCACCGCTCGCGCTGCCGCTACCACGCTTGGCACTAGTCGCTCAGCATAGACATTAGCGCTCTCAGTCGCCTTTTTCAAATTATCACAATTCGGTGTCAATGCCGAAATCACATTTGCTCGCATCTCTAAGCGCGACCCCGTCATGCCAATTGGGTCTTTTACACCTCCTTGACCATCCAGAGCAAATTCTAATGGCACCACATCTAGTACATCGCGGTTTGCCGGAATCCTCCCCGACACCGCTACATCCTCTACACGCGCCAAATCTTCTCCATCAATTTCGTGGTCAACCGCTCCCACTGCTATCATCCCCTCGGCCTGCGTTGACAAAATATGCTTACCATTAATCGAAACATAAGCCGAATTTACCTCATAGCCACTCATGCGTTCCGCTTCACCCAGCATTCGATCAATCGCTTGCCCAGGACCCGACAAATTAGATACTAACCCCTTGCGCATCCCAGCATTTTTAGCTTCAGCATAGCCAACTACGGTCTTTACCCCCTCCTTATTTACCGACAATATCACTGCTCGCACATTATCTGTGCCTACATCTAGCCCTACGGCATAACGCATTTCATCCATAAGCGTATTATACCACAGTTATTTCGCTAATGTCAAAACTTCATAGCCATCTTCAAGCACTAATATCGTATGTTCAAAATGGCAGCCAATGGAGCCATCATTTAATACCGCTGTCCAACCATCTTCCTTGCTTACATGATTTTTCGCCTTACCTAGTGAACTCATCGGCTCAATGCAGATCGTATCCCCCGCTTTCAACTTATATCCATGCCCTTTACGGCCAAAATTCGGCACCATTGGTTCTTCATGCATCGTTTTGCCAATCCCATGCCCTACATAATTCATCACCACCCCTAACTTCCCCGCTTTCAAAGTTTTCTCTACCGCATAGCCAATATCACCAATATGCGCCCCCGCCTTCACCTGTTCAATCCCCTCCCACATTGACGCTTCCGTCACTACTAGTAAATTTTTTACTGCCTTTGTGCTCTTATCTCCTACTATCATCGTAAACGCCGAATCAGTAAAATACCCATTATAGAAAATATCTAAATCAAACGAAACCTTATCACCTTCTTCTAATATATAATCACTCGGCACACCATGTACTAGTTCATCATTGGTAGATATACAAATCGCTCCCGGAAATTTATCACCCAGCATATCATAAGCCACCTTCGCGCCCCGTTTTACAATTTCTTTGCGCACCCAAGCGTCAATTTCCTTTTCGCTCATCCCCGGCTTCACATAAGACTTCAAATCTTTCAGCAGCTTTCCCAAAATCTGCCCACCCTCACGCATTGCACTAATTTTTTTCTGGTCCATTAGCTCTCTACCTCGCTCGCCACTCGCTCGGCTACTTCTTCAATCGTGCCTACGCCATCAACTCGACTTACTGGCACATTTTTTGACTCTAACAGAGATAAAATTGAACAAATATTTTGTTCAACTATCAAAAATCGCTTCTCCACCGCTTCGGGCGTATCATCCGCTCGCCCACGCAAATTAATTCTTTTGACCAATTCCGCGCGTGGCACTTCCAAATAAATCGCTTTTTTAATCTCACCTTTTAATTTTTTGACCAATTTCTCCGCCTGATAAATATCGCGCGGAAATCCGTCTAGTATTACATCCTTCCCTTCCGCCTTGGCCTTCTCCACCTCTTTCAGCATCAGGTCAATCACCGTATCGTCATCTACTAGTTCACCCTTTGTCATCTGTTTTTCAAACCCTCCATGTTCTCTCAGTACTTGCCCCGCCGACAGCCACACCATATTATCTCGTTCCGCCAAAATCTGCCCCTGCGTACTTTTTCCTGAACCAGCCAAACCAAATAATAATATCATCTTATCTCCATTATAACAAAAATCTCGCTAGATTAAAGCGAGATTTTCTCAATTTCTTATTTCAATCCTAAGCGTATCTTTTCTAGCTTCTCGGCTTTGTGTTGTTCTCTCAGGATAGCCTTCTTGCGACGCTCGCGCTTTGAAATCGGCTTGCTGAATCGCATTTGCGACTTTGCCAACGGCATCACGCCACTCTGTAAAACTTTACGATTAAAACGACGGATGATATTCTCATTCGCTTCGTTCTGGTCTTTTCTTGTAACTTTTATTGACATATCCCAAATTATATCAAAACTCCCCCGATTTTTCAACCCCTATTTTTTCAATTACCCCTTCTACGCTCGTCAAGCCGTTCCATTCGTTTACCATCAGTCGCACCGTAAAATCTCGCCTCATCCCTTCTCTCACTTTCAACCACTCCCTTGGCGCATGAAACGCAATCAACACCAACTGTTTTTTACCATCCGCAATTGTTAATTTCAAATGTTGTTCATCTTGCCCTAATTTCTGCGCGTTTAACACCAGCGCATCCCTTATTAGCCACACTGGTTCCAAATTTCCCTCTCCAAACGGTTCCAACTTATCTAATTCCGCCATCAACTCCATATCCACCTCGCTCAGATCATCTATCTCAATATCCGCTTCCTTTTCCAAAAAACGCTCCTGGTCAACTAACCCCAAACTCTTATAATAATCATTAACCGCCTTTCTAAAATCATCTAGTTTAGCCTTCTCAATTTTCACTCCGCACGCCCCCGCGTGCCCACCGCCCCCGATAATTTCATCCTTGCAAGCCTGCAACGCTTGCGCCAAATCAAACTCACCGAAACTCCTCCCCGACCCCTTATACACTCCATCCACCTCAGTCAACACAAAACTCGGGCGCTTCATATCCTCGGTCAAATTTCCCGCGATTATCCCCAGCACCCCCTCGTGCCAATTCCCCGCCACCACCATTACCGGCATTGGCACTGATTCGCTCTGTTTTATCTCCGCTAACGCCCGACTCTGTTCACTACGTCGTTTTATATTCAATTGTTCTAGTTCTTCTGCTAATTTCGCCGACTCCACTTTTGACTCAGTCATCATCAATTCTAACGCCACCTCCGCCGATTTCATCCGCCCCCCAGCATTCAATCTTGGCCCCAGTATAAACCCCACCGCATAACTATTTATCTTCTTCGCCCCCGCTCGCTTGATAAGTTCTCTCAGCCCCACCCGCCGAGTTTTCTCTATCACCTTCATTCCCCAGTATACCAAGCATCTGTTCACACCTCTCAGTTTCATATTGTCACAAATCGTCCCAATCGCCACCATATCTAGTAGCCACTTTTCCTGCCCTTGCGGTATCAGTCCCTTCTCCATCAATCGGTGTGCCAACATAAACGCTACTCCCACCCCTGCCAGATCTCGCCATTCACTCTTTTTAGCTCGCTTCGGGTTCACCACCGCCACCGCCTCTGGTAACTCCTCTGGACACTCATGATGATCGGTGATAATTGTATCTATTCCCGCCTCCGTTAATTTTGCCACAATTTCGCGGTTGCCACTCCCACAGTCCACTGTTATCACTAGTCCCACCTTATCGCACACCGCCCGCTCTACTACCTTCTCGCTCATCCCATAACCATCTGCAAATCGGTTCGGGAGCATTATCTCCACCTCTTTTATTCCCACCAGTTTCAGTGTATCGTGCATCACTACACTCGCTGTCACTCCGTCCGCATCATAATCACCATATATTAATACCTTCTCACCCTTGCGCACCGCCTCCGTTATCCGCGCTACCGCCTGCTCCATATCTGGCAAACTCTCTCCGCTACTCAACTTGTCATAATCTGGCAACAAAAAATCCGCACTTATCCCCCGCTTTTCCATCAATTTCTCAAATAACTTGCTCAATTTTACCCAATCGTCTTGCTCGGTTTACTCTGTTGACTCTTAATCACAATACTCTGTAATTCCTTCAAAATTGGAAAATGTTTATTAGTCTGATAAATCTTCGTATTTCCCTTCTTTGTCACAATCAAGAAATTACCCTTTTCTAGTTTCTGTAATTCTCGCTGGATATTCCCTGGGTCCTCTTTTATCAACTTTGACAGCCCCCGCACATGGGTCTTAAAATCTGGATATTTTGCAAACACCACAATTATCTTGCGTCTTACTCTTGATGTAATAAATATATCCAGCATTTTCCTCCTTATCTCCCCCAATTATAGCATATTTTCGCCAAAAACTAGTATTTTTCACAACGGTTTGTTAAAATTAGACTATGTTTTACGAGGTGATACCGCTCAAATTATTCCGTTCCGGAGCCGGCGTGCTCACCTATTCCTATGATACATCCCTCTCAATCGGCGCCATTGTCACTATTCCTCTTGGCCGTACCACCACTACTGGTATCGTCGTCAAAAAAGTCACCTCTGTTGATTTCCCTACCAAGCCCATTACCAAAGTTCTCTATGACACCCCTCTCCCTTCACATCTTATTAAATCTCTCTTTTGGCTCTCTAATTATTACCTGGTGCCCCTACCTAACATCGCCAAACTTATCCTCCCTGTTGGCATCAATAAAACTCGTCGCAAGTCCCTCAAGCCCGCACCGAATTCGCCAAAATTACCTAAAGCCCCCAAAATCGCCCTCAACCCCGCGCAAAAAACGGCCCTACAAGGCCTTGAGAGCGCTTCTAGCCGCACTAAACTCCTCCATGGTATAACCGGAAGCGGTAAGACTAATATCTATCTCAAAATGGCCTCTACAGCCCTCTCAGAGGGTAATTCTGTCGTCCTTTTAGTGCCCGAAATCGCTCTCACCTCCCAGCTCGTCCAAATTTTTGAAACTACCTTCCCCGGCCGCACTATCATCATCCACTCCCGTCAGACTGAAGCCGAGCGCCACCAAGTTTGGGAGCAGTGTCTTCAAGCCACCACCCCTGTTGTCGTTATCGGGCCGCGCTCTGCCCTTTTCACCCCCCTCTCTAATCTCGGCCTCATTATTATCGACGAAGCCCACGATTCCTCCTATTTTCAAGAGAACACCCCCCGTTATTCTACTCTTCGTCTCGCTAGTTTCATGGCTAATCACCTCAAAACCCCCTGTATTCTCGGTACCGCCACTCCGCTCGCCACCGATTATCACCTTGCCAAAGTGCATCACTCCCTTGTCACCCTCAACGAAAAAGCCAAACCCACCACTCCCCCCGACATCTCTGTTATTGACCTCAAATCACGCGCTAATTTCACCAAAAACCGCTATTTTAGCGATCAATTGCTCTCTCAAATCAAACAAAACCTCGGCGAGCACCACCAAACCCTGATTTTTCACAACCGTCGTGGCTCCGCTCCTCTGACCATCTGTGAAAATTGCGGCTACGAGGCTCTCTGTCCCAATTGTTATCTCCCCCTCACTCTCCACGCTAATGATTACACTCTGCGTTGTCACATTTGCAACCATCACATTCCCGTCCCTGTTAACTGCCCTAATTGTCAGCATCCCGGGCTGATTCATAAGGGTTTTGGTACTAAATTACTAGAAAACGAGCTCCGCCGACTCTTCCCCGACGCCCGCATTGCTCGTTTTGATGCCGATAATACCAAAGCCACCTCTCTTGATGCCCTCTATGATGAGGTCAAGAGTGGCCGCATTGATATCATTGTTGGTACCCAAATCATCGCCAAAGGGCTTGATTTACCTCGTCTCGCTACCGTTGGGGTAGTTCAGGCCGACGCTGGCCTCTCTCTCCCCGATTACTCCGCTCCCGAACGCACCTTTCAGCTCCTCACCCAAGTCATCGGTCGCGTCGGCCGCGGCCACCTCGACCATACCTCTGTTATCATCCAAACTTTCCATCCCGACAGCCCCGTTATCACCGCCGCCATCCATGCCGATTATCCCAGTTTCGCGAGCTACACTCTAAGCATCCGCCGCCAACAGCATTTTCCTCCTTTCGCCTACCTCGCTCGCATCTCTGTTACTTATAAGACCGAGCGCACCACTCTCAGCAAAATTCGCGCCCTCTACCGCGAGCTATCCGCTATAAGCGCTGCTTCTAACGCCAAGTTCCTCATTTCACCCCCCACCCCTGCCTTTCACGAACGCACCGCCCGCGGCTACACCTGGCAGCTCACTCTCCGCACTCACTCTCGCACTCAGCTTCTCGCCCTCTTAAAACCCATCGCCGACCGCCCCAACACTACCATCACCCTTGACCCCCCATCTCTCCTCTAAAAATTTACCCCAAAATCCCTCTAAACACCCCCATTGACGCTAGTAGCATTATCAATCCCGCCGTCGTCACCCCCGCCGACACCACTATCACCGTCTTTTTAAAATCTAAGTCCAAAAAACTCGCTGCTAATGTCCCCGTCCACGCTCCCGTCCCTGGCATTGGAATCGCCACAAACATAAATAGCGCCAAATATATACCGTTCCCCGCCTTTTTCAGTATCTTTTGCCCCGCCTTTTCCCCCTTATTCAAACACCACCGGCAAAACTTTTTCATCTGTTCCCATTTTTGCCGACTCCCCCATTCCAGGAATCGTCTCGCAAACAGATAGATAAACGGTACTGGCAAAATATTTCCCAGCACCGCTATCAAAAGTATCGCCCATTCCGGCAACCCCACATCTAACCCCACCGCTATCGGTATCGCCCCCCGAAGCTCCACCAGCGGCACCATCGCAATCAAGAAAACCAACAAAATCTTACTTAGCATACTATTATTGTAACATACTGAGAAAGCGAATAATGGGGTTTTGTGAATATTTATTGTCACTGCTATGAAGAGCAAAACTAGTCTTTGCGAGGATTTTGTTAAGTCCAGATTTGAAATGAAAAAATGCCACCCCGTAGGGGAGCATTTTTTCATTTCAAGTCATCCGAGCAAAGACTAGTTTTACTCTTCTCGCTTATGCTACTGATAGAGAGATTCTGCGCCCTTCTTTATCAATATCAATAATCTTGAATTTCTTGCGTTCGTTCAGGGTAAACACTTTCTCCGGGTCCACATCACTACCTTCGCCCAGCTCTGACACATGTACCAACGCCTCTACCGCTGGCGAAATCTGTACAAACGCCCCAAACGGCGTGATTCTAGTCACTGTGCCTTCAATCTCATCGCCCTTCTTCAAGTTCTCAACTTCGGCCAACCATGGGTCATCCGTCAGTTGCTTGATTGATAGCGACAAGCGCTCCTTATCAATTGCGATAATCTTCGCTTCAACCGTCTCACCCACCTTCACTAGGTCAGCCGGATTATTTACGCGCTCCCAAGAAATCTCCGAGATATGAATCAACCCCTCAATCCCGTCCACATTCACAAACACGCCAAAATCCACGATTCCGGTCACCACACCCTTGATAGTATCACCGACATGAAGCTCTGCAAATCTCTCTGCCAAGCTATCTTTAATCGCTTCTTTCTCTGAGAAAATCAGCTTATTTTCTCTCTTATTAGCGTCTAAGATGCGCACCTTAATCGACTGTCCGACTAACGAATTCAACCTCTGTAAAATCTCGTCCTTATCCGCCGAACCTACACGCGGATAATGCTCCGCCGACAGTTGCGACACCGGCAAGAACCCACGAATGCCCTCGTATTCCGCCAGCAAACCACCCCTGTTGGCATCAAACGGCGTTACCTCTACGATTTCGCCCGCTTCTAGGCGCGATTGGATTTCATCCCAACCTTTATCCTTCACCGCCTTGCGTAGCGACAGCAGCACCATCCCGTCCTTCATTTCGGAATCAATTACCGAGGCCGTCACTTCGTCACCCTCATTGAGGTTGCGCGCAAACGACGCTTCGCGACGCGGTACCAGGCCCACGCCTTGTGGCCCCAAATCTATCAGCACCTCATGCTTTTTGACTGTCATTACCTTGCCAGTCACCATATCCCCCACAGCCAAGCGTTTTATAGAGCTATCATCGGCTGCAATCAGCTCTTCCATAGTTACTTTTTTGGCATTTGCCATATTATATTTTCCTTCCTTAGGCCTGTTCAGCAACCGCCAACTACACCCCTCAGCAGTTCTTGAACAGACCTAAAACTACCCTCATTTTACCAGACTTTACCATTTTTGTCTACTCTCTTTATATGATAAAATATAAAGCATGGAAGATCCCGTTTCTGTACAAAAAATTTGTTCAGCCAAATACCCTGATATTCGTTTCAAGCTCGGCTCTCGTTTCTCCTATAAACATCCCAACACCGTCACCCTCGGGCCTCCTGAGCCTCACTATTCCCTGCTCGCCCTCCACGAACTCGGTCATGCTTTGTGCAAACATCAAAATTTTAGTACTCACATTGAGCGTTTAAAAATCGAACGCGAAGCGTGGGATAAAGCCCGCGAACTCGCCGCCGAATTTAATATCAAATTCGACAATGATTTCGCCGAGTCGCAACTTGATACTTACCGCGATTGGTTGCATGCTAAATCAAAGTGCAAAAAATGCGGCCTCACTCGTTATCAAACCAGTGACGGCCGCTATCATTGCCCCCATTGTGATTTAGTGGTTTAGGCCTTCTTCGCAGGGCCACGCTTTGAGATTCTACCACCCTTAGCACCAGCGATACGTGCCAATGCTGGGTTAGCGGCAAAACCACCAGTGTGACCAGCTTGACCACCCTTACGACCAATACGAGCGTAAAATTCTTTACCGTATTTGCTCTTATTGGTAGCAGCAGCCTTCAAGCCACCAGCTTTAGTTCCAGCCATTTGAAACTCTCTTTCTGCCCACCAAATTATTAATTATAACACCACCCTTTATAGAGTGTACAACTACATTATATCATACCGCTTTCGTTTTGTCAACATGCTTTTTCTAAAAAATATGTCATAATATTTTCGCCAAAACCCGAACAATTTTCTTAAAAATTATCCACAAAATGTGGAAAAAAGGTCTTGACATTATTCATTTTGTGATATATACTGAGAGTGTATTGAACAAGTCTTACTGCGAGGTTGTTCAATCGGTTAATCTACACGATTAACTCATTGGTGCGGAGTAGAGGTGCTCATCCCCTCTCTCCCAACTGCACCAATTAATGACCTTAAACATACGAAAAGCCACCCGGGATCCAGGTGGCTTTTTGTCACCCCTTAATTCTTGTGGTTGATTTTTCCGCCAAAGTGCGCTAAAATAATAGTTACTGGGGATATAGCTCAGCTCTGTCCGAGGCGCTTGTCGCCGAGTAAATCATGACAGAGCGCGGCGCGAACCTAGTATTATGGGGATATAGCTCAGCTGGTTAGAGCGCGTCACTGATAATGACGAGGTCTGTGGTTCAAGTCCACATATCCCCACCAATCTTACCCAGGTCGGCATTTCAAACCGCTTTTTTAGTAATAATTCCCCCTGTTAAGCATCTTGGAAACAGGGCATATTTTGTGCCAAAAACGTACACTCTACCCCTATCAAAATATACGTTATCTAATCGCTTCTCTGTATTTTTCTTGCGAAACAATACTCTATGTATAGTTATGTAATATTTTCTCTACAACAATTATATCATACACGCCAATATTCTCCTCATCAATATTTTCTTTTGAATTGCCATACTTAATGGTATAATAACATTACCTACACAGTATATACGATAATAGATAAAGGTAAGGGGCATTTAAAGATGAAAATTATAACAATATGTGGCAGCATGAAATTCATTAATGAAATGATGAATATAGGTGTGAAAATGGAGCTAGACGAAAACTGTATATTAATGCCTATATATAGTCCTTCAAAATCTCATAAAAATGACTTTACAGAAGAAGAAATAATAATTTTAGATAAAATGCATAGAGAAAAAATAAAACTATCAGATGCTATTTTGGTTGTAAATGTTAACGGTTATATAGGTAACAGTACCAAAAGTGAAATAGAGTTTGCCAAATCATTAAATAAAGAAATTATTTATTATACTGATTTGGTAAGATAATTTCGCAGCATTCTCTTACTCTGCTTTAAAAAAAGTTCCTAATTTTAAACCTTTATGATATAATAACTCATAGATAATCAGATTATGGGGTAGTAGCTCAGCTGATTAGAGCGCCGCCTTTGCAAGGCGGAGGTCTGGGGTTTGAATCCCCACTACTCCACCATATCGAGGCTACTATAATTCTAATTTAGATATAATATTAAACCTCTCTGGAACACCTCGTTAATAAGGAGCAAACGTGAAAAACATTCTCGGAGAAGAAACCAACAAGTCTACCGAAGCCCTCAGAACCACCGACTCTTCTCTAGAAGAAACAAACTTTCCCTCTTTTTACGAACATCTGCAACAACACAATATCGATGCCAACGATGATTTAGATTCAATCATTGATAATACTCCTGATATTAATCAACTTATTCCTAAATTACATCATTACGAAATTGTCAAACGTCTCGATACTCTCATCGAGCGCAACGATCTTGACGTTAATCTACTAGTCTCCAATCTAGATCCTTCTGAAATTATCGAAAATTTGCAACCCCTCCTCGAACACAAAGCTGACGTCAATCTACTGGTTTCACGCTTAGAACCACTACCTTTTACCATCGTTAATAATCTTGATATTCTTATGGACGATTATAACGCTAAAATAAACTTCGACGAATTAATCCCCCGTTTAGGTCATAGCAACATTGACTACAAATTCGACACTCTTATTGCACACGGCGTTGATGCCAATCTACTGGCTTCGCACATGAAACCCAACGAAATCGCTGACCATCTCGACGCTCTCATTAAAAACGGCGCTGATATTGATATTGATAATCTCGTTGCTGATTTACATGCCGGCGACATCCTCAGCAACCTTGACGTTCTCATGCAGCACGGCGCTAATATCGACCATATTATTCCTCGTCTTGATCCTCATACTATCAAAAACAATCGCGCCCGCCTCCGTCGTTATAGCCCCAACATTTAGCGTGCGAATCCTCCATATACTTCCCCACTTTTTAACTTCACTTTCCGCGCTTTCGCCATCTCTGATACCGTCACAAACTCATAATCTTGCTTTTTCAAATTATCAATTATCCCCCCTATCGCATCCACCGTTGACGGGTAAATATCGTGCATTAATACAATTGAACCATCGAACACCGCTTTTTCTACCTCCGCCTTCACTGCATCTGCGTTTTTACTCTTCCAGTCTTCAGTATCTACCGTCCAAGTTATTAGTGGCACTCCCAAAGCCCCTCGCACTGTATCATTTATTATCCCGTATGGCGGCCTGATAATTTTCGCATTATATCCCAATATACTTTTTATTGTCCTATTTGCATCGTTTGTGTCACTCTTTATCGCCTCCGCCGATAGAGTAGTCAACACCTTGTGTCGCATCGTATGACTCCCCACCTCATGCCCCTCTCGCACTTCTCTTTTTACAATATCAGGATACTTCTCTGCTTGAATCCCCAGCACAAAAAACGTCGCATACACATTTTTCTCTTTCAAAATATCTAATAATCTCAATGTAGTGCCCTCATTTGGTCCATCGTCAAAAGTCAATGATACCAACTTCTTACTCCCATCCAAAAAACGCTGTGGTAAATTTGGCACTTCCACTCGCGGATCTATTGCCACTGCTGAAATTTTGCGCGGATTTACCCCCGCATCCTCACGCCACCACCCCAGATTTACCCCCAGAAGCCAAATAATCACCAGCCCCATCACCCCAAACTTCATCCATCGCCAATTCTCCTTCCACCAATACCACCAATGACGCTCCCCTACGTCAATATAATCTGCCTTCCCTGACGTCTTCTCCAGCGCCCCCTTTGGCGTTTTTTTCGTACTCTGTTTTACCTTGTTACCCATTGCTTTATCCACTCATACATTGCTATTCCCGACGCCACCCCTACATTTACACTCCTAGTAGAACCAAAACTTTCAATTTCTCTTACATCATCCACTTTGTCCAGTAATTCCCGAGAAATCCCCTCGCCCTCACTACCAAAAATCAACGTTGTTCGCTCCTTGAACTTCTTATCGCTCAAAGGTTTCACTTCTGATACATTATTTTCTATCGCCACTAGTTCCCTGTCCTGCTGGCTTGTCAAAAACTCTTCTATACTAGACCAATGCGCAATCTCCAGATATTTATCCGTACACATCGCCCCCCGCCGATTATATTTTTTCCGCCCAATGATATGCACCTTACTCACATTAAACGCATTCGCATTCCTTACCACCGTGCCTATATTAAAATCGTGCTCAACATTTTCAATCGCCACTTCCAGCGCATTTCGTTTTTTACTCAGTGCATCAAAAACTTGCTCATTGCTCATCCCCTTGTACTCATCTAGTAAATTCCTGGTATCTTCCATACCCACATTATACCACCATATCTGTTAATACCAGAAAATTCGCCTTTTGTAGTCACTATGTTATAATAAAAATATAATACAGGTTAACATAAATGAAACATGAAAAAGTAACTAACAACTCAAGTGAAGCCCGAACACCTTCCCCCTGGGATAATTTAATTAATTTTTCTCAACCCAATGAAAAGCCTCCAATACCCAAAGTAAGCGAAATGAGCCATGAAGAAGTAGCTCGATTTGTGGCATCAATGGAACCAGTACCCCCACCCTCTTGGAACAATTCACACCAACCTAGAGAAAAACCTCTGTCATTCAACGAAAGAGCCGGTATTAAAATAAAAAGCGCTTCTGAATTAAAAAAACTCAGTCCAATTGAACAAGTTGAACAGCTTTCAATCATGGAAGAAGCTGCCTTTGCAGATGCTGGGTACGCCGTAGTTGCTGGTCAAGAACTTATTGAAGAAATCCTTCAAGACAATAGTTTACCACCAATAACCCATATTTTAGCTCAAAAAATCGAACCGATTATGCGGCAAGATTTTTCAGAAGCAGACAGGGGACCATACGCATACAATCCCGCAGAACAAGAGAAGTCTTTTGGTTATTCTAATATTGTAACGCCAGAGATGATACCGTATTCCTCCAGCGACATAAAAAACATGAGCGAAGAAGAAATGAAAACTGAACTAGCCTCGCTGGAAAAAGAATATCCCGAGGGTTCCTATCAAAGAACTCTAGATTTAGAGCTTGCATTAAATAAAATCTACTATTCAAAAAATCAAGCTAAATTGCATCTGGAATTTCCCCATCTCCCCCAAGACAAAACACTAGTAAAAATCGCACCCGATACCGTAGCCACAGTTGAATTTGACGAAAAATACGATCCTGATGAGTCTTGGTTTTCTTTTAGCCCTCGTATAGATTCAATTTCCGACAAAAAAGGACATACAACCGACGATAAATCTCTACCTATAAGCGATACTGATTTCTTTTATTTAAAAACAATCCACGAGGACAATTCAACAAAAGCTTTTTTCAACAAAATATTGAATGTTAGTCTTGACGAAATATCGCTTTCATCACAAGTCCAACTCCTAAAATTCATGGCAAAAGCCAACAACACTCGTTTTGACACCTTGTGTAATACCATGCAAAAACTAGATAGTGATAACCTTCGCAAAAAACTCCTAGAAAATTTCGTTGCCACCGACTTTGGCGAAGACTTTGGCGATTCCCTACTCACCATTGCTAGCTCTGAACGCTTAAACGACAATGAAAAAGAACAGATTCTCAACGAAATCAGTAGTTGCCGTGAATCAGTCCAAAAAATCACCGAATTATATAGCGATATTGATAATGGCAAATTTGCAGAGGAATATACCAAAGCATCTAGTGAGCGTCTAACCGACGTAATCACAGTATTTGAACAGATTGCTACAAACGGGACAGCAGAAGCAGATTTAGACTGGGCAGGTCATCCAGAGTTTACTTTCGAATCGGCCATGGAAGCCCTAGAATACGAAACAAAATCACTAGATATTATCAGTGGTACTCTGGAAGATGTACAGAACGGCAAAAATGGCGCCTTCGCCGAAATGGTGCTCCACCCCGATCCTTCTAGTCAAAGGCTTAATCGCACCGTATATAATTTTTATTCACCCAATCATGGTTATGTTTTGCTCTATACTAGACCCGAAGGGTCGCATTCTTTCGATCCCATGACCGAATATGGTAAGACTAGAAGCCGTTATAATGAAAACACAGCAAATGTTGGTGTGGAGGCTTCCATTAGTTTCGTGACAAATCCAATCGCCCCCTTCTCTCTGCCTAGCCCCTTTAAACCCGACCAAAAAGCTATTCGCGACCCGCATTTTTACGACCCTTCTACCATGAATAAGGTTAGCGCTATTCGTCTAGATCGCGAAGGGCGCGCCCCTGGAGCTCCCGCCGACGACCCTAGTCGCGACCCCGTTAATCCCATCGGTACAGTATCAGTAGATCTCGCAGCCATTGGCGACCGTGCCGACACCCCCTCTGGCAAAATAGCTAGATTACTCAGCACCGGTAATAAACTTAGAAAGTCAAAGATTGCGGATGCAAATTTTTCGCTCAATCACAACACTAAGTGGTTTGATCAAGAACAATACGGTACAGCTAATGGATTCCGTCAAATAGTAGATTTTATAGATAAAATGGCTACCAATTGGTGTACAGAGCACCAACCTAGCAAAGAATCTAACAGCTTTACTGAGTTAATGCGACAACAAAAACGCGCTGAAAGGCATCGAGTCGCCTAAATTTTCTCATGAAAAAGCCCCCGAGATTACCTCGAGGGCATTTTGAGCATTGAGCAATAGCTAGAAGAGTCCCCAGCCAGCCCCAATGGAGGGGCAGGTGCGGGTGCCAGTCAGGCCAGCCCCCCCGAAGGCTAAACCCTACGTCGCCCCTTCAAGAATTTCAGCTCACCATTCCTGGCCTCAACCAGGTAGGCTTCCTGAAACCCAAACCCCCAAGACTTATTCATCCTTGAGAGTTCTTCGTACTTAGCTTCCGCCTCTCTTAGAGACGAAAAAGCTGATTCAGGAAACTCGCGCACGTTCGGCCAGTCCCCCTGATCAGCGCTATACCATACGGAGCCAACTAAATAAATTATCGGCCCCTTAACTTCCTTATTAACATTATATTTTGCCATACCATATCTCCCTTCTCATCTATGGCAATAACTTGTTAAGGTTCTGCTCTCTATTGGCTTTTGGCCTCACGAGCAGAGCTGGAGGAACAAGCTGGTCAAATGGCTTATTTCTCCGGCTCAGCCCGTGCATATCGAACTGAGTTATTTATCCCACCCTGGATGTGCCCACCCAAGAAAATTCAGGATATTAATAAATGCATTTCTAATGTGCTTTAATACCGGCTATGGGAAGAAGTATGTTGCTACTTCCCTGCTCACCCACCTTGATATTAACTCTACGCAATCTTGAATGCTTTATCACATTTCCTTGATTGTTGCCACTATTATATCAAAATTCTTATGTTTTGTCAATAATACTATATCAAATAACTACTTAACAGGGAAAAAATGGATAAAATTTGTCGAAATGGGGTTGACAAACATCGATTTTTCTGCTACAATAGAGGTATGGATATCGAATCATTATTGACTCAAACTGGGCTCTCCGAAGTTCAGGCTAAAATATACCTCTATTTAATCAAGCATGGGCAAAGCACTCCGACAGAGATTGCCACAGGGATAGACGAAAACCGCACCACTGTTTATTCCGCCGCCGAAAAACTCGAAAAACTCGGCATTATCACCCAGAAAGACAGGGGTAAAATCTCAGCCTACATTCCCAATCACCCATCGGCACTAGAAAGCATCGCCGAAAAACGCCTCCGTAAAGTCGCCAGGCAAGCCAAAAACCTTGAGAGTAACCTTCCTTCCTTGATAAACTACTACAATGAACATCAAAGCACCCCAGGAGCAACCACTTTTTACGGACAAGAAGGGATTGAGCTAATCCGCGAAAAAGCTCTCGCCGCCAAACAAACTTATTACTTTATTCGCAGTCGTTATGACGAGACTGCAGACAAAGACAGTCTTGAACGCTTCAAAAAAGCCCGAGTAAACGCCAAAATCGAATCTGAAGACATCACTCCATCTGAATTCACCACAAACACTAATAAAGATGCTCAAAAATGGCTACTCGAGCGTACACTTTTACCTCCTAGCGAATACGATTCCCCCATAGAAATTGATATATTCGGCGATAACGTCGCTTTTGTTAATTACGCCAAAAATGGTATGTCTACCCTTATCGAATCACCAGAGATTGCCGATGCGATGAGGCAAGTTTTTCTCTTCGCCAAAAAATACATCCGCAAAGCCACTAATCAGTCTAACCTTGACCAAAAGGACAAAAATTAACCCCTAACCTCTAATCATCTAGGTAATTTTCTAGGGTATTACGATCTTCTACCACCGCATCATCTTTCTTCATATACAACCCATATTTTCCATCAATTTCAAACTGTTCATCTTCACCAAACGCTCTAAACCCTTTTACTGGATTTCCTTCGTCATCTAAACCCAAAGCTTCCGGAGTATACATAGGATGACTGTCTTCACTACTAGAAAGCGTAATATGTGGTTTTTCAATTTTATCTATAGCTGTCTGAATTTCTGGATCTTCTGCTACCACTTTTACTAGTAACCCCTCATTCTTGCCATTATTGCCATAACCTATCGCAAAAATTCTTACGCCGCTACCAAGAGAATCTAAATGTAATTGAGTCTCATTTGGCTGAAAATTAGTTGTTACATGAGGTTTTTCAACGGTATTTTTTAGTTTTGCGCCAGTTTTATCATATAGCTCTTCTCTATTAACAAAAACTCCAGCATAGAACACTTTATCTTTTATTTTCTCCGCAAACTCTCGTTCTGCAACCAAAGCCTCAAAGGGGCTCGGGGATTGCCAGTTTTCTGATATCGTTTCTTTCTTTTTCATACAGACTCCTTAGCCCCATTATACCACAACAAAAATCCACCCCTGTAAAGGAGTGGATTTTTTAACAGCTTAGTTGTGCAATTCTTCATCTGGTTCTAAAAGCTTTTATCGCATCTGTAAAATACAGCAAAGTTATATCTTAAGCTTAAGAGATACAACTACGTCCGACCTAGCTTTGTTTCTAGATAAAATCGCTCTAGATTGGTATTTTCTCGCTTCGAAGCGGGCCTAACGGCCAGCGAGAAGCGAAAAATGCCTAGATAGACAATTTTGGCAGAAACAAGCTCTATCCTTCTCAAGAAAGGAGGTAATCCATCGACACGTTCTCGTACCGATGCCTTGTTACGACTTAACCCCAATCATCTCCCCCACCTTAGGCCGCCGAAGCGGACTTCGGGTGTTGGTGACTCTCATGGTTTGACGGGCGGTGTGTACAAGACCCGGGAACGTATTCAC
>JAFRJZ010000013.1 GCA_017431945.1 Candidatus Saccharimonadota bacterium
ACCATCTTATAAAAGTTACGATGACATTTGTATTCTGAGGGAAGTTCTGTTAAACTTTTCATAGGAACAATCCTTTCTATAAATTAGTTGTTATTGCTAACTACTATTTTATAGGATTGTTCCTTTTTTGTTTCCTTTCACATATTCTTACTTTTAATTTATTTCTTAATTCTTTAACTAAGCCCCCTAGTAGTTTGGTCAAATTTTGTAATCAATACACAAAAAATGAACGAATGGCAACTATTATAAACACCGCCACGGGAGTTAATATTGTTAGAAATATACTAAAACGAGCCAGATTCTCTTCTTTTGTCTTTAGCCCAGCAATTCCAAACCCTAATGACACAGCCGTTAATGGTAAACCAATTGTCATATAAAATGCAACTACGCCCCACCATACAGCACCACCTTCTTTTCCTTCATTGGTCTCACCACCAGAAGCAAACAAAGAAGAGAGCCAAATTACAATTATTATTATAGTAGCAACGAAAGAAATTGTGGCTTGCCAGCTTCTGTCATATTTTTTTAACTTTTTGGCCTCCTCTTCTGTTATTTCTTCCCGCGTTATAATCTGTGCTGATTCTGAATTCGCTTTTGAAGGCTCAGGATAGATACCTTGTCCAGGATAAATATTGTTTATATCACTATTATTACCATTTTCAAGTTTAATTTTGTCTTCATCTGACGCATTTTCCTCTTTTTTCTCTTCTTCTTTTATGCATTTTGGCGAAAATCTTATTCCCTCAATTATTGCCCAAGTATAGGAAACCAATGTTGCAAACCCTACAATCAATACAAAACCAGATACTTTTCCTACTAAGTCAGGAATGATCGCCCAAACAACTGCATAGATAGGCCACGCAAATAATCCAGGTAATAAGCCAGCAATTGCTAAAATAATTATATGCCACACGCCGAGCTTATTACGCTTCATGTAAAAATCGTGTACACCTAACGCACCAGTCACCGGAATAAACGCAAGAATTTTAGCAGTTTTTATTTTTTATCATCCATATGCTTATATTTTACTATTTTCTAAAAACTTTAACAAGACGGCTTAGGGTTGAAAAAAAATAAATAGTCTGGTATAATGGTGGGAATTATGAGTAAAAAAGAGTTACATCCTAAAGATTATAACTATGTCGTGTTTGCTGATGAAGCGGCAAAGTTTTCGTTTTTGACGAAGTCCACCGCCAAGAGCGAAGAAACTATTAAGTGGACTGATGGTAAAGAATATCCGTTGGTGAAAATTCAGATTTCGTCGGCGTCGCATCCGTTCTTTACTGGTGAAGAAAAGATTATCGATACCGAAGGTCGTGTGGATCGCTTTAAGGCACGTGCGGCGAAAGCAGCTGAGCGCAAGGCAGCTCTTAGCAATAAAGCGGCAAAAGCTGCTAAGGAAGCAGCGAAGAAAGCGGCCAAAGAAGCTGAAGCTGAAAAATAGCAACCTAAACTACGAAATTTTCTCAATCTCGTTCGCATCGGCCCGTCGTTACGGGCGATGCTCACTTGGAAGTTCTCGTGAGAACTTCCTTTATGATTTCGCAAATTTGTAGTTTAGATTGCTTTTTGGAGTGATGGCTTAGACTTTGCCGGTGCCTTGACAGCGTGGGCATTCGACATTGGGGGACAGAAATCCGCCAGCGATAACACCGGTGCCGTTACAGCGCGGACAAGTGCTTTTGCGCTTCCGGCAGGGGCAGTCGTGCACATCTCTTTCGGTCAAGTGGACTCGACCACAATATTTGCAAGTGTAAGTCAACCATCTCACCTCCTTTCAAAGAACTAATACGACAATAACGGACGTATTCATCATGCAATTTTAACACTGGTTAGTGCTAGCTTTGCTATTTTACGATAACTGAGCAGATTTTGCAAGCAAGAGCGCGATAAAATCTTTGATCTGCTTGGTATCGTTAGCAAGGTCGGGTGGAAGATTAAGTTCGGGGTCGTTGACGAAATCAAGGGTTTTAATTTGGTGATAAACGGCTTGGACGAGCTTCACAAACTCTGCGGCAGAGCGATCAGTAAAATTATAAGTTTCGTCATAAACTTGATCATCTGCTTCGTCGGGACTAATAAAGAGAATATGGCCCTCGTTGATTTGATAATTGCTGTATTCAGGTGAATTTTTGAGCAAAAGTTTGTAAAACTCAAGCTGGAGAGAATATTTGAAAAGCGAAAGATTACTCTGCCAGCCAGCGAGCTTACCCGGTATGTGATGATGACCAGTCTTGAAATCGTAAATGCTTATGACCTTGTGAGGTTTGTCAATTTGCATGTGGTCAATTTTGCCAGTAATAGGGACATTGTCGGCCTGAATATGATGAGAGCGAAAATCGACCTCTGACATAGCGGTGGAAGCGCGTAGCAAAACGCCGAACTCTTTTAGAGAAATTTCGAGCGCATGGGTGCCATGTTCGAGAACGTAGGTATGATCTGTAGCGGCGAGAGATTGCTCGTCTAGGCGCTCTTTAAAATATTCGATTGCCTGAGTATCGTCAATCTTTTCCTTGGTGACACGTTCAAAAACACTATGAATGAGGTTTCCAAGAATGATGTTGTTACTCATGGGCTCCTTCGGCGCTCTAAGCACGCAATTTTGGTAAAAAGTTTGCGGGCCGGCATATCTGAGATCAACAAAGGTGGTGAGATCGGTAGCGGTAAGACGATAATTATCAAGCGATTTGATTAGCAAATCTTTGAGGTTAGTATCGAGTTTTTGATAGGCAGCTACCCAGCCGGTGTGGAGAGTTTGCAAAAGTTGATCCGAATTTTGATCATGTCTGATAATAGTTTGGTTGTTAACTGGTAAAAATGGTGAGAGATTATCGTGCTCATTTAGATATTCAAGTGAGTTGGCGGACTTACCAGAGAAGTCAGCATCAGAATTGGTGAGATAAAGGTGCGATTTGGCGCGAGTGATAGCGACAAAGAATAGGCGAATGCATTCATCGTCAGTAGCGCCAGTGTGGCGAATTTGAGTAAGGTTTTTGGGCAAGAAAAGCATATTGTTGTTGCCTTTAGAATTGCCCCAGGCACGATCATCCACGGCAATTAGAAAAACGTATTTAAATTCAAGCCCCTTGGCTTTGTGTGCAGACATGAGTTGAACGGCTTGACTGGCAGTCTGGTAAGGGCTGGTATTAATAAGTTGGTATTTAGCTTCCTCGTAATCATCGACAAAGCTAATGAACTCTTTAAGGCGAGGCGAAGTAAGCGGCTTAGTATGCTTGATGCAAGCATCGCGGAGGACATGGAGATAATTATAAAGCTGATAAATATCATAATCGGTCTGGTGATTTTGGTAGTAGCTAAGAAATGGCGAGGGATTGCAATTTGGCATTGTGGCAGTACCGATGAGATAGTCAAGAAAAAGTTCAAGCGGAGCATCATAAGCTTGAGCTATGAGTCCAGTAATAAAATCACGGATTTTGATGATGGCAGGATCGTCGGAATGTGCTAGAGCCTCAAGGATGGGGCGCTTGTCGATGTGAGCTTTGTGAGTAATTTTGATAGCAGTTAAAGGATCTATCTCCCAAAACGGAAAAGATAGAACTTCGAGGGCAAGATGAGAGGTTGGCTCGTTTTGAGCAAGTTTGTAAACGAAACGAGCGAGTTTGATTAATTGTCGAATGGCAAGATCGTCAAAAATATTATCTTTTTTCTCGTAAGCAATGGGGAGATTATGAATCTTAAAATGCGGCAAAAGTGGAGTAATATATTTATGCTTAGGGGCAATAACGGCAATATCTGCAGGATTCTCGCCTTGGCTAATAAGCGCTTGAATCTGTTCAGCGACCCAGGCGTATTCAGTATTAGCTTCGGGAAAACTGTGACGTTCAATGGTGTTTGGTGTAGCTGGGTTTTTGGCCAACAAATTTTTCGTGATTTGGTGATTTTTTGCAAAACTTTCACTCAGCTGGTCAGCGACGTGACGGGAAAGATCAAGAATATCTTGAGTGCTACGGTAGTTCTCGGTAAGAACGATAGTTTTAGCATGATAATGTTCGGCAAAATCAAGGAGATTCGAAACATTAGCGCCCTGAAAAGCAAAAATCGCCTGATCGTCGTCACCGACCGCCATAATATTCGGTTTTTCATAATCGGTGAGAAGTTTAATGAGTTCAAACTGGGCAGGGTTAGTGTCTTGAAATTCGTCCAGCAAGATGTATTGGTATTTTTCGCTAAGAGTAAGGCGGAAGCCACGATCATTTTTAAGAATTTGGATGGCGAGTTCAATCATGTCATTAAAATCATAAAGGCCATTTTTTTCGAGGTGGGCCTGATATTGACTCATAACATTGGCAAGGCTGATGAGCTTTTTGTTGGCGACGATATTTTTGAGGCGCCAATTGTTATGACTGTCAAGTTCAAAGTTAGCGTTGCGCCATTTAGTAAGAGGGCTCATGGAAGGTTTATCTTTAGTAAGTTCAGTGGTGATGATTTCGTTGAGGGTGCGGGCGAGATGGTTGGTGAGAGGCTCAATATGCTTGGTGACGGGCTTATCGGTAGTGTGCTTGGCGAGGATTTTGCCAAGGGGTTGGTAGACTTCGCTTAGGGCGGTGTCGAATTTGAGGGTTTTGCCGGTGGTAAGGGCCAGAACAGGGGCGATTTCGGCGTTTAAGGACGCGCTCTCAATTAAATTATGCTCGGCAATTTTAGTAAGATCGTCGCTGGTAAGACGGGCGGCTTTGGCTTCGCTGATGGTGCTAATAATGTCTTTTATATTATCGTTTTTGAGAATATCGCGAGGCGGAAGGTCTTTGAGGATATCTTTGATGATTTTGTAGGCGCTGACTTCGCTGATGACATCGTCGAGCTTGCGAGTAAGCTCGGTGCTGTATTGCTGATATTCAAAAAGAACGTCGGTACCAAAAGCGTGGTAAGTACTGATATGAAGTTTGCTGGCGAACTGGCCGATAATGCTTTTCAGACGCTCGCGCATGTTAGAAGTACCACTTTCAGTAAAAGTGATACAGAGGATATTCTCAGGGTTAGTGTCGGTGTGTTCTAGAATATAGGCGACTTTGCTGCTGAGAAGTTGAGTTTTGCCAGTGCCGGGGCCGGCAAGGACTAGCAAAGGCCCGTCTAAATATTCTACTGCTGCGCGCTGAGCGTGGTTTAGTTTCATAAATCTATTATAGCATGGGGCATAATAACTCAACACCTTCGCAACAAATTATTGCAAACAGAAAGGTAGTCCTCTAAACTGTAGACATAAAGCAAATAATAATCACAGAAAGGAGGGACTACCTATGTCCTATAATAATACAAAACTACAAGAAAAAGCTAGATATAATGCGATAAAAGAAGTAAAATCTGATAGAAAAATAGCTCAAGTAGCTAGAAGATATGGCTGTTTTAGATCCACTATCTATCGTTGGCTCAAGAAGCATGAACTAATGATAAAAAACTATGAATTAGCCCCAAATGCACAGCATCTACCAACTATTAGTTCTAGGCCCAAAACTAGCCCTAGGAGCTTAAATAATGAGCTTGTAGAGCAGATTATCCAGGTGCATTAGTAGAAGTAGATACAGTACAAACAGACAATGGTCCAGAATTTGGTAAGAAGTTCCAAGATGAAATAATAAGACGAGGTATGAAGTGGAGACATACTAGAGTGAGAAGACCAAATGATAATGCTCACGTAGAAAGATTTAACAGAACACTCCGAGAAGAATGCTTGGGAAATTATATTCCAACTAGAGAAACATTGGAACAAACCCAACAAAGAGCAGAACAGTATCTTGACTTTTACAACAATAAGCGGTTACATTTAGGTATACAGTTTATGACTCCATTTGCGAAGTGTAGCCAAGGTCTTGAGTTGAATTAATGGGGTTTTCAAATAGGAGATTTTATGCTATAATTACAGAGAAGATTGGGGGAGTGTTCTCGTTCTTTAACGTTAGTGAGTTCTGATTTTGGCGGAGGTGGTAAAATGTTTATTTCGGAGAAATTAAAACAAATGTTGGCAGAGTTTATGAAAGTCAAGGATAATTATGCAGAGTTTTTTGAATATTTGGAGATGTTTTTAATCAATAGCGACGACTATGGGCGACGGCAGGTTCAAAAAATCTTAGCTATATACTGTTTGGATTTTTTGAAAGCCGGTGTGAACCCTAACAAAGTGGCAACTATGATGACCTATAATGATATTATTAAATGGTATTCTGAGTTGGCATCATATGGGGCAGAAATTGACTTAAAAACGCTACTTTATGAAGCCGTTAATCATCCGTCAACGGCGGTGTGTAGAGAATATTTTGAAACAAATGATGTAACTTATAATAATCTATACAAGCTGGTAGCAACTGGCGCCGATATCAATTGGCTAGTTGATCATACTAAACCTCACGACTTGACAGAAATCGTCATATTTAAGAAGCTTGGTGCTAGCGAAGAGCTTTTGATTAAAGAAATTAACTACGTCATAATTGGGCGTGATCTTAAATGGCTAGTGGATGAAATCGGTTTTGACGCCAAAATGATGCTTGAGCAACGGTTATGGGACATATTAAAAAATAGAGCAGCAAGAAGCGATTTAGTATTGGGATCAAGATACGAAGAAAATCTGGCTTTCTTGCGAGACAAGGAACTAATAGGCGACGACGAAGTTAGGTACTTGGTAAAATGTAGTTGTGACCATCTTAATAAGAGAACTTTCATAGAGTGCTCTGGTAAAGAGTTTGCTGGAGTCAAAATCACGCCCGAGTGGCTAATCAGTAATACCTTAATGTTGAAGATTTTTGACATCTTCGATTGTTGTAACGATGAAGATTTGGTAAAATACGCTGATAATTTTAGACTAAGGCTCGACAAATTACTGGAATATTTTCCGGGAGAAATCTTGTTCGAATATCATCAAGGATATCCGGAAGACTTTGATGAGTTTTTGCGTCGTTTTAAGCAAAAAGACATTATCAAAGCGCTGGGGCGGAGTTTCTACGCCTATTGCCGTGAGCATCAAGATAAAATTGACACGATGGACTGTCTAAGGCGAATGCTAACCTTAACCTGGCACGGCGCCGACATAGAAGCAGATTTGGTTTACCTAAGTTATGCCAAAATATTTGAAGGCGAGGACAAAATCTGGTCTAACGATCATGTGCAAATTGCGCTGGAATTGCTAGACGCCGGGATCAAAGTGACGACAGCAGATACAATTGCGATACACTTAGATTATGAACGACTAGCAACCAGCGGTGAACGTTTTGGTATCTACCGAGCACTAAAAGAACATGGCGCAGATGAAGAATATCTGAAAAAATTAGAAGTAGATTGAACTTACTAACGTAACCAGGCTCCTTTTTAAGGGGCCTTTTTTATTGTTGTTCTAGGATAATGAGGTTTTCGATGTGGGGGGTGCGGGGGAAGAAATTGAAAGGTTGGAGATGTGTGATGTGATATTTTTGCTGGAGGATTGCGATATCGCGAGCTTGAGTGGCGGGGTTGCAGGAGAGGTAGATGATGGTAGGAGGATTGACCTCGAGAAGTTTATCGAGGAGTTTGGTATGGCAACCGGCACGGGGTGGATCGAGGATGACGGTGGTGTCGCTGGTGATAAAGTCGAGCGCGTCCTCAGATTTCGATAAAACTGCGTAAGCATTGCTAGCTTGGCAGTTCTTGACTAACTCCGTGTAGGCGGACTTATCGACTTCAACTAGGGTGAGTTGGTGGTCGCGGGCGACCGAGAGGCCGATGGTGCCGACGCCGGCGTAGAGGTCGAGGACTTTGTCGGTGGTGATGTGCTTTTTAATCTCGGTAAGAGCCATTTCGTAGACGGGGAGGTTGATTTGGAAAAAACCGTTGGGTGAATAAGAATATTCATAGCCAAGAATAGTGTCGGTGAGGGGCTTGAAGTTAGGATGAGGTTGGCCGTTTTCGTATAATCCGCCACTAACGATTCCCTGCTGATTGCAGCGCAAGAGTAAAGATTGATAGCGGCGCGCTTCGGCGTGTTGAGAATTTAAATTATTTATAATTTCGGTGGCTTTTTGAAAAATTTCGGGACGCTCAAGGCTAGATTGAGTGATAGGAATTTTATAATGTGAGCCACGCTGGTGAAAAGCGAGGCGAATTTTGTTCTCATCATTATCCCAATAAAGCGAATATTCCATCTTATTACGATAATAAAAATCATTATTATCGGTGAGAGGTTTTTCAAATGTGTTTTTGAGGACATTTTCCGAAGGACGGCGTTCGCCCCTTGGGACGCGTGAGCGAAGCGAAGGAAGATAGCGCAGCGCGCCCTGTGACGACAGGTGCGCGCAAGCGTGTCCGAAAAAACATGTTTGAAAAACCTCTTCAATAAGTAGGGATTTTTGTTCTAGCTCATAAATGTAATCCATGATTTGCCAGGGTGAGGTGGAGAGGTAGCAAGCGTCGCGAGGTTCGATGCGATGCGGAGAGGGGTCGGTGATTTCGGTGGCGATAGCTTCAATATAACGAGATTTAATCTTGGTAGGCGTGAATTCGGTGACGGTTTCGCTTGGTAGGGCGTTCCAAAACATGACCTTTTTACCATCGGCGAGCGTGCCAATTCCCTGTCCGCCAGGGATAAGTTTATCTATCTTGACTTTTTCAGAAGAAATGGTTTCGTATCTTTTCATTATATCACACTTTGCTTAATTTGTCAATGATGGCCTCTGTTATTCATAGCGAAGCGCGTCAATTGGATTCTTGCGGGCGGCCTTCAGAGCTGGTAGAGTGCCGGAAACAAAGGCGACTAGCATAATGGTGAGAGTAATGATGATTACGTTAAGAGGTGTAAATTCGGCAAGCGAAAAAGTAGGAAAGTCGGCGAGAAAAGTGCTATGAGCGACGCCATTACCAATAATACCTGCGACTACCGAGACAGCAATGCCAAAAACCGAGCCCCAGAACCCCAGCAAGGCGGCTTCGAGCGAGAACAGGAGGAAGATTTTACCACTGCCCATACCGAGCGCTTTCATGAGGCCGATTTCACGAGTGCGTTCCTGGACGGACATAAATAGAGTATTGATAATACCGATAGAGGCGGCGAGGAGGGCGATGGCACCGAAGATGGTAAAGACGATTAACACAACATTAAGAAAGGTACGAATCATACCGACAGTGTCGTCAATGGTAAGGATAGAAAAGCCGAGTTTTTCAAAATCATCACGAATTTGGCTAAGCTGGTCAGGGTTGACATTGCCGACAGCGATAATATTAGATTGAGCGGCCGTTTCGGCAGGAACACCCTCCATAGATTTAGTGTAGATGGCATCATCAAGTGCGTAATTGATATGAAGTTCACCACTCATAGCGAGAATGCCTGGAGCCTGAACGCCTGTAATGGTGGCTTTGACAGTAGAGATGCAATCTGATGGCTTAGTGTAGCAAAGAGCAGTTTGTTTAAAGCCAATGGTAACAGTTCGGCCAATGGCATCCTCGGCGGTAGCAAAACCAAGTGGCTCAAGGTAATCCTCGGTAAGGAGGATTTCTTTTTGATCGGAGTTATTGTCTGGCATGCGTCCAGCGGATAAATCAACGTTGAAATTTTCGGTAGGGAGATATTCGAGTGAAACATTGTACTGTTGCTTAGTTTGGTCGCTAGTAATCCATTCGGGCGACAGAACGTGGAAGATTTTAAGATCTTTGACTCCTTGGACGGCTTTAAGTTTGGCGAGATCGCTATCGGTGATGCGAGAAGATGCAGCGGCGCCAGTATCTGAGTTGTACTCAGTGGCCGCAGTGCCACTTTGCATAGCGGAATTGATTTGCTCATACATGGCAGCCGGAAAGACTTCCACGAAGCCGTCGCCACCAATAGATTCAATTTGCTTGTCGATGAAAGAATTAACGCCAGTATTGATAGCGGTGTTGAGGACAATAGTAAAACTACCAATAAAGATTGCAAGGATAGTAAGAAAAGTGCGGATTTTATTCTGAAAAAGGTTGTGATTTGCGGTTTTAATGATATCAATTAATCTCATTTTTTCGCCCCTTTCTGTGGTTTGACACCAGTATCTTTGGTGATTTTACCGTCTTTGAGGTGAATCTGGCGACGGCACTTATTGGCAAGCTCTAAGTCGTGAGTGACGATAATTAGGGTGACATTTTTCTGTTTATTAAGATCAAAAAGTAATTTGATGACCTTGTCGCCTGTAACGGAATCGAGATTGCCAGTGGGTTCGTCGGCGAAGATAATTTTAGGGTTATTGACGATGGCGCGAGCGATGCAGACGCGTTGTTTTTGACCGCCTGAAAGATCGTTGGCTTTGTTGTTAGCCTTGTCGTCAAGACCAACGGTTTTGAGGGCTTCGAGAGCAAGTTTTTTGCGAGTGCGGCGACGAGTGCCAGAAATTTTTAGTGGTAAAAGCACATTATTTAATACGGTATCATTGGCGTTCATAAAAAATTGTTGAAACACAAAACCAAATTCGCGGTTACGGAGGCGATTTAGTTGACGTTGTTTCAGCTTGTGACTGTTAATGTCGTTGATTTTGATAGTGCCAGTAGTAGGCTGATCAAGTAAGGCAAGTAAGTGCATGAGAGTAGATTTGCCCGAGCCGGATTTGCCGACGATGGCGACGGTTTCGCCTTCGTGAATAGCGAGATTAATATCTTTGAGGGCGCGGAAGGCGGTAGATTTTTTGCCGTAAGTTTTAGATAGATTAGTGACTTCAATTAAGGGTTTCATATAAGTAATTATAACATTTGTTTGACAGATTTGTGATTTTTTTGTACAATAAAATTATGAAAGGAAGTCCCTAGGAAACTTCCTTGAAGTGTTGTGTTCTCTGGCTTATTCAGCTAGAGAACTTTTTGACTGGCTGTCTTGCGAACGACGACGATGCCAACCCTTAAAGTTGAAGATATTCAGCTCTATGTGTATGGTCATTCATCCTCCTTTCTCGGACTTATACCAGACTACCCTAGAAAAGCCTTTGTTGGTAAGTCCGCCACTACCCACAAATCTCGTGGCTCAAGATTTATGATTATTATTACCTGCCAACGCTGTCAAAATACAACACGCGGCGCATTGTAACAAAATGGGTTCTAAAAAGCAAGCTTGAGCTTAATATTTTATTGAAAAATGTTGGAAGAATAGTGGAGGGTGGATGATGGATGATGGATGATGGGGTCATAGTATTTAGGGGTACAGTTCAGGCTTCCAGACGCTAAGACCCAGCTATACAACGAATAGTTATTCCGTAGTACTTATCGGGGTGGGTGGACGGGTTGAAATTGCTAGCGTCGAAGTACAGGGAGAACGCGTAGCTACTATCGAGGGCGGTACGTGACCAATGGTAGCCGGCGCTACCCCTACCGTTGATCGAGCCATAGTAGATGCGGCCGGAATAGAGGAAGTTATTAGGATAATGGCGGAAACTGGAAGATTTGGTGGTTGCGGAGGTAGTATCCATGGTACTAGCAAGATAGCCAAAAGAACCAACGGTAGTGGAAGCATCATTGCTGATCGGCAAAGACCAGTTATAAGGGCAGATAGAGCCGGTAGTAGCACCAGATGAAGGATTACGGCCAGCGGTAGCAGTGTACCAAGGATAATAGACACCATAAGAATAAATATTGCCAGTTTTAGCGGTTGGATTGGATGCGGGGGAAGCAATATTAGTGTTACGGAGAGCATTGGTGGTAGCGCTAGACCAGTTAGCAGTAGAGTTGGCGGGGGTTTTAGTAATGCTTGGGTTTTGAGTGTTAGAGGAATTGATGGTGATATTTTGATCTAATCTAAGATTTTCCATCATCCAGCATTTACCATCAGTTAACCTGGCGATAGCATAGGTGTTATTATCCCTGCTGTCCTTGCGGGCGGTAATTTGGCCAGGAGTGATGGTACCACTACTATAAGTAGTTTGAGCGAGGTTATCACAATTACTAGTAGTGAAATCCTGCATAGTTTGGGGGTTACCATTAGTAGTGGGAGCAGCAACCCAAACAGCATAGAGAGTAATAGCGCCATGTATATTCTCATCTAGGAGGTCTTGGGTAACGGTGACAGTTTCCATAGGACCATAGACGGTAACACTATTACGAGTAGCAGCATCACTACTGGCTACTTTAGTGCCAGCATCAGAGTCAGTACTCCAGCCAGCAAAGCCGTAGTTAGTCTTGTAGTCGTTGACTGGGAATAATTGAATAGTATTACCTACCTTAACATTAGCATGAGTAGCACCAATGCCATTACTGCTAGTAGAATCATTACGGTCATAAACGATGGTACAAGTTTCGGTAGCACAGTCTGCTACTGGTATGGTATTCCCCGTAGCAGAAAAGACGAGGGTATTATTATAAGCCCCAGCAGGAAGATTGTTGTTTGCTTTCACACCATAAGTAAAGGTATAAGTAGCATTACCAGGAGCATCAGTGATTTCTATTTGTTTATCAGTGTCTGTACTACCAGAATTAGGGACTGGTACATAGGTACCTAATGCGCCTTTAATATAGGTACCATTCTTATTAACATTATAGCCCCATTTATTAGGTGAGAAGCTAGATTCAGTAGTAGAAGCAGTAAGGTTAGTAATCTTTAAGTCTGCTTTTGATGGATTAGTATAGTCTATCTTACTGTTTTTAAGATCTGTACTAGTAGTTTCCGTATTCATAGTAAAGATATAGCCAGTAGTGTTAGTAGTACTAATAGCTACCGTAGCGGTAGCAGTACCAAAACTACCAGCTGTACCTCCTGCTGGTGTCATATCCATAGTAATACCAGAAGCCGGAATGATGGAGATAGTAGGCTCAGTAGGCGAAGCGGCATGAGTAGATTCACTAGCAGAAAATAAAGGTAAGACAAAAAGAGCCAACAAAAGAATTGCTAAGCTACTAATACTACTTATAGCTATAGTAGTAGTCTTGTTAATCTTAAATTGTTTTCTAGTTTGATATGACCTTAGCATACTTACCTCTCTTTGTTATTGTTCTCGTAATTTCCCCCATCTTCCCCCTCGTGGTGCCGATTTTAGGAACAGTCTAACGAGAAATAGATGCTATAAAAACGGCACCGCGAGGGGTGCTATAACCTGACAACTTTTGCCGAGTAACAACTCAAGTTGCTTGGTGCCTCGTGGCGCCGTTTTTTCAACTTGAGAGGTTACATTATATAAAAACCACTCGGTTTAAATAAATTGTCAAGTTATAGCGTTCTTATTATATCACGCTTTTGGTTTGAAAACAATATGATTTTTTAAAAAATGCGCTAATTCTAGAGACTTTCCTGTGTATATTCTTCTACAATTTGGATTACGATTTTTATGTCATCCGTGCAGTTTTTGAAAGTTATTTTGTCAAAAACGATTTCTGGGTACTTTCTAATTGGATCGGCAAGCAGTGCGTGAATGAAAGATTGTGTTGCTCCGGTAACATTTTTAAAATCAATTGTTATATTTTCTTTTTTTTCGAGACATGGTAAAATAATTTCTAGTCGAATTTTTCTAGCGGTATCTTTATTTTCGCCGTAATCCCCGATATATTTAAACATTTTTAATATCATATGAACTTGAATCTCCTATATTGACGTTTTTGCCTTAGTCTTATAGCGTCTCCATAACTGGTACGAATTTTGGCTAAGAGTTTGTCAAATTCGTCTAGGTTGCTATCTAGCGTTAAATCGATTGCGACTAATGTTCCGTGAAGATATGGAGCATTAGTTCTTTCAGAATGGCGATCGTCTTCAGGGTTTATTGTAAGTCGAGGATTTTCGGAGCGCTTGTCCCTTAGTAGGAGTTTGTATATACCTGATCCACTGTATATCATAAAATAGTTTCGAGTTACTTTGGCAATAGATTTAATAAAGAACAAGCCAGCTCCGGCATTGTCGCCGGTTCCACCGGCGTTGGTCGTAGTTCCCGAGACACCTGGTGTCAATGCCCATTTAATGGCGTCTACGTCGTTTTTTGTATGGCCTGGCCAAAATTTACTGAGGCTTTGACGTATTCCAATTCCATTGTCGCAAATACCAATACGGATAGTATTGGACTTCTTGTAGTATTGGGCGGCAACTATTGCGCCTGATTTATTCATAGAATGCTCCAAGACATTTCTAATTAATTCTCCGACGACATATTTTATTGCACTTGCTTTTTCTGGTGGGAGGTGAAGTAGGGGAATCATTTCGGAGATGAACTGTGATTGTTCGGTCGGTGTTTTGATTATGGTTAGAGGTATAAAACGGCCTGAGGGGTCTTTCTTGTTTATTAAATACGGTGATTTTTGAGAAGTAAAGTTGAATAGCCCCATGCTATCAAGATATGAGCCAGAGGAAGCTGTTAAGTTTGGGATTTGTACATTGTCTTTTCCGACTTGTAAGGCAAGTGATGCTGCTAGGGTGAGAATTGCTGGGTGGACGTTTATCCATTTTGGGTGGGTTTCTATTGTCAGGTTTGTTTTATTCGTTAAATTAAGTTTATTCAAAAAACCGTCAAAGTAAGCGAGATAGTCGGAATTAGAAAAATACATCTTCATAAGTTTATTTTACCTGTATAGCGTGTTTTTGTCAATAATCGCTATACAGGGATAGTATATCCTGTATAGCGTGTTTCTGTCTAAAATCGTTATACAGTGGGCTAGTATTCTACTGAACCAAATTGAGGGATGGCTGCAATCCAGAGTTGGCCAGGAGTGAAGGCGATGTCATTGCCAGATTCGTCGGTGAATTTGATTTGCTCTTTGGCTGAAGTCTTTTTCCAAGTACCTTTGATAACTTGGCCGTTTTGGAAGACATAGGCTTCGCCACTGCCAATAGTGTCAATGTTTTGGTGGTAGTTATCAGAGGCGGTGGTTTGATTGACACGCATGACGGCGATAGCCTTAGGTGCTACTTGAGAGGGTTCACCGCAATCTTGTTGGGGCTTGACCTCGCCGGTGAGGTCGCTGGGGCAGGTATAGACCATGTGAGCGCCACCGTTGGCGTAGGCGCGGAGGTAGCGGTTGTTGTCATAATCATAAGTGTAGACAGTATTAAAATTGGGCTGAGTGCCAAAGTTAACATGGATGGTTTCGGTGAGTGGGATGGCCTCGGTAGGCTCGGTAGATTCGGCGTTTCCCGACGTGCTCTCATCAGGGTGAGCATTGGCGTAGTTGGTATCGGCGATGTCAAGAGCGGCTACTGGAGTGAGGCGGGGGAAGGCGGTGAGATTGGATGTCGTATAACCCTTACTATCGTTGAACTGTTTGAGTAGGGTGGGTGAGGTAAAGAGGTTATTGGGAGCGCGGTAACCGCTGTAATCGCGCCACATGTATTCGGTGGATTCGGTGAGATCGCGATGGGTGCCGTCGGCAGCGGCAGCGATAGCCTCGGCGGAGCCACCGGCGTGGACGATAGTACAGTCAAAAGGCGTGTCCCATTCTAGGTAATAGATGCGAAGTGAGCGGATGGGGCCGATGGCTGAGGAAGTAGGATTTTGGTAAACAGCAGCAAAGCGAGTGATGCCGGCCTCGGCGATAGCCTCAAATACCACGCCGGCTTGATTTAGCCCGACTTGGGGGCGAGCGCCATCCATGCCGTTAGGGGTCTGGACACAGAAAGTGGGGGATTTATTTAATTCCTCATTGTCGATAATTTCGCCGGTGAGTAGGCTGTAGATTGGTTCGGCGGACTTAGCGGCCTCCTCGCGCTCAATTTGTTTTTGTGATAAAACATAAAGCAAAATAGCGGAGCCGACCATTAGTAAAAATAATATTGAAGCGGTGATGATAAGGATGATTTTTTGCTTCTTGGTCAATGGTTTGCGAGGTTTTTTGGATTTTTTGCCGGATTTGTGGTGCTTTTTGCCTTCAGGATTGAGGTCGGTATCGCTAAACTCGATGACTGATGGTTGCTGTGGGGGTGTAATGTTATCCATAAAGAAAAATTCCTCGCTTAGTTTAGCCTAATTTTAGCATAAGATTTAAGCGTTGGCAAGGGCGGTGATGGTAGAATTGAAACGGGCAAGTGAAGTGTCTTTGCCTAGGACTGCGAGAGTAAGATTAAGGGCGGGGCTAAATGGTGCATAAGACAGGGCGATACGAATGAGGCTGAATAGTTCGGCGGGTTTTAATGCGGTAGATTCTAGGAGCTGGTTGAGAGCATCTTGAAGGGAGTCTTCATTCCATTCAGTGTCTTGGAGTTTGACAACTGACTGTTGGAGAAAGTCAACCAGCTGGTTTTCGGAGAATTTTTTGAGGAATTTATTAGTAGTGATGAGCTTTAGGTCGATGGTAGGGTCTTCAAAGAAATAATCGGTCATAGTGCGGAGGTCTTGTAAAGTCTTGAGGCGGTCGTAGATGATGGCGAAGACTTGTTGACGATACTCGGGCTCGTAGCTAGAGGCGCTGGTAGGCCAAAAACCTTCGGTGCGGGGGTAAAATTCGGCGATTCCCTGCTCTTCAACTAAGCGACGAAGCCATTGGCCGTTGAGCCAAAGGAGTTTGGTCTCGTCAAAACGAGCACCGGAAACTTGGATGCGATCTAAGGAAAAGTGTTTAATTAACTCGTCGCGGGTGTAAATCTCTTGCTCGGTGCCGTCGTTCCAGCCAAGGCAGGCAAGGTAGTTGAGCATGGTTTCGGCGAGGACGCCTTCGTCGCGGTAGTCGGTGACGGACTTAGCACCGTCGCGTTTGGATAGCTTCTTATTGCCAGTGGGGCCGAGGATGTGGGGTAGAGTGACTAGCACTGGTACTTCAAGGCCGAGCGCTTCGTAAAGGGCGAGATAATTTGGTACGCTAGAAATATATTCGGCACCACGAATCACATGGGTGACACCCATCTCGGCGTCGTCAACAATATGGGCAAAGTTATAAGTAGGGAGGCCGTCTTTTTTGATGAGGATAATGTCGTCTTGGACCTCGGGGCCGGCCGAAAGGTCGCCCATGACGGCGTCGTGCCATTGGCGAGGCTTGGGGTCGGATTTAAAGCGTAAAGGAAGCCCTTCATGCCATTCGGATGTATTAGAAGGGCGAAAGTTCCGGTAAAGGAACGGTATTTTTTTATTATAGCACTCTTTGCGATATTTGTCAAGTGTATCAGGGGTGGTGGGGTCGGCGTAAGCACGGCCTTCGGCTATTAATTTGTTGGCCCATTTATGATAAATGGCTTTACGCTCGGTTTGAAAATAAGGGCCGTTTGGACCGCCGACAACGGGGCCTTCATCCCAGTCGAGTCCAAGCCATTTGAGAGTGTCCATGATGAGTTCGGTAGCGCCTTCAACATAGCGAGCGCGGTCGGTATCCTCGATACGGAGGATGAATCTGCCGTGTTGCTGTTGGGCTAATAAATACGGATAAATAGCACTGCGGACATTGCCGATGTGAATATAACCAGTAGGGCTAGGAGCAAAACGAGTTTTCATTCCTTAATTATATCATAATGATACGACGATGCTGTTGATTTGTTTCTTAGTGAGGCTGTCGTCGGTGGAGTCGAGGTGGTAGATGATGCCGCCGTTGACCCAGGTGGCGTTAGAGTCTTTCATATAAATAGTGACACCTTGTTCGCGAGTGGTAGTGTAATCATCACCCCAGTTTTCTTTGACATAGTTATTAAGCAGAGCGGTGCTGTCCCAGGAGGACTTTTCTTCGGTGAGGGTGAATTTACTACCGTCGGCCTTGCTGAATTCCATAGTGATTTTGCCGTCTTCAGAAAGGATGTTGGAAAGTGAGTATTCGCGGGGAATGTAGGATGGGTAGGTGGCCTCGATGCCGGTCTGCATGGCGGCGACGCGGACGGAGATGTCGGGCATATTGGCATTAACAAAGAGAGCGAGCGCAGCGACACAAGCGGCAGCGCAAACAAAGGCGAGGGCGAAACGTTTGCCGTTACCGGTGCTCATGGGCTTGACGGATTTCTGTTTCTTGGACTTAACGGTACTAGACTTAGTCATAGATTTAGATTTAGCAGACTTGGCTGTAGCAGCGGGAAGATTCTCGCTAGCGATGACGCCATTAGTATTCATGGTGGCGACAGAACGCATGGCTTGCTCAATGGCGCGGTTCTTGCGTTCTTTGGCAGTGAGTTCGCTTGGTCTAGTAGCCTTAGCGGGGCTGGATTTGCGAGCTGAGAGAGCTTGAGCGTAAGGATTTGGTTGGGCAGGAGTATCGGCCTTGGCGACTGGGATAATGCCGATAGCGGGTTGTTTTTTAGCAGGAGCAGGCTTGCGAGCGTAAGATTTGGATTTGACCTTGACTTTAGGAGCGACATTGACCTTGACGGTGGTGGAACCTTCGGCCATCTCCTCAGCAGAGGGGCGTTTGACATATTTACGATTGAGCGTAGTAGAACGCTGGACTTTGCGATGAGTCGCTGAACTAGAATGGTTTACAGATTGCTTGTCTTTATTCATTTATACCTCGCATTATGCTTTCACTTATTATAACGGTAAGTGCAATGAAAAGCAAGAGCAATTTTTGAGATTTTTTGTGATATAATGAAAATATGAACCGCGAACAGAGAAAGCGTCGTCAAAAAATCTTAACAATTATAGCAGAAACTGGCATGGTATTTGCTGTAATTGCGATTGTGGTGGTGATGACTTTAGTGGCCATGGGCTATAAATTTGGTGCGGAAGGCGAGATTGAGCAGTCGGGGTTGATGCAATTGCACACGATGCCGACTGGTGCGACGGTTGAAATTGATGGCAAGACACTATTTGCCCGCTCTAACCTCAGTGAGTCGCTGTCGCCAGGTGACCATTATATTAAGATCACCAAGGAAGGTTACGATAGCTGGGAAAAGACGGTGACAATGGCGCCGGGGAGCTTGATGCGCCTGTATTCGCCGAGGTTGTTTTTGCTAGAACGTGAGACCGAAAAGGTGGCGGGGTTGGGCGACTTGATGTTTTATAGTGCTTCAGAAAATCGCAACTATATATTATATGCGAAGTCGGATAGCGTGAAATGGACGCTGATGAATGTTAAGAATGATAATGTAGAAATGACCGAGATAGATGTGGCGAAAGTCTTTGATTTTATCAAGGACAATAAGTTTACAGGTAAAATTGAGCATATGAAATGGGATAGCGATGAGGACAAGGTGCTAATAAAAGCGAGCCATGATGGTAGTACCGAGTGGGCACTAGTGGACTTAAAAGATGTGACGGAGAGTGTGAACTTAACAAAAGAGTTTGGCTTAGATTTTAGCAAAATTGAGATAGCTAATAGTTCGGCGGGACAGTTGATGACGCTAGAAAATGGTAAGCTACGCAAAGTTGATGTAGATAATAAGTCGATTTCGCGGGTGCTGGTAGAGCGAGTAGAAAGTTTCACTAATCATGGTACGGATGTGGTATATGCAACGAGTCGGGATGACAACGGTAAACGAAATATTGGTATATATAAAGATGGCGCAAAAAATAGTGTAGTAGTAAGGGTGGTTGATACCGATGATAAAGTGTTGGTAGGAAGTAGCGCGTATTATGATGACGAGTATTTAATATATACGGTGGGTGATAGGCTGAGCGTGTATTCGGGTGAGTATCCAGTATATACGGCAGAGATGAAAAAGAGTGGTAGCAATAAAGTTTTGCTAGATAGTGAGGATTCGACGTTAAAGATGGTGTTAGAATATACCTTTGGGTTTGTGCCAGAAAGCTTAACGGTAAGCCGTGGCGGTGAGTATGTACTAGTGAAGCAAGGGCGAGAGATAGTGTCAGCGGATCTTGATACCAATAAAATTGCTGGCTATGAATCAAAGAGCGATAAGATTAAGTGGATAGATGATAGTATGCTGTATGATGTGCTGGATGGTAAGGTAGTAGTTTGGGATTTTGATGGTACGAATGAGCGTGAAATAGTCAACGGCGGAGTGAGCGACCGCGCCGTAATGATTAGTGGTGATAATAAATATCTTTATTATGTAAGTGATGAAAATTTGATGAGAGAAGTAATACGGTAATAGCTGAACCTATTTTCGCAGACCGTGAAGGAAGTTCTTACGAGAACTTCCAACGAACGCCGCCCGTAACGACGGGCCGGCGTGAGCGAGGTCAAGAAAATACGGTTCAGCTATTACTGTTTGCCTGTCAAGAAATTCCAAATTCCTTCAAAAAAGGTGTCTTCATTGGACGGGAGTGATTCGGAGTGGGCAGTGGAGGCTGTGGTGTTGGCGGTTTCGGTGGCGGTATCAACTGGTGGGTTGATTTGCTCGGCGTGAACGAGTAGGCGGTAGCGAGAAGTACCGAGCGGCGTACAGGTGACGAGGGTGAGCATGGGTTTGTTGGTTTCCTTGGTGAGAGCCTCAAGGTCATCGGGTTCAACGATTTCGGAGCCGACTACTGAGTAGGTGTAGCGTTTGGATTCGTAATTAATATAGATAGTATCACCAACATTGAGGCGTTCCAAGCCAGAAAAGATAAATTTATATTGATTATTACTATAAACATCGCCAGCAGAGTGACCGGTGATAATGAGGTTGCCGATTTGTCCGGGGTAAGCAGTGGCGCCAGGGATGATAAATTGAGCGACACCGTTGTTCATGGCGTTGTTGACGGTTTCGGTATCATTACTAATGCCGAAATGTACTGGCACATCAACATTGAGCTTGGGGATAATGAGCTTGGGGTCGGGCACGACATTAATATTAGTGCTAGAATCAAGGGCGGTGATGGTGGCACCGGCGCCGTTACCGGGCGAAATATAGGCAGCGATGGGGGCAAAAATTAGGCGGTTGTATTGCAAGAATAAGAATACCAGTACTACGGCGACGCCGGCAAAAATTGGGATGAGGCGACGATGATGCTTTTTCCAAAACTTACTAGCGCGACGCGGTTTGTTGCTGGATTGGATTTGTTGGCGGAGTTCGGTGGCGGGGTCGATGGGGGCGGGCTCTTCTTCTTCGGTGCGACGCTTGGCTTTGAGTTTTTCGTTGGCAATATAATTACGAGCGGCGTTGCGATAATAGTCGCCATAGTATTTTTGGTAATAATTTTGCCAAGCGGAGTGATATTTTTGCCAATCTTCCTTATTGATGTGGTCCTTAGGCCTATTGGGGGCAGCGGAATCGGTAGTTGATTCATAATGGCCTTGTTTCTCATAGGCTTCAAGAACTTTTTTTCTGGTGATTTCGGCGGCGGTTTTGCGCTGGCGCTCAGTCGGAGAAAGCCCACCGTTATTATTATCCATAATTCTATTATACCATAATTAATTTTTTAGAAATTCGTCACGGAATTCTAAGAGGCGGTCTTCACGGATGGCTTCGCGCATTTGTTCGCAAAAATGGATGAGAAAACGGATGTTGTGAATAGAAAGCAAAGTAGCGCCAAAAGCTTCGCCACAACGCATTAGGTGATGGAGGTAGGCACGAGTGTAATTTTGGCAAGTATAACAATCGCAAGTAGTTCCAATCGGTGTAAAATCGTGCTTGAAGCGAGCGTTTTTGAGGTTGAGGCGGTTTTCTTTGGGACCTTGGCTAGTGCTACGGACGCCGGTGACGAGAGCGTTGCCGTGGCGGGCGAGGCGGGTAGGTGAAACACAGTCAAAAATATCAACACCACGAATCACACTTTCCAACAAATCAACTGGTTCGCCGACGCCCATCAAGTAGCGAACCTTATCGTTAGGAAGGTAGGGAGTGGAGAATTCAACGGCTTTGTACATATCGTCTTTGGATTCGTCGTCGTTGGCGACACCGCCAATAGCATAGCCGTCAAAATCCATTTCAACGGTCTTGATGGCAGAAAATTTGCGTAAATCTTCATAAGGGCCGCCCTGGACGATACCAAAGAGGTTTTGCTGAGGGTTATTATGAACTTTTTTGCCGCGCTCGGCCCAGCGGAGGGTGCGCTCGATGCTGTTCTTGAGATATGCGTAGTCGGCGGTGGCGGGTGGGCATTCGTCAAAACTCATAGCGATGTCGGAATCAAGCATATTTTGGATTTGGATGGATTTTTCGGGGGTAAGGAAGAGTGGTCGGCCGTCAATTTCGCTTTTGAAATGCACACCTTCTTCAGTGATGTCCTTCTTTTTATTTTTAGCAAGCGAAAAAACTTGATAACCGCCTGAATCAGTAAGAATAGGGCCATGCCAGTTCATAAATTCATGTAGACCACCGGCTTCTTTGATAACTTCTGGAGTGGGGCGGAGCCAGAGATGGTAAGTATTGGCTAAAATGATACCAGGATGAGTAGCTTTGACTTGTTCGGGGCTGAGAGTTTTGACGGTAGCCTGAGTACCGACCGGCATAAACATGGGGGTTTCATAAGTTTGGGTGGTGCCGTCCTTATCAGTAAAAATGATTTTGCCGAGGCGAGCTTTGGTCTGTTTTTCAGTGTGGATGACTTTATAATTTAGTTTCATAATGTTGCCATTTAGATAATTAACATTGCGTCACCAAAGGAGAAAAAACGATATTTTTCGTCGATGGCGTGTTGATAGGCTTTTAGAATAAGGCCGCGGTCAGCAAAAGCGGAAACTAGCATCAGGAGAGTAGATTTAGGTAGATGAAAATTAGTAATAATGGCGTCGGTGCCCTGAAATTGATAACCTGGATAAATGAAAATATCAGTATCACCGGTGCAAGCCTGAAATTTGCCGTATTTTTGCATAACGGTCTCTAAAGTGCGGACAGTAGTAGTGCCAACGGCAAAAATTTTACCGCCTTGCGCTCGGATGTCGTTGAGTGTATCGGCGGCTTGCTTGGACATGTAATAATTTTCGGTATGCATTTGATGTTTAGTGACGTCTTCGACAGAAACTGGACGAAAAGTGCCGAGTCCAACATGAAGGGTAATTTTGATGATTTTAATACCTTTTTGTTCGATATCTCGTAATAATTTGGGCGTAAAATGTAATCCAGCGGTGGGGGCGGCGGCAGAACCGAGATTTCGCGCATAAACAGTTTGATAACGTGATTGGTCTTCGAGTTGTTTGTGGATGTAGGGTGGCAGAGGCATGGTGCCGAGCCGATCAAGAATTTCCAGAAAAATGCCTTCGTAAGTGAATTTAACATGAATAATTCCCTCTTCTAAAGTTTTAACGACAGTGGCTTGTAATGTTGTATTTTTTACAACGTTATTGGGGTGGGTATCTGTTTTTGTTGTAGATTTTACAACATTTTTGGTAGTATTAATAGGGGTGCCAAAAGTAATTTTAGTGCCTTGATGAAGGCGTTTTCCAGGGCGGGCGAGGCACTCCCAAGTGTCGTGACCGAGGTCTTTGAGCAGTAATAATTCTACGGCACCACCAGTACCTAATTTGGTACCGAAAATACGAGCTGGTAAAACTTTGGTTTCGTTTAGCACTAAGGCGTCACCAGGAGTTAAATAATCGATAATGTCGAAAAAAATATGATCACTGAAATTTTGGGTTTTTCTGTTCAGTGCGAGGAGTCTAGAATTGGCGCGATTCTTGATAGGAGTCTGAGCAATCAGTTCTTCTGGCAAATTGTAGTCAAAATCAGCGGTTTGCATTTTGCAATTATAACATAAAAAAATCTTATTAGCAATGATGGCGTATTATCTCAGAACCTTTGCAACATAAACTAAACTGCTGGTCCTTGCCATCAAAAAAGGTAGATTCTATACTTAAATCAATATCACTTAAAATAAGGAGAATCTACCTATGTCATATTGTACAGGTAAAAACATAGAAA
>JAFRJZ010000014.1 GCA_017431945.1 Candidatus Saccharimonadota bacterium
ACATTACTACTGGTTCTTGGAATGGTGCTAGATGGTCTGGCGTTACTACCACCAACTTTACCAACGCCCCTGTTTCTCTCGTGTTCTCAGGCAGCTACTACGAAACTTTGAGCAACCAGGGTAGCCGCGGCTGGTGGTTCTCGTCTACGGCTTACGGTAGTAGCCTCGCCTTCGACTTGTTCGCCAATAGTGATGGCCTCGTCTCCCCCAGCAGCGACGTTGAGAAAGACTCCGGCCTCTCTATTCGGTGCCTTATTTCTGGTGTGTAGTAGTGGGGTTTGCCTTCCCCCCACTCCTCCCACGGCAAGACATAATGTACAGAAGCAAAAAAGCCACTTTTTAGAATAAAATATCAGGCTAGCGCGTGCATTTTACTGCCTATTTTGCTACATTCTCGCACATGAAAAATCAAAAACTCGGCAAAATAGGAAAAATCATTCCTAACGGTGTGTCATTGGAAAAGCATGAATATAACACAATTTTATTCTTTACTAATTTGGGTTATAATATTGAACTTATACCCAAAAGTAATATAAATGGCATACATACTCCAGATATCAAAATGAGCGGTATCAAATGGGAAATAAAATCGCCAAAAGGTGAGGGTAAATCATTAATGAAAAACACCATTCAAAAAGCTTTAAAGCAATCTAATAATATCATCATAGATTTACGCAGGACCAAAAGACATCAAACAAAATGTTTAAGGGAGTTAGAGCGCCAATTTAACAAATCTAATAAAATAAAAAGAATGAAGGTTATCACTAAGAACGAAGAATTGCTTGACTTTAACAAGCGATAATGTTACAATCTAATTAGATGAGGGCAGGACCTGCAGTGGATATATGCGGGACACCGCCCTCAGTTTTTCGTTTATCAATCTCGCCCTCTTGCTTTTTCCCTCAAAATAAGGTAAAATATAAGAAAATAAAGGAAATTATTTATGGCTGAATACAAATTAGCGCTAGTAAAGCGCACTTTAACTGGCAAAAAACTTAAACCCCTCCGCGACGAGGGTCTTATCCCATCCGTGATTTATGGTGGCAAAGGCGAGCCGATTCTCACTGCTTCCGATTACAACGCCACCGACAAAGTCGTGCGTGCCGCTGGTTATCACTCACCGGTAGACCTTGATATTGACGGCAAAAAGCAACTTGCTATCATCAAAAATGTTGATATCAACCCTACTAGCCGCCGTATTGTCAACATTGAGTTTCGTGCTATCTCGGCTCAGAGCGTGGTTGAGGCCGAGGTGCCAATTACTCTTGTCAACTTTGAAGCTTCCGAAGCTCACAAGCTTCACTATGCTCCTTCGCAAGCGATTGAAGAAATTGAAATCAAGGCCAAACCAAGCGATCTGCCGAGCGAACTCACCGTTGACGCCAGCAAGTTGGCTACTCTTGATGACAAGCTCACGCTCGCCGACATCACTTTGCCTGCTGGTGTTGAATTTGCCGACAAAGAAACTGACCTCACCACTACCGTAGCTGGTGTCTACGATCCAGTCGCCGAAGCTGCCGCTCGCGAAGCCAAAGAGGCCGCCGAAGCTGCCGCTACCGAATCCGAAACCGAAGAATCTACCGAATCTGGCGAAGAATCCAGCAACGAATCCGCCGAAAAACCCGAAGAGTCTTCCGAAGAAAGCAAATAGCTCATTTTGTTCGCGACTTGAATTAGAAAAATGCTCCCTCCGGGTGGCATTTTTCTAATTCAAATCTGACTTAACAAATGCTCACAAAACGAGCTATTTGCTTTCTATACCAATTCTTCTAGCTTTTCCAGCGACAACGTTCTATCTAATGTTGCATTCTCTACATTTATCTTCGCTAACTTCAACGCTTCGTGTGTCGATTTCTCCAAAATCAAAGCCGACAGCACCGACCCCGCAATAATTGAGTGCGCCGTCAGGTGCGTCAGCAAATCTTTGCGTGGTAAATGCCAGCTTTGTTGTTCGTCATCCAGCGTAATCGTTTCTTCATAAATTCGGCACACTTGCTGTTGGCTATGTAACGGTTTTAGCCCAAACTCGGCAAACACCACATCTGCCAGCTCTATCAGCTGATTATATAGCAGTTCTGGTTGTTCTTTCGCATACACCGCTAGCCGCGTTTGGTTAGACACCGACATCAACGCTTGAATATCCTTTACAAATTGCTCGTTGATATTTGCCGAGCGGTCAATCATTATCCAGTCAATCGTGTCATCCGGCGTCACCAGCACCGTTGGCGTCCGCTGGCTTGAGGTAAAATAACTAATATGGTCATCGTAACACAAAATATAACGGTAATTATCGGTCTTGCCAGCCTCGTCGGCACTATCCATCCCTAGCCTAGACCCCGAAATCTGCCCAGTCAGGCCAAATTTCTTTACCACTTCTAGCGTCACCGCTGCTCCGCCATACACACTATTACGACGGAAAAACGGGTGCGTACTGCCGTCAAAACATAAATCCAACCAGGGATTGTCCTTTTCATCGTATTCAAAATTATTATGGCGCTCATCTAGGCGCAAGTAAACATCTCTGAGAACATTTCCCACCACTAATACATTCATGCTTAAATTATACCACAAAAAAGCCCCCAGCGGGGCTTTTCGGGTCTAATTTAGCGTACCTCTACGCGCACGCGGGGAACTGAACGTCCCGAAAAATGCGTTTTCTTGGTTTTGACGAAAGTGACTACTCCGTCCTTGGCGGCGTGGATGGTAAAATTGCGTGACATATAGGTACCAGGACCAGCAATTTTGGTGCTACCAGTCTGGCGCACTAATACTTCGCCTGCGCGGACTTTTTGCCCACCAAAACGTTTCACACCGAGCCTCTGCCCCGGGTTGTTATGGATGTTTTTGGCGGTACCGCCTGCTTTTACATGTGACATATCATTTTTTCCTTAAAACTATTATTTCTCGTGCCACCACCTGACCCTCGCGATGATACAAAAGCCTCCCCCTTGACACGAACTTTTTTACATTATACCCCAGATTATCGGTTTCGTCAAGCAAATTAAGCCCTTCATATTCACCATTTGGCCGAAGCCACGCCGGCACCGCCATCACCACTGGTGTCCCAGATTTCAATTGTTTTGACAAATTTTTTAGAGTAGCAGAAAGAAGTGAATTGATTTCTTGTTGGATTTCTTTTAGTTCTATCTCTGTCGGCACTGTCTTTAGTGGCGGCCCCAGATACGCCTCACACGCCACCGCATCGACAGGTTGCTCCCAGACAAACTCAGTGGCACTACCGACAGAAACAGAAGAAGCTATTTCGTGGGTATTTCGGAGCGCGGCAGCGCGAGATATAGCGCCAAAACCCCTGTGGCGACAGGGGTTTTGGACGCGACCCACGAAATATGCTTCTTTGTTTCTGCTCATGAGCCACTCCAAATTTTTCTCGGTGTACCTTATCATGCGCTCATCGATGTCAGTCCCGTATACTTGGTACCCCATCAATAGCGCTTCCTGTAGTACCACCCCAGTGCCACAAAACGGATCCAGCACCCGCGCCCCCTCCGGCAATAGCCCACACAAATTCACTAAAATCTGCGCCAATTTTGGCGGCAACATCCCCACCTTAGCATCTCTCGCCGGCCGGGCTTGGTCGCGCCGAGTGTAAGCATCAATATCTTGCACGCCACACCCCGCATACCATTTACCATCTAGCCGAATCAACTCCACCTTGCGTCCCGATGACCCCCGCCCCAGTCCATTATGTAGCACCGTCGCCGTAGATAGCACCGCTCCTTCACCTAGCACTACCCGCACACTGCGACCATGTCGCACTAGTATCTTTTTCAATTTTATCGCCTCCGCCTTCACCGACCGCCCTGTCGCCCCCCTACTATAATCCGACACTCCCAGCGTAATTTTTCCCTCTGGTAGTCCCATCAGCCATTCCATCAGCGGCTTTTCTATCAAGCGCGCCAATTTCATACACCCCCCCAGCCGATCAATATTTACATTATCAGCACTTTCAAAACTTGCGCACCCCCCACCTAAGTCATGCACTTTACCGTACAGACTTTCAAGCTCCGCCAGCGACAGCACCTTATTTCTACCAATCACAGCCAAATACTTCATTACTTCATTATATCACGACTATGTTATAATATAATATATGGCCTCAGACACCAAAAAGTCCAAAAAGTCCAAATTGTCTATCCGCACCATCATCTCTATTATCACAGTGATTTTGGTCTGTGTGGTAATTTTTGAAAATCGCGAAACCATCCACCAAGCCATCAACCATATTGCCGACACCAACCTTTTTGTCCTTCTCCTTCTCATCCCCGAGCAACTTTTTATGTATTACTGCTGTGGGCAGGTATTCCTCTCCTTTCTCGTCGCCAAGAAAAATGTCAAAAAAATTCCTCAGTTTGAACTGATTCGTATCTCCTTGGAGCTTAACTTTGTCAACCACGCAGTACCGGCCGGTGGTTTCGGTGGGCTTGCTTACATCACTTGGCGTCTGCGCAAATTTGGCGTCACCGCTGGGCAGGCTAGTTTTACTTATGCCCTCCGTTATGTCATCACTATCTGTGCCAACCAATTCCAGACCATCCTCGCGGTGATTTTTCTGCTCGCGTTTAGCGCCATTCCCGCTGGCGGGATGTGGATTGTCTGGCTCACCGCTATTATCAGCGTTGGCGTGGTTATTCTCATCGCCACCCTTATTATTATCGCTAGCAGCCTCGACCGTATTCACAAAATTACCGACATTATCGTTAAGATTTGCGACTGGGGCGTCAAAACTTTCACTTTCGGCCACAAGACCAACAAGTTAAAGCGCGAAACCATTGAAAAATATCTCCTAGACATCCACGAAGACCTCATCACCGCCCGTCGCAACAAACGCATCCTCATCCGCCCGATTCTCTGGGGTGTTGTTTACAGTTTTCTCGAAGTCGCGATTTATTGGATTGTTGCCATCAGCCGCGGTCAGCCCGATATTTTACCCCAAATTCTCGTCGGCGAAGCTATCGGTTCGGCGCTTGGCGTCCTCTTTCCTATTGGGCCCTATGAGGTCGGTATGGTCAGTGTCATGGGCATCCTCGGGGTTGAAGACGCCCTCTCTATCGTCTGTATCGCTCGTGTGATTGTCCTTTCTATGACCATCCTCACCGGCTACGGTTTCTACCAAAACGCCATCTCCAAAATCGGCAAAAAAGAACGCGAAACTCTTGAACAAGAAACCGGGGGCGTCTAATGGACGCATCCATTCCGCTCACCGTTTCCGAGTTTCTTGATGTCACCAATCGCACACTCGCCGGCACTTTTCCACGCATCATCATTGAGGGCGAGGTCATCAGTTTCAAAATCAACCAAGGCAAATGGGTCTTTTTTGATCTCAAAGACGAACTCAGTAGCGTCAACTGCTTTATGCCATTATGGGATTTACATATTCCGCTTGAAGACGGCATGAAGGTTATCCTTGAAGCCGAACCCAAGATTACCAAATGGGGCAAATTTTCCCTCACCGTCAAAAAAATCCAACCCCGCGGGCAGGGAAACATTAAAAAAGCCTTTGATTTGCTCAAAGAAAAGTTAGAAAAAGAAGGTCTCTTTGACCCAGCCAAAAAACGCCCCATCCCCACCCCGCTTACTACCATCGGCGTGATTTCATCCACCGACGCCGCCGGCTATGCTGACTTCATCAAAATCATCAACGCTCGCTGGGGCGGACTCAAAATCAAAGTCTACCATACCCAAGTTCAGGGACTTGACGCCCCCGCACAGATTATTCAGGCTCTGGATTATTTCAATCAGCATTCCAATGTTGACATTATTGCTATCATGCGTGGTGGTGGCTCCGCCGACGACCTCTCGGCCTTTAATGATGAGGCGCTCGCTCGCAAGATTTCAGCCAGCCGCATCCCCATCATTACTGGTATCGGCCACGAAGTTGATACTTCGCTTGCAGACCTTTCTGCCGACATTCGTGCCTCCACTCCGTCCAATGTCGCCGAGCTCCTCACCCCAGACCGTCAGGCGCGTATTCGTGATATTGATAATCTCACCGACGATACCTACCGCGAGATTATTACTAAGATTGACGACCGCAATCGCCAAGTGGATCACCAGCGCCACCTCTTAGAGATGCTTGATCCTGATAAAGTTTTAAAACGCGGCTACGCCATCATCGCCGGCCAAATCGCCGTCGGTAATGTTGTAAAAATTACAACACACACTAAAAATATCAAAGCCGAAATTAAAGAAATAAAGGAGATCAAAAATGCCTAAAACCCCCAATAAATCCACTCAAGCTCAAACCATTGACCAAAAAATCGCCCGTCTCGAACAAGCCACCGCTTGGTTTTCGAGTGATGATTTTCAGCTCGAAGACGCCAAGGCGCACTACGAAGACGCGTTAAAATTGGCCGACGATATCAAACAAGACTTAAACAATCTCAAGAACGAAATTGAAATTTTAAAAACATAAAACTTATGCTATAATGGTGCTATGGAACCAAATAATCCTTCTACTATGCCCCCAGTGACGCCAAATACACCGGCACCACAAGGCCCACCTGCGCCCCAGGCTTTGCTCACTCCTCAACCCCCCGCTCCTCAGCCTAGTACCGTTCCTATAGCCCCTCGCGCCGACAATCAACAAAAAGATCTCATTCGCACTATCGTTATTATTGGTCTAGCCTTGGTTTCAGCTACTTTTATTGCGCTCTTTATCTGGATGTACATCCAATGGAACGAAGCCAACACCGCAGTTGAAGCCAAGATTAAGGTTGAGGTCGAAGAGGCCGTCTCGGCCAACACCGCCGAACTTGAAAACGATTTTGCCAACCGCGAGAAACAACCTTACAAGACTTTTGGTGGCCCCTCCGATTACGGCAGTTTATCTTTTGAATATCCTAAAACCTGGAGTGTTTATATCGCCGCCGATGTCACTGACGGCAAAAATTACGAAGCCTACTTTAACCCCGACATCATCAAACCGATTTCTGACGACACCATCGATGCTCTCCGTCTTAAAATCACCAATGAATCCACCGATTCAATCCTCGAAGATTACAACGGCGAAGTCGAAGATGGCAATCTCACCGTCGAGACCCGCCAAATCAACGGTGATCCCGTCACCATCTTCACCGGCCAAATCACCGACGAATTCCAAGGTAAAGTTGCTGTTTTCAAGATTCGCGACAAAACCGTCATTATCCAAACCGACGCCACCATCTTCTTTGACGAATTTGCTCATGTCCTTGATACTATCAACTACAACAAATAGCCCTACCGCCAGCGTAGTCGTGATATAATATAGATAGCCTGTTTTTTGGGCCGCCATCGTTCAACGGATAGGACATACCCCCTCTAAGGGTACAATGCTGGTTCGATTCCAGCTGGCGGTACCAATTTTTTTGTTAGCTCCTCCACCCCCTTCACTCTCTCCACCACCGCCAGGCGACTCGTCGCCATCAATCTCATTAGTTTGATTTGGTTGGTTCCTATCGGCCCGCCTGCGCAAGGTTCCAGAGCGTTTTCTTGTAAGTTCCAACGGTACTCCACTCCGGGCTGTAATTTCTCACCGTTCACATCGGTATACAAATTATATTCCTCACCACTCAGGCGACGAAAATTAATATCAAACCACATTTTTACTACGCTACTTGGCGTCCCCTCATTTAGCCCCGCCAGTACTTGCTTTAATAGTTCAAAATATTCCGCATCCGCCACATCATTAGTTGCTTTATTAATCGCCTTCATCGCTTGACTCGCCAGTTCCAATCTCGTCAAATCCGCCAAAATATTATGGTAGTTAGTCAACATCTTGGCGCTAGTCAGGATGCCAAGTTCGCCCTTGCCCCGATGTATCGTGATATCAGACAAACAAAACATCTCCACGCCCCCCGCCAATTTTGACCCTGGGCGTCGCACCGCTTTTGCCAGCACCGCAATTTTGCCCTCGGGCGTCAAAATATTCAAAATCCTGTCCGTTTCACCATAATTAGTGCGGTGTAGCACTATCCCCTGCGTCCGCAAATCTTTATTGGCAGTACCGCTCGACATAATCCTTTATCTCCTGTGGCGTCATTTTATTTTTGTCCAGTATCCCCACTACTCCATAATTTGTCAAATCCCTTTCGGCAAAATCCAGCGACGACACTATCACCACCGGAATCTGTGCGGTATCCGCATACGAAACAATTTCATTAAGAAAAGTAAATCCGTCTGGCCCGTCCAGCAAAATATCCAAAAAAATCAAGTCTGGCAAACCGTCATTTAGCGCATTCACCGCATCAATCGCATTCGCAAACACCGCCACTTCACGCGGTTCGCAGGCTCGCGCAATACACTCCGCCATAATCTTGTCGTCGTCTATCACAAAAATCATACAAACAGGCTCGCTTGCTTAGACACCGGTAGTTCCACGAAAAAACTCGTGCCATCGCGGTGCCTAGTCGCCCCCACCTCGGCGTTCATATATTTTGAAAACTTGCTCGCAATAAACAGCCCTAGCCCCGACGACCCCGGGCGCATCGCGATTGAAGTCGGCCGGTTGATCCAGCCTCGCTTCAATTCTCGCCATACATCCATCGGCAAAGCCGGCCCAAAATCGCGCACACTCACCCGCACCTTGCCTTGGTGGTCCTGCACTACGAGCCGGCTCTCGGTCTGCTCGCCCGAGTAATGCACCGCATTCAAGCAAAAATTATAAACCACACTATACAGCAGGTCATGGTTGGCGATCACTAGTCGCTCGCGGTTGCTATATTTTATCACTAGGTCACGCTTATTAAACATAAATAGCGATTGCAACTCTCGCGCCACCTCGTCGCACACTCCGCGCACACTTACTGGTGACATTTCAAACAGCCCATCTTCTAATCGTGCGATTTTGGTCAGGTCACTCACTTGTTTTAGCGCCCGCTCTGACACATCCACCATCTGCTGGCGAATCCGCACTTGCTCCGCTGGCTGCGCTAGTTCCAACGACAGCGCCAATTGTCGCATTAGTCCCAAGGGTGCCTTCAGCTCGTGCGCCGCCACCAATATTCCATTCACCTCACTCTCCATACACTATCTATTATAAACCATTTCTGCGAGGGATTTTTTATTTTTTAGTACATTTTCGCATTTTTCTTTACATTTTTAAGCAAAAGTGTGATATAATAAAAGAGCAATCATCTAACGACTGTGAAAGCAGAGTAATTTTATTTGTAATAGCGACGAACAAGCCTAGAAAACGGCACCACGAGGTACCAAAGGCTTGTTTAGAGCACTATACTCTGATTAAGTCGTTAGGTGATTGCACCCCTCGCGGTGCCGTTTTTAGCATCTATTGTTCTCGTTAGACTGTTCTAAACGGCACCACGAGGGGGAGGAAATAAATAAGGGGGGAGGAGGGGAAAAGAGGTAAAGGGGGAGGTCATTAAAGATTAAAAAGAAAGG